>NZ_JBSFVU010000022.1:0-163288 GCF_053592475.1 Streptomyces sp. NPDC002671
CACCCAAGACAACGACTGCTGAACACACGAAACAGAAGACACCTGGGTCACTTTTGACCCGCCCAAACTGGGTCACGGTTCAGCCGCCGCCGACAGCGGCGCTGATCTATCAGCACAGGGGGGACACGGAGGGCTGAACGGCCCCGGGAACGACTGAAGGCCCAGGGAGAGGAAAACGACCTCTCGCCTGGGCCTTCGGCGTACAGAGCGGGCGACGGGAATCGAACCCGCGTAGCTAGTTTGGAAGACTAGGGCTCTACCATTGAGCTACGCCCGCAGCAGTGAGCCGCAGGTCGGTGACTGCGGCACTGGAGTGCATCGTAGCGGGTCGCCCGCCGTGGAGGCCAACGTGTTGTTCTGCGGCGATGCCACGCGCACATGCACCGGATAAAGCGGCCGCCGTACCCGGCCGGGCCATGTACCCTACGTCTCGCACCAGACGGGGTGTGGCGCAGCTTGGTAGCGCGTCCGCTTTGGGAGCGGAAGGCCGTGGGTTCAAATCCCGCCACCCCGACCACCGGCTCACGTCGCTGTGATGATCGCCTTTTGGGGCGTCCCGCGGCTGCGGTTACTATGCAGACTGCGCGCCCGTGTGTCCCGGCCCCAGGGCCTACGAACTCCTCCGGGCGGCTAAATCGGCCGGGCCTGTCAGGTCCCGGCGGAACCCGAGAAGTCAGCCACAAGGAGACCGAACCGTGAAGAGCGCCGTGGAGACCCTGAACCCGACCCGGGTTCGGCTCACTGTCGAGGTGCCCTTCGAGGAGCTCAAGGACAGCCTCGACGCGGCGTACCAGAAGATCAACCAGCAGGTCACGGTGAAGGGCTTCCGTAAGGGCAAGATCCCGGCCCGCGTCATCGACCAGCGGTTCGGCCGCGGTGCGGTCCTCGAGGAGGCCGTCAACGACGCGCTCCCGAAGTTCTACACCGAAGCGGTCAACGAGGCCGAGCTGAGCCCGCTGGGCCAGCCCGAGGTCGACATCACCGAGCTGAAGGACGGCGAGACGCTGAACTTCACCGCCGAGGTCGACGTCCGCCCGGCCATCGAGATCCCGGACTACTCCGGCATCGAGGTCGAGGTCGACGCCGTCGAGGTCACCGACGAGGACGTCGAGAAGTCGGTCGAGCAGCTGCGCGAGCGCTTCGCCTCCACCTCCCCGGTCGAGCGTGCTGCCGAGGACGGCGACGTCGTCACCATCGACCTGGAGGCCAAGGTCGACGGCGAGGTCCTCGAGGACGGCGTCGCCAACGGCGTCTCCTACACCATCGGCTCCGGTGAGCTGCTGGACGGCATCGACGACGCCGTGAAGGGCCTGGAGGCCGGTGGCGAGGCCACCTTCACCTCCGAGCTGAAGGGCGGCTCCGCCGCGGGCAAGGAGGCCGAGGTCACCGTCAAGGTCACCCAGGTCGCCGCGCGTGAGCTGCCGGAGCTGGACGACGAGTTCGCGCAGCTCGCCTCCGAGTTCGACACCCTGGACGAGCTGAAGGCCGACAGCCGCAAGCGCCTGGCCAACATGAAGCAGTTCGACCAGGCCACGCAGGCCCAGGAGCGCGTCCTGGAGAAGCTCCTCGAGCTGGTCGAGGTCCCGGTCCCCGAGAAGCTGCTCGAGGACGAGATCAACACCCGCAAGCACAACCTGGAGCACCACCAGCTCGGCCAGATGGGTCTGACCCTCGACAAGTACCTGGAGATCCAGGGCAAGACCGCCGAGGAGTTCGACACCGAGACCCGCGAGGCCGCGGTCAAGGGCATCAAGACCCAGTTCGTCCTGGACGAGCTGGTCAAGAAGGAGCAGCTCAACGTCAACCAGGAGGAGCTCACCGAGCACCTCATGCGGCGTGCGGCCTCCTCCGGCATGTCCCCCGACCAGTTCGCCCAGGCCGTCGTCGAGGGTGGCCAGGTGCCGCTCCTCGTCGGCGAGGTCGCCCGCGGCAAGGCCCTGGCCGTCGTGGTCGAGGCCGCCACGGTGAAGGACACCAACGGCGAGGTCATCGACCTGGACGACGAGGACGAGGCCGAGGCCGCCATCGAGACGGTCGAGGCCGCCGAGGCCGCCGAGGAGCAGCCGGAGGCCTGAGCGGCCGTACGGTACCTCTGACGACGTACACGGGCCCCTGGGGACTTTCCCAGGGGCCCGTTCGCCACATCCGGCCCCGGCGCAGCCGTTATGCCCCAGGCAGAGCCTCTACGCCCCCGGCGAACACCCCCATCTCCGGGATTCCCCGAAGGGACCTGCGCGTTAGGGTCCATGAATACGGGGGCAGGGGAGTCTCCTGAAGCCCCCGGCAGGACCCCGCAGGGAACACGTGAGACGGCCCGGCGCCGTCGTAAGACGAGCAGGTGGATACGTGACGAATCTGATGCCCTCCGCCGCCGGCGAGCCTTCCATCGGTGGTGGCCTCGGCGACCAGGTCTACAACCGGCTGCTCAACGAGCGGATCATCTTCCTCGGTCAGCAGGTCGACGACGACATCGCGAACAAGATCACCGCGCAGCTGCTCCTCCTTGCCGCCGACCCCGACAAGGACATCTACCTCTACATCAACAGCCCCGGCGGCTCGGTGACGGCCGGCATGGCGATCTACGACACCATGCAGTACATCCCGAACGACGTGGTCACGATCGCCATGGGCATGGCGGCCTCGATGGGCCAGTTCCTGCTCACCGGCGGTGCACCGGGCAAGCGCTTCGCGCTGCCGCACGCCGACATCATGATGCACCAGGGCTCCGCGGGCCTCGGCGGCACCGTCTCGGACATCAGGATCCAGGCCGAGTACCTGATGCGCACCAAGGTGCGCATGTCCGAGCTGACCGCGCAGCACTCCGGCCAGACCGTCGAGACGATCATCCGCGACGGTGACCGCGACCGCTGGTTCACCCCGGCAGAGGCCAAGGAGTACGGTCTCATTGACGAGATCATCACGCACGCCTCGGGTGTTCCGGGAGGCGGCGGCACCGGTGCCTGATGCCTGACCGGCCCGGCCGCGCCAGGCACCGCCACGACCCCAGCTCCCAGAACGCCACCAGGACGGTGAACACCCCATGAGCAACTTCCCCGGCGCCGCCAGCGGCATGTACGAAGGGCCCCGCCCCGAGAGCCGCTACGTCATCCCGCGCTTCGTCGAGCGCACCTCCCAGGGCATCCGCGAGTACGACCCGTACGCGAAGCTCTTCGAGGAGCGCGTGATCTTCCTCGGCGTCCAGATCGACGACGCCTCCGCCAACGACGTCATGGCGCAGCTGCTGTGCCTGGAGTCGATGGACCCCGACCGGGACATCTCGATCTACATCAACAGCCCGGGCGGCGACATGACCGCCCTGACGGCGATCTACGACACGATGCAGTTCGTGAAGCCCGACATCCAGACGGTGTGCATGGGCCAGGCGGCCTCCGCCGCGGCCATCCTGCTCGCCGCCGGTACGCCCGGCAAGCGCATGGCGCTGCCGAACTCCCGCGTGCTGATCCACCAGCCGGCCGGCTCCACCGGCCGCGGCCAGCTCTCCGACCTGGAGATCATCGCCAACGAGTTCACCCGGATGCGGACGCAGCTGGAGGACATGCTGTCCAAGCACACCGGCCGGCCGATCGAGAAGGTCCGCGAGGACATCGAGCGCGACAAGATCCTCACGGCCGAGGAGGCGCTGGAGTACGGCATCGTCGACCAGATCATTTCCACCCGGAAGATGAACAACGCATCGGTCCGCTGACCCGGAACGGCATATTCTGTGCCCCCCTTGGCGTGGCGCACGTCAAAGTGAACCGTGCCAAGGGGGGCCCGAACACCGGGCCCGGCAAGGTACCGTCGGACATAAGGCAGCACCAGGAGCCGCTGGACTCGAAAGCGTCCGGGCGTCTCCCAGGCGAAGGGGAAGCACACCGTGGCACGCATCGGTGACGGCGGCGATCTGCTCAAGTGCTCGTTCTGCGGCAAGAGCCAGAAGCAGGTCAAGAAGCTCATCGCAGGGCCCGGTGTGTACATCTGCGACGAGTGCATCGATCTCTGCAACGAGATCATCGAGGAGGAACTCGCCGAGACGAGCGAGGTGCGCTGGGAGGAACTCCCCAAGCCCCGCGAGATCTACGAGTTCCTGGAGGGGTACGTCGTCGGCCAGGAAGCGGCCAAGAAGGCGCTCTCCGTCGCCGTCTACAACCACTACAAGCGGGTCCAGGCGGGCGAGAACAGCGGCGCCAACGGCCGTGACGACGGGATCGAGTTGGCGAAGTCCAACATCCTCCTGCTCGGCCCGACGGGCTCCGGCAAGACCCTCCTCGCGCAGACCCTGGCGCGCATGCTGAACGTGCCCTTCGCCATCGCCGACGCGACCGCTCTCACGGAGGCGGGCTATGTCGGCGAGGACGTCGAGAACATCCTCCTGAAGCTCATCCAGGCGGCGGACTACGACGTCAAGAAGGCCGAGACGGGCATCATCTACATCGACGAGATCGACAAGGTGGCCCGCAAGAGCGAGAACCCGTCGATCACCCGGGACGTCTCCGGCGAGGGCGTCCAGCAGGCGCTGCTGAAGATCCTCGAAGGGACGACGGCCTCGGTCCCGCCGCAGGGCGGCCGCAAGCACCCGCACCAGGAGTTCATCCAGATCGACACGACGAACGTGCTGTTCATCGTGGGCGGTGCCTTCGCCGGCCTGGAGAAGATCATCGAGGCGCGCGCGGGTGCGAAGGGCATCGGCTTCGGTGCCACGATCCGCTCCAAGCGCGAGCTGGCGTCCAAGGACGTCTTCGAGGACGTCATGCCGGAGGACCTGGTCAAGTTCGGCATGATCCCCGAGTTCATCGGCCGTCTGCCGGTCATCACCTCGGTCCACAACCTCGACCGCGAGGCCCTCCTCCAGATCCTGGTCGAGCCCCGCAACGCGCTCGTCAAGCAGTACCAGCGCCTCTTCGAACTCGACGGCGTGGAACTGGACTTCGAGCGCGAGGCCCTGGAGGCCATCGCCGACCAGGCCATCCTCCGCCAGACCGGCGCCCGCGGCCTGCGCGCCATCATGGAGGAAGTCCTCATGTCCGTGATGTACGAGGTCCCGTCCCGCAAGGACGTGGCCCGAGTCGTCATCACGGCAGACGTCGTCCACTCGAACGTGAACCCGACCCTGATCCCGCGTGACGCGCGGGGGCGGGGGACGGGCGAGCAGAAGACGGCCTGAGCATCTCGAAGTTGGTGGGCAGGCACCCTTGGGTGTCTGCCCACCGGCATATCGGCCTACGGGTGACCGGCTCGTCGTGGCGTCACCGGCAAGCGCTAGCCAGGGTGCGTGTGGAGCGCGCCGGTGTTGCGCAGGAGGCGTGCACCCGAACCTGACGAAAGCGAAGGCGACTCGGTGTCGTCACCGAGTCGCCTTCAGCATTGAGGCAGTGCTGTGACAGGGAACGTCAAGCCTTGACGCGGACGTCGTTGCGCAGCTTGGCCGCCAGGTCCGCCGTGTCGTTGATCGTGCCGCCGTCACCGGAGGCAAGCATGGCGACGCTGAACGCCGTCACCCGGGCGATCGTGCTGTGGTCGGCCCAGATGCAGACCGGCACCTTGACCGTCTTCGCCGCTCCGCTGGACGACGACGAGGAGCTGGTGTTGTCGAGCTGAATCACCTGGCACTTCATGATGCCGCCGGAGAAGCCCGACGGGTTGACCGTCTCGGGGCTGCCGAGCAGTTTGCCCTTCAGGTCCGAGTCGCTCTGGTCCTTTTCGGACTCTGTCTTGGCCTTGGCGAACACGGCGTCCAGGACCGCTTCGGGATCGTCGATCGTGCCGTAGACACCGCTGAAGGTGAATCCCTTCGCGGTGAGCCCCTTGCCGTTCTTGTAGGTGCCGCCGGCACCCTGCGGGTTCTTGACGCCGGCCTTCTCGAAGTCCTTGAGGTCGGACGAGGTGACCTCGCTGCCGGACCCCGAGTTCGCATCCTTCGTGTAGGTGCCGTTGATCACCGTCTCCGGAGCCGTCAGCTTGTGCGGGCCATCGTCCGCCACGCCGCTGCTGCCGCTGCCGCCGTTGAGCAGCAAGGCCGCGCCCACCGCCACGGCGGCCACCACGGCCACCGCGCCGATGATCAGGCCCGTCTTCTTCTTGCCACCGGCCGGGGCCGGCGGCTGCGCCATGCCGTAGGGCTGCTGGCCGTAAGGGGCCTGCTGGCCGTAGGGGTTCGGCTGCGGGGGCATGCCGCCCTGCTGCGGGTAGCCGTAGCCGGGCTGCTGGGCCGGAGGGGCCTGCTGGGGGTAGCCGTAGCCGGGCTGGGGCGCCTGCGGCTGCTGGCCGTAGGGGCCCGGCTGGCCGTACGGACCCGGCTGCCCCGGCTGGCCGTACGGACCCGGCTGCTGGGGCGGCCCGCCGTACGGGCCCGGCTGGTTGTAGCTCATTTCTGGGTTCCCCTCCAGATGCTTATGTGTTCCAGACATCCTGGACCAAGCCCGGGAACCCCACGCCACCGGGGGCGGCACCGTTACAGAACAAACGCGTTTCGGGACCACCCCGTGACACCCCTAAACTGGCCCCCGTGACCGAGAACGCTCAGCAGCAGCCACCCGCGCCCGACAACGAACTGCCGACCCAGTACGCGCCGGCCGATGTAGAGGGGCCGCTGTACGAGCGCTGGGTAGAGCGCGGTTACTTCGAGGCGGACGCGAAGAGCGACAAGCCGCCGTACACCGTCGTCATCCCGCCGCCCAACGTCACCGGCAGCCTCCACCTGGGCCACGCCTTCGAGCACACGCTCATCGACGCCCTGACCCGCCGTAAGCGCATGCAGGGCTACGAGACCCTGTGGCAGCCCGGCATGGACCACGCCGGCATCGCCACCCAGAACGTCGTCGAGCGCGAGCTGGGCAAGGAAGGCAAGTCCCGGCACGACCTGGGTCGCGAGGCCTTCGTCGAGCGCGTCTGGCAGTGGAAGGCCGAGTCCGGCGGCCAGATCAGCGGGCAGATGCGCCGTCTGGGTGACGGCGTCGCCTGGTCGCGCGAGCGCTTCACGATGGACGAGGGCCTCTCCCAGGCCGTCCAGACCATCTTCAAGCGGCTCTACGACGACGAGCTGATCTACCGCGCCGAGCGCATCATCAACTGGTGCCCCCGCTGTCTGACGGCGATCTCGGACATCGAGGTCGAGTACCAGGACGACGACGGCGAGCTGGTCTCCATGAAGTACGGGGAGGGGGACGACGCCATCGTCGTCGCCACCACCCGTGCCGAGACGATGCTCGGCGACACCGCCGTCGCCGTCCACCCGGACGACGAGCGCTACAAGCACCTCGTCGGCAAGCTCATCAGGCTCCCGCTGACCGACCGTTCCATCCCGGTCGTCGCCGACACCCACGTCGACCCCGAGTTCGGCACCGGCGCCGTCAAGGTGACCCCGGCCCACGACCCGAACGACTTCGAGATCGGCCAGCGTCACGACCTGCCGTCCATCACGATCATGGACGAGCACGCGGTCATCACGGCCCACGGCCCCTTCCAGGGCCTGGACCGCCTGGAGGCCCGCTCCGCCATCGTCGCCGCGCTGCGCGCCGAGGGCCGGATCGTCACCGAGAAGCGGCCGTACGTCCACTCCGTCGGCCACTGCTCGCGCTGCAAGACCACCATCGAGCCGCGCCTGTCCATGCAGTGGTGGGTCAAGGTCGGCCCGCTGGCCAAGGCCGCCGGTGACGCCGTCCGCGACGGCAAGGTCAAGATCCATCCGCAGGAGATGGAGAAGCGGTACTTCGACTGGGTCGACAACCTCCACGACTGGTGCATCTCGCGGCAGTTGTGGTGGGGCCACCGCATCCCGGTCTGGTACGGCCCGAACGGCGAGGTCGTCTGCGTCGGCCCGAACGAGGAGCCGCCGTCCGGCGAGGGCTGGCACCAGGACACCGACGTCCTCGACACCTGGTTCTCCTCCGGCCTGTGGCCCTTCTCCACCCTGGGCTGGCCCGAGCAGACCGACTCGCTCGCGAAGTTCTACCCGAACTCCGTCCTGGTCACCGGCTACGACATCCTCTTCTTCTGGGTCGCCCGGATGATGATGTTCGGCCTGTACGCGATGGACGGCACCCCGCCGTTCCACACCATCGCCCTGCACGGCATGGTCCGCGACCAGTTCGGCAAGAAGATGTCGAAGTCCTTCGGCAACGCGGTCAACCCGCTGGACTGGATGGACAAGTACGGCTCCGACGCCCTCCGCTTCACCCTCGCCCGCGGCGCCAACCCCGGCGTCGACGTCCCGATCGGTGAGGACTGGGTCCAGGGTTCCCGTAACTTCGCCAACAAGATCTGGAACGCGACCCGCTTCGCGCTGATGAACGGCGCGACGGTGGAAGGCCCGCTGCCCGACGCCTCGAAGATGTCGGCGACGGACCGCTGGATCCTCTCCCGGCTCAACTCGGTGATCGCCGAAGTCGACGCGTACTACGACGACTTCCAGTTCGCCAAGCTCTCCGACGCCCTCTTCCACTTCGCGTGGGACGAGGTCTTCGACTGGTACGTCGAGCTGTCCAAGACGACGTTCCAGGCGGGCGGCGAGGCGGCCGAGGTCTCCCAGCGGGTCCTCGGCGAGGTCCTCGACGTCACCCTGAAGCTGCTGCACCCTGTGGTCCCGTTCGTCACGGAGACCCTGTGGACGACGCTGACGGGCGGCGAGTCGCTCGTCATCGCCGACTGGCCGAAGGACAGTGGCTTCCGTGACGCCGACGCCGAGCGGGAGATCGAGTCGCTCCAGTCCGTCATCACCGAGGTCCGCCGTTTCCGCGCCGACCAGGGCCTGCAGCCCGGCCAGCGTGTCCCGGCCCGCCTGACGCTGGACGGTACGGCGCTGGCCCCGCACGAGGCGGCCATCCGCCAGCTGCTGCGCCTCCAGCCGGAGGGCGAGTCCTTCACGGCCACGGCGACCCTCCCGGTCGCGGGCGCCGAGGTGGCGCTGGACCTCTCCGGCACGATCGACGTCGCGGCGGAGCGCAAGCGCCTCGCGAAGGACCTCGCGGCGGCCGAGAAGGAGAAGGCCCAGGCCACGGCCAAGCTCGGCAACGAGGCGTTCCTCGCGAAGGCCCCGGACCAGGTGGTCGACAAGATCCGCACGCGCCTGGCCAAGGCGGACGAGGACATCGCCCGCATCCAGTCCCAGCTGGACCGACTGCCGCAGGCGTAAGTCGTTCGACGCTGCTGAAGGCCCCCGGAGCTGTCACGCACCGGGGGCCTTTCGCTTGCCCGTGCGGAAGCCACCCCAGACCGGCGCCGCCAAGCCCCCGCGCGCTCCGTAGACTGACCCTGTGAGCGACCACGACGACCAGCCAGACCCCCTCGACAGCTTCGACGAGATGATCGAAGCCGAAGCCACCCGCGACCCCGACCTCGCGGTGATCGAGGCCGGCAGCCGCACCCTGCGTACCCAGGGCGGCCTGCCGCAGGCCGACGTACCCGGGCGCCCCGAAGACCCCGAGGTCGACAAGGCCCTGCGCGAGGTCGAGGCGGAGCTGGCGGCCCGCTGGGGCGAGACCAAGCTGGAGCCGTCGGTCAGCCGTATCGCTGCGCTGACGGACCTGCTGGGCGAGCCGCAGCGCTCGTACCCCTCCCTCCACATCACCGGCACCAACGGCAAGACCTCCACCGCCCGCATGATCGAGGCCCTGCTCGGCTCCTTCGAGCTGCGCACCGGCCGCTACACCAGCCCGCACGTGCAGTTGATCACCGAGCGGATCAGCCTGGACGGCGCTCCGATGTCCGCCGAGCGGTTCATCGAGGCGTACAACGACATCAAGCCGTACGTCGAGATGGTCGACGCCTCCCAGGAGTACCGGCTCTCCTTCTTCGAGGTGCTCACCGGCATGGCGTACGCCGCCTTCGCGGACGCGCCGGTGGACGTCGCCGTCGTCGAGGTGGGCATGGGCGGCTCCTGGGACGCCACCAACGTGATCGACGCCGATGTCGCCGTGGTCACCCCGATCGACCTGGACCACACCGACCGGCTCGGCGAGTCGCACGCGGAGATCGCCGCCGAGAAGGCCGGGATCATCAAGCAGGGCGCGACCGTCATCCTGGCGCAGCAGCCGGTGGAGGCGGCGCAGGTGCTGCTGAAGAAGGCGGTCGAGGTCGACGCGACCGTGGCCCGGGAGGGTCTGGAGTTCGGGGTCGTCGCCCGGCAGGTGGCCGTCGGCGGGCAGCTGATCACGCTGCGCGGTCTCGGCGGCGAGTACCCCGAGGTGTACCTGCCGCTGCACGGCGCCCACCAGGCGCACAACGCGGCCGTGGCGCTCGCCGCCGTCGAGGCGTTCTTCGGCGTCGGCGCGCAGCGCTCGGAGCCGCTGGACATCGACGTCGTCCGCAGGGCCTTCGCGACCGTCTCCTCGCCGGGCCGGATGGAGGTCGTACGGCACTCACCCACGGTGATCCTGGACGCCGCGCACAACCCGGCGGGCGCGCGGGTGACCGCGGAGGCGGTGCAGGAGGCCTTCGACTTCAGCCGGCTGATCGGCGTGGTCGGCGCGAGCGGCGACAAGAACGTCCGGGAGGTGCTGGAGGCCTTCGAGCCGATCTTCGCCGAGGTCGTCGTCACCCGGAACTCCAGCGACCGCGCCATGGACGCGGACGAGCTGGCCGCGATCGCCGTCGAGGTGTTCGGCGAGGAGCGGGTCCAGGTCGAGCCGCGGCTGCCGGACGCACTGGAGGCCGCGATCACGCTGGCCGAGGAGGAGGGCGAGTTCGCGGGCGGCGGGGTGCTGGTCACCGGCTCGGTCATCACGGTGGGCGAGGCCCGCCTGCTTCTGGGAAAGGGCTGAGGGGTCCGTCGTGCGTGTGCTCTGCTCATCGACGCTGATCGGCGAGTTCTTCGTCATCGGCTTCGCCGGTCTGGTGGCCATGAAGGACCCGGACCTGTCGGTGTCCATGGTGTGGCTGGTCAGCGGTATCGCCATGGTGCTGTCCGTGCTGCTGTGCGGCATGGTGACCCGGCCGGGCGGCGTCGCCCTCGGCTGGGTGCTGCAACTCGGCCTGATCGCCTCCGGCTTCGCCGTCCCGACCATGTTCTTCCTCGGCGTGGTGTTCGCGGGGCTGTGGTGGGCGTCGGTGCACTTCGGCAGGAAGGTGGACGAGGCCAAGGCCCGGTTCGCCGCCCAGGCCGAGGCCGAGGCGGCGGGCTCCTCCGCACCTGACGCTGCGTAACGGGCTCCCGGACACGCCCTGTAACCTCGTCCCACCGCACACGTCAGTCAGAAGGAGTCACCCCGTGAGCCAGCGCACCCTCGTCCTGCTCAAGCCCGACGCCGTCCGTCGCGGCCTGACCGGCGAGATCATCAGCCGTATCGAGCGCAAGGCCGGCTGGCAGATCACCGCGCTGGAGCTGCGCACCCTGGACCAGGGAACGCTGGAGCAGCACTACGGCGAGCACGTCGGCAAGCCCTTCTACGAGCCGCTGGTCGAGTTCATGGCCTCGGGTCCGGTCGTCGCGCTGATCGTGGAGGGCGAGCGGGTCATCGAGGGCGTGCGCCAGCTGGCCGGCCCCACCGACCCGATCGCCGCCGTCCCCGGCTCCATCCGCGGTGACTTCGGCGTCATCGTCCGGGAGAACCTGATCCACGCCTCCGACTCCGAGGAGTCCGCCGAGCGCGAGGTGAAGATCTTCTTCCCGGGCCGTGCCTGAACGGCGACGTCGCGCTGATATTCGGATAAATTTTCTGACGGGGCATCAGCTCCGCCGGGGGTCCTCGGGGGACCGCCGCCAGGGACGGCCGTACATTTTCGGCCGTCCTTTGGCATATGCGTTGCCGATCGGGGGAACGCGTGCCACCGATGGACCGTCTCCACAAGCGAGGCGGCTCGTCATCTGCTGACAATGGCGAAGACCCTCGCGCAGTGTCCGTGCAGGCGCGTCTACCATGGAAGCCTTCACGTCACAGCACCCACCTCGCCAACCTGAAAAGCCCTCAAAAGCTCGTGGGAAGGCCAGACGAATCCTGATGGGGAACTCAATGTCGTTCATCGGCCGTGACATGGCTGTCGACCTCGGGACCGCCAACACGCTGGTGTACGTCAGGGGTCGCGGGATCGTACTCAACGAGCCGTCCGTGGTCGCGATCAACACCAACACTGGTGGCATCCTCGCGGTCGGTGCCGAAGCGAAGAAGATGATCGGCCGGACGCCGGGCAACATCGTCGCCGTGCGTCCACTGAAGGACGGCGTGATCGCCGACTTCGAGATCACCGAGCGGATGCTCCGCTACTTCATCCTGAAGATCCACAAGCGGCGCTATCTCGCCCGGCCGCGCGTGGTCGTCTGTGTGCCCTCGGGCATCACGGGCGTCGAGCGCCGCGCCGTCATCGAGGCGTCCACCCAGGCCGGCGCCCGCCAGGTGCACATCATCGAGGAGCCCATGGCCGCCGCCATCGGCTCCGGGCTGCCGGTCCACGAGGCCACGGGCAACATGGTGGTGGACATCGGCGGCGGCACCACGGAGGTCGCGGTCATCTCGCTCGGCGGCATCGTCACCGCCCAGTCCATCCGTGTCGCGGGCGACGAACTGGACAACGCGATCATCCAGCACATCAAGAAGGAGTACAGCCTTCTGCTGGGTGAGCGGACGGCCGAGCAGATCAAGATCACGATCGGTTCGGCGTACGACCTCGACTCCGACGAGCACACCGAAATCCGTGGCCGGGACCTGGTGTCCGGACTGCCGAAGACCGTCGTCATCTCGGCCGCCGAAGTCCGCAAGGCGATCGAGGAGCCGGTCAACGCGATCGTCGACGCCGTGAAGACGACGCTCGACAAGTGCCCGCCGGAGCTGTCCGGCGACATCATGGACAGAGGAATCGTTCTGACCGGCGGCGGGGCGCTGCTGCGCGGCCTGGACGAGCGCCTGCGGCGGGAGACCGGCATGCCGATCCACATCGCCGAGGACCCGCTGGACAGCGTGGCGCTCGGCTCCGGAAAGTGCGTCGAGGAGTTCGAGGCGCTCCAGCAGGTCCTGGACGCCCAGCCGCGCCGGTGACGTGACGCCGATTCCGCCGTACGAGACGTTCTCCTCTCGTGCGGCGGATCGTTGATGTAGACGTTGATATAGAGGCATAAGCTCCCACAAATGGACCCCATGGGTTGATGCTTCACCGACGGCACCGTCGGGGGGTCCCCGAATTCCTACTTGAGGAAGGGCACGGCCGCCGCACGTGAGGGACACGAAAGAGAGCCGGCTGCTCCTGGTCCTGCTGATCGCCATCGCGTTCGCGCTGATCACGGTGGACATCCGAGGGGGCCGGAACTCCCCTGTCGACGGTGCCCGGCAGGCCGCCGCCGCGGTGTTCGGCCCGATCGAGAACGGGCTGTCATCGGCGGTCGAGCCGGTCGGCAACGCCGTCTCCGCCATCCGTGACTCCGGCAGCCGCCACAACCGGCTTGCCGCGCTGGAGAAGGAGAACGCGGCCCTCAAGGCGAAGCTCGGCAGCGACGACCGCAACCGCAGCCGCCTCAAGCAGCTCGACAAGATGCTGAAGATCTCGGGCGAGGGCCAGTACGGCATCAAGGGCGCCCAGGTCATCGCCATAGGGTCGGCGCAGGGCTTCTCCTGGACCATCACCATCGACGCCGGCGCCGACGACGGCATCAAGCGCGACATGACCGTACTCAACGGCGACGGGCTGGTCGGCCGCGTCACCACCGTCGGCCCGAACACCTCCACCGTGCTCCTCGCCAACGACCCCGACTTCACCGTCGGCACCCGCTTGGAGGGCAGCGACGAACTCGGCTTCGCCTCCGGGCAGGGCGACCGCCCGCTGCGCGTCGAACTCCTCAACGCCAAGGCCGAGGTGAAGAAGGGCGACCGGCTCGTCACCTTCGGCTCCGAGGCGGACAAGCCCTTCGTGCCCGGCGTCCCGGTCGGTGTGGTCTCCCGAGTCGACCCCTCCGGCGGCGGCCTCACCCGCACCCTCTACGTCACGCCGTACGTCGGCTTCACCAAGCTCGACATCGTCGGCGTGGTCGTCGAGGCGCCGAAGAAGGACCCGCGGGACACCGTGCTCCCGGCCCAGCCCAAGCCGATCCCGACGCCGACGGTGACCGTCACGGTCACCCCCTCGGCCGACGCACCCGCCGACGGACAGCAGCAGTAGGAGCTCTTCACCTCATGCGCCTCAACCGGATCCTGCTCTCCTCCGCGCTGGTCGTCGTCGCCCTCGTGGTGCAGGTCAGCGTCCTCGCCCGGCTGCATCTGCCGGGCGCCGTGCCCGACCTGCTGCTGCTCACCGTCCTCGGCCTCGCCATGGTGTACGGCCACGTCGGCGGCGCCCTCGTCGGCTTCGGCGCGGGCCTCATCGCCGACCTCGCCCCGCCCGCCGACCACGCGGCCGGCCGCTACGCGCTCGTGCTGTGCGTCATCGGCTACGGCGCCGGGCTCATCAGACCGGAGAACGGCCGCCTGAAGTCGGCGACCGGCCCGATGGCCGTCGTGGTCGCCGCCGCGATCGGCTCCACCCTGCTCTACCTGGGCGTCGGCACCCTCGTCGGCGACACCGCCGCCCGCCATGTCGGCCTGACCGGCCTGCTGTTCTCGGCCGCCCTGTACGACCTGCTGCTCGCCCCGTTCGTGGTCCCCGCGATCATGTGGCTGGCCCGCCGCGCCGACAACAACCCGCTGGCCGAGACCGGCCCCGCCGCCAAGGCGGGTGACATCTCCTCGGGCTGGCAGTCCTCCGGCACCGGCCTGCGCATCGGCTCCCAGCGCGGCGGCCTCGGCGCGCTGAAGGCCAAGGCCCGCACCCGCTCGGCCCGGGTCGGCCGCATCAAGGGGGTCAAGCGGCTGTGAACAGCGCAGAGTTCACCCGAACGGGGCAGCTTTCGCGGAACGCGGGCTCACAGGCCGGCCGTTCATCATGCGTACGCACACACACGGTTCGCGTACTCACGTTCGCGTACTGAGAGGGGGAGACAGCCACAGTGACCAACATTCCCGAGACCGGAAGGACCCCACGGGTCCAGACGCGCCTCGTCGTGATCCAGATCCTCGTCCTCTCCCTCCTCGGCACGCTCGGCGGCCGGCTGTGGTACCTGCAGATCCGGGAGGGCGCCGAGTACCAGAAGGAGGCCTCCGGCAACCACGTCCAGCAGGTCGTCCAGCCCGCCGTCCGCGGCGACATCCTGGACGCCCGCGGCGTGCCCCTCGCCGACAACGAGACCCGGCTGGTGGTCTCCGCCTCCCGCACCGACCTGCTCAAGCAGCGGGACGGCGGCAAGGCCGTCCTCGCCAAGCTGGCCGGCGTCCTCGGCATGAAGACCGAGGAGGTCAGGCAGAAGGTCCGGCTGTGCGACGCCAAGACCCCGCAGCCCTGCTGGAACGGCTCGCCGTACCAGCCGATCCCGATCACCGACAAGGCAACCGCCAAGCAGGCCCTGCAGATCCGCGAGCGCTCCGAGGACTTCCCCGGCATCACCGCCGAGCCCGAGGCCGTACGCCGCTACGCGGGCCCCGGCAAGTCCAACACCGCCCAGGTGCTCGGCTACCTCTCGCCCGTCACCGACGACGAACTCCAGAAGGCCAAGGACACCGACTCGCCGTTCCTGCGCTCCGACATGGTCGGCCGCTCCGGCCTGGAGCGGGAGTACGACAAGCAGCTGCGCGGCAAGGCCGGCGTCACCCGCTACGAGGTCGACAACCTCGGCCGGGTCATCGGCAAGGCCAAGGCGGACCCGGCCGAGGCCGGTTCCAAGCTGGTCACCAGCATCGACTCCCGCGTCCAGCGCGTCGCCGAGTACGAACTGGACAAGGCGATGAAGGTCGCCCGCCAGCAGTTCGACAAGGTCACCGGCGAGAAATACAAGGCCGACTCCGGCGCCGTCGTCGTGATGGAGGCCAAGACCGGCCGGATCGTCGCCATGGCCTCGGCCCCGACCTACGACCCGAACGTGTGGGTCGGCGGCATCTCCGCCAAGGACTACAAGGCCCTCACCGGCAAGAACTCCGACTACCCGCTGCTCAACCGGGCCATACAGGGTCAGGCCGCGCCCGGCTCGACCTTCAAGGTGGTCTCCACGGCCGCCGCGGTCCAGGCCGGCTATGTGTGGGACGGCGGCTACCCGTGCACCAGCTCGTACTCGGTGGGCGGCCAGGTCTTCAAGAACTTCGAGGGCGAGAACTTCGGCCCGATCTCCCTCGGGCGCGCCCTGGAGGTCTCCTGCGACACCGTCTTCTACGGTCTCGCGGACCGGGAGTGGAAGAGGGACGGCGGCATCCACCCGAAGAAGGGCCAGCCGAAGGACTGGTTCTTCAAGACCGCCCACCAGTTCGGCCTGGGCAAGGAGACCGGCGTCGACCTGCCCAACGAGGTCACCGGCCGCGTCCCCGACCGCCAGTGGAAGCTCGACTACTGGAAGGCCAACAAGGACGCCTGGTGCAAGTCCGGGAAGAAGGACGGCTCCTACGTCGAGAGGATTGCCTACGAGAACTGCCTCGAAGGCAACAGGATGCGCGAGGGTGACGAGATCAACTACTCCATCGGCCAGGGCGACACCCTCGTCACGCCGATCCAGGAGGCCGTGATCTACGGCGCCGTCTCCAACGGCGGCACCATGTACGCGCCCACCATCGGCAAGGCGATCATCAGCCCCGACGGCAAGACCGTGACGCCCATCAAGCCGAAGGTGCGGGGCCGGCTGCCGGTCAGCCAGGCCACCCTCCACGGCATGAACGACGCCTTCGCGGGCGTCATCACCCGCGGTACGGCCGCCTGGAAGTTCGGCGGCTGGCCGCAGGACAAGATCCCGCTGCACGCCAAGACCGGTACCGCCGAGGTCTACGGCAAGCAGACCACCTCCTGGCTGGCCACCTACTCCAAGGACTACACGGTGATCATGACGATCGCCCAGGCCGGTACGGGTTCCGGCGCCTCCGGTGAGGCCGTGCGCAACATCTACAGCGCGCTCTACGGCGTCCAGGGCGACGGCTCCATCGACAACAAGAAGGCCCTGCTGCCCGAACCGCAGAAGAACCTGCCGAAGGTCCGCACGGACGGCACCATCGCCGCCCCGAAGATCACCGGCGACCCGGGGAAGGACAACGAGAAGGCCCAGGCGACGGGGACGGACGACACCAACGCGGCCGACGACCAGCAGACCCCGGCCACCACGCCCTCGCCCGGCACGGGCGGCAACCGCGACACCCGCAGACGGCCTCGCGGCCGGGGCGGCCGAGGCGGCCGGAGGACGCTCGCATGACTGGCAACAGCTTCTCCGTCTCCGGGTACGGGCCCGAGCGGGCCGGGTGGACCAGGATCTTCGCCCGTGACTCACTGACCCGCCGCCTCGACTGGCCGATACTGCTCGCCGCCGTCGCGCTGTCGCTGATCGGCTCCCTGCTGGTGTACTCGGCGACCCGCAACCGCACCGAGATCAACCAGGGCGACCCGTACTTCTTCCTCGTCCGGCACCTGATGAACCTCGGCATCGGGGCCGCCCTGATGATCGGCACGATCTGGCTCGGGCACCGCGCCCTGCGCAACGCCGTGCCGATCCTCTACGGCCTGTCGGTCCTGCTGTCCCTGGTGGTCCTCACCCCGCTCGGCGCCACGATCAACGGCCAGCGGAACTGGATCGTCATCGGCGGCTTCTCGATCCAGCCCGCCGAGTTCCTCAAGGTCACGATCATCCTGGGCATGGCGATGATGCTGGCCACGCGGGTGGACGCGGGAGACAAGCCGTACCCGGATCACCGGACCGTGGCGCAGTCCCTCGGCCTCGCGGCCGTACCGATCCTGATCCTGCTGCTCATGCCCGACCTCGGCTCGGTGCTCGCCATGGTGGCCATCATCCTGGGCGTGCTGCTCGCCTCCGGCTCCTCCAACCGCTGGGTCTTCGGCCTGCTCACCGCCGGCGTGATCGGCTGCGTCGCCATCTGGCAGCTGCACATCCTGGACGAGTACCAGATCAACCGCTTCGCGGCCTTCGCCAACCCGGACCTCGACCCGGCCGGCGTCGGCTACAACACCAACCAGGCCCGCATCGCCATCGGCTCCGGCGGACTGACCGGCGCGGGCCTCTTCCACGGCTCGCAGACCACCGGCCAGTTCGTCCCCGAGCAGCAGACGGACTTCGTCTTCACGGTCGCGGGGGAGGAGCTGGGCTTCCTCGGCGCGGGCCTGATCATCTTCCTGATCGGCGTCATCCTGTGGCGCGCCTGCCGCATAGCCCGCGACTCGACCGAGCTCTACGGCACGATCGTCGCCGCCGGGATCGTGGCCTGGTTCGCCTTCCAGTCCTTCGAGAACATCGGCATGACCCTCGGCATCATGCCGGTCACCGGCCTGCCCCTGCCGTTCGTGTCCTACGGCGGTTCGTCCATGTTCGCGGTGTGGGTGGCAGTAGGCCTGCTGCAGTCGATCAAGGTGCAGAGACCGATGTCGGCCTGAGGCGGTTCGCGAGGTCGTTAACCGGGTGATTGGGGGGAGTTTTCCCGCCATTCACCCGGGGTGACCTCTGCCCTCCCGGCTCGACAGCCACTAGATTCAATCCATGGCGGATACGACACGCGAGATCGAGCGTAAGTACGAATCCGACGACAGTGGGCTGCCCGACCTGACCGGCGTCGGCGGAGTCACGGCCGTGCTCGACAAGGGCCTGGTCGAACTGGACGCCACCTACTACGACACCACCGACCTGCGCCTGGCCGCCGCCTCCCTCACCCTGCGCCGCCGCACCGGAGGCTCCGACGCCGGCTGGCATCTGAAGATCCCGGTCGCCCCCGGAGTCCGCGACGAGATCCGGGCGCCGCTCTCCGACACCATCCCCGACGAACTGGCCGCCCTCGTGCGCTCCCGGGTCCGTGACGCCGAGCTGATCCCCCTGGTCCGGCTGCGCTCCGCCCGCGACGTGCGCCACCTCCTCGACGCCCACGGCACCCTGCTGGCCGAGGCGAGCGTCGACACCGTGACCGCCGAGCGGCTCACCGCAGGCGGCGGGGCCGCCCAGTGGACCGAGATCGAGGTGGAGCTGGCCGACGAGGGCGACCCGGCCTTCCTCGACAAGGTGGAGAAACGCCTGCGCAAGGCAGGCGTACGCCCCTCCGAGGCACCGTCGAAACTGGCACGGGCCCTGGAACAGACCGCCCCCGGCCGCCCGAAGACCCCCGAACTCCCCGAGCCGAAGACCGCCGGCGACCACGTCCTCGCCTACCTCCGCGCCCAGCGGGACGCGCTGGTCGCCCTCGACCCCGCCGCCCGCCGGGACGTACCCGACTCCGTGCACCAGATGCGCGTCGCCACCCGCCGGGCCCGCAGCACCCTGCGCACCTTCGGCAAGGTCCTCGACCGCACCGTCACCGACCCCATCGGCACCGAGCTGAAGTGGCTGGCCGGGGAGCTGGGCGTGGACCGCGACCGCGAGGTCCTCACCGAACGCCTCACCACCGCCCTGAACGACCTCCCGCCCACCCTCGTCAGCGGCCCCGTCCACGACCGCCTGGCCGCCTGGGCGAGCGCCCGGCACGGCAGCGCCCGCGACCACGTCACCGGCGTCCTCGACTCCCGCCGCCACCTCGCCCTGCTCGACACCCTCGACGGGCTGATCGCCGACCCGCCCCTGCGCAAGGCTGCCGCGGGGAAACCGGAGAAGGCACTGGCCAAGGCCATCAGCAAGGACCTGGCGAAGCTGTCCGGCCTGGTCGGCCAGGCCCTGGAGCTGCCCCCCGGCGAGGACCGCGACCTCGCCCTGCACGAGGCCCGCAAGAAGGCCAAGCGCACCCGCTACGCCGCCGAGGCCGCCACCCCGGCCCTGGGCTCCCCGGCCCGCTCCCTCACCAAGTCCACGAAGTCCCTGACCACCCTCCTCGGCGACCACCAGGACAGCGTCATGGCCCGCCACACCCTGCGCGAACTGTCCGCGGTGGCCCACGCGGCGGGCGAGAGCGCGTTCACCTACGGCGTCCTCTACGGCAGGGAGGAGCAGCGAGCGGCCCAAGCCGAGACGGACCTGCCGGGCCTGTGGGCGGAGGTCGAGTGGCAGGAGGGCAAGCAGGGGGCGTCCGGCTGAGCGTACGGCGGCAAGCCCCGGGGGGTCCGGTGGTCGGCCGTACGGGGGAGTTCGCCGGGCGCGTTAGGCTTGGTGGTCACCCCTGTCAGCTCACGAAGGTTCCCCCGATGTCTGTCGAGTCGGTGTTCCCGCAGCTCGAATCCCTGCTGCCGCACGTGCAGAAGCCGATCCAGTACGTCGGCGGAGAGCTCAACTCCACCGTCAAGAACTGGGACGAGTGCGACGTCCGCTGGGCGCTCATGTACCCGGACGCGTACGAGGTCGGTCTGCCCAACCAGGGCGTCATGATCCTCTACGAGGTCCTCAACGAGCAGGAGGGCGTCCTCGCCGAGCGCACCTACAGCGTGTGGCCGGACCTCGAGGCGCTGATGCGTGAGCACGACGTCCCGCAGTTCACCGTGGACACGCACCGCCCGGTGAAGGCCTTCGACGTGTTCGGCCTGTCCTTCTCCACGGAGCTGGGCTACACGAACATGCTGACGGCGCTGGACCTGGCGGGCATTCCGCTGGAGTCCAGGGACAGGGGCATCGACGACCCGATCGTGCTGGCCGGCGGCCACGCCGCCTTCAACCCGGAGCCGATCGCGGACTTCATCGACGCGGCGATCATCGGCGACGGCGAGCAGGCCGTGCTGGACATGACGAAGATCATCCGCGAGTGGAAGGCGGAGGGCCGCCCCGGCGGCCGTGAGGAGGTCCTCCTCCGCCTCGCCAAGACCGGCGGGGTGTACATCCCGGCGTTCTACGACGTCGAGTACCTCTCGGACGGCCGTATCGCCCGCGTGGTCCCGAACCGCTCGGGCGTCCCGTGGCGCGTGTCCAAGCACACGGTCATGGACCTGGACGAGTGGCCGTACCCCAAGCAGCCCCTCGTCCCGCTGGCCGAGACGGTCCACGAGCGCATGTCGGTGGAGATCTTCCGCGGCTGCACGCGAGGCTGCCGCTTCTGCCAGGCCGGCATGATCACCCGCCCGGTCCGCGAGCGCTCCATCACCGGCATCGGCGACATGGTCGACAAGGGCCTGAAGGCGACAGGCTTCGAAGAGGTGGGCCTCCTCTCCCTGTCCTCCGCGGACCACTCGGAGATCGGCGACATCGCCAAGGGCCTGGCGGACCGCTACGAGGAAGACAAGATCGGCCTCTCGCTCCCCTCCACCCGCGTCGACGCCTTCAACGTCGACCTGGCCAACGAGCTGACCCGCAACGGCCGCCGCTCCGGCCTGACCTTCGCCCCCGAGGGCGGCTCCGAGCGCATGCGCAAGGTCATCAACAAGATGGTCTCGGAGGAGGACCTCATCCGGACGGTCTCCACCGCCTACGGCAACGGCTGGCGCCAGGTGAAGCTGTACTTCATGTGCGGCCTGCCGACGGAGACGGACGAGGACGTCCTCCAGATCGCCGACATGGCGACCCACGTGATCCAGAAGGGCCGCGAGGTGTCGAAGTCGAACGACATCCGCTGCACGGTCTCCATCGGCGGCTTCGTCCCCAAGCCCCACACCCCCTTCCAGTGGGCCCCGCAGCTCTCGGCGGAGGAGACGGACGCGCGCCTGGAGAAGCTCCGCGACAAGATCCGCGGCGACAAGAAGTACGGCCGCTCGATCGGCTTCCGCTACCACGACGGCAAGCCCGGCATCGTGGAAGGCCTGCTGTCGAGGGGCGACCGCCGCATCGGCGCGGTCATCCGGGCGGTGTACGACGACGGCGGCCGTTTCGACGGCTGGCGCGAGCACTTCTCCTACGACCGCTGGATGCAGTGCGCCGACAAGGCACTGGCCCCCTTCGGCGTGGACGTCGACTGGTACACCACCCGCGAGCGCACCTACGAGGAAGTCCTCCCCTGGGACCACCTGGACTCCGGCCTCGACAAGGACTGGCTCTGGGAGGACTGGCAGGACGCCCTGGACGAAACGGAGGTCGAGGACTGCCGCTGGACTCCGTGCTTCGACTGCGGCGTGTGCCCTCAGATGGATACGGCCATCCAAATCGGCCCGACCGGCAAGAAGTTGCTCCCTCTGACGGTCAAGAACGCTGGTCCGACGCCCGCTGCGAGTGGCCACGCGCACTGACGCGAGCGAGGCACTTGATCGGGTGGTTGAGGCGCTGGCGGGGGTGAGTGAGGAGGAGGTGGCGGCTGCGCTGGCTGCGGTCGCCGCTTCCCGCCCTCGCCCGTCGGTACGGGTGGTGTCCTCCCGGACACCGTTGCCAGGCCCTGGAGGCGCTCCGCGGATCGTCTCCGAGGTGGAGTGGGTCTGAAGCGGTTCCACGCTTCCATGCGCCTGAGTGGCCAGTTGAGCCCCCGACCATGCCCGGGAGGGGCTACGGATCAGGAGGTCGTAGGTTCGAATCCTGCCGAGTGCGTAGCACGTCAGAGGCCCTGTGGATCACTCCGCAGGGCCTCTGACTTTTTTCTTGACGGCACAGTTTGACGGCAGCGGCCCACGAGCCGGGGAGCGTACAGCCGTCGCTTCCAACCAGAACGGCACCCGCTTCTTCACCATCGCGACGCGCTCCTCCGCGGTGGGGAACCCGGTGACCGTGCGGCCGTCGACGAGCAGGGAGCCGTCGGAAAGCGTGACGCCATCACGACTCCTTGTGTGCCGCGGAGTTGGCCACGGACTTGGTGTTCAGGCTTGCTCGGTGGGGCGTACGAGCAACTCGGCGACGGCCACGTGCCGGGGGCGGGTGACGATGTAGCCGACGGTGTCGGCGATGTCCTGGCTCTGCAGCCGCTCGATGTCGCCCAGGGCGGCGACGATGTGCTGCTGGATGACGGCCGGGTTGTGCGTGCGCAGTTCGGTGTCGACGCTGCCCGGCTCGATGACGGAAACGCGGACGTGCTGGCGCGCCAGTTCCTGACGCAGTGCCTCGCTGAAGGCGCCGACGCCGAACTTGGTGGCGCTGTACACGGCGGACATGGCGTAGGCGTTGCGGCCTGCGAGCGAGCCGATGTTGACGATGTCGGCGACCTGACGCGGCTCCTCGGCGGCGGCCTTGACCAGGTGGGGGACGGCCGCGTGGGCGGTGTACATCAGGCCCATGAGGTTGATGTCGATCATGCGCCGCCAGTCGTCCAGGTCCGCGCTGGGGGCGGGCCCGAGCAGCATGAGGCCGGCGTTGTTGACCAGTGTGTCCAGACGGCCAAGGTTTTCGACGGTCCGTTCCACCGCTTCCGCGGCGGCCTGGGCGGTGGTGATGTCGGCGGGCACGACCAGGGCCTTGCCATCGGCGTCGGAGATTTCCGCAGCGAGGTCGGTGAGCCGGTCCTCACGCCGGCCCACCAGGGCCACGGAGGCGCCCTCGCGGGCAAGCTCCAGTGCGGTGGCGTGGCCGATACCGCTGGATGCTCCGGTGACCAGGGCGACGGTTCCTTCAAGACGACGATTCATGGGTTCAAGCCTTTCGATGAACGGCAACGCTGGTGCGAGCCGTACGGGATAGAGGGACGACCCCTATGGGTGGGGGCCGTACGGGGGTAGAGGCCGCTCAAGGCAGAGCCGAGGGCACAATGGGGAAGTGAGCAGCACTGGGCAGAAGACCACCGACAGCACGCGCCGAGAGGCCAGGACTGAGAGAGAACTACCGCCTCGCGAACGCCTGGTCCGGGCCGCGTCGCGGCTGTTCTATTACGAGGGCGTCCGCGCGATCGGCGTGGAACGGCTGATTGCCGAGGCCGGGGTGACGAAGGCAACCTTCTACCGGCATTTCGCCTCCAAGGACGACCTGGTCGTGGCCTATCTGCTGACCAAGGACGCCTACTACCGCGAGGTGGCCGAACCGCTGGCCGCCGGGCACCCGCCCGCGGAAGCGATCGACCTGATCTTCGAGGCCATCGCCGAGCACGCCCGCGAGCGCGGCTTTCGCGGATCGCCGTTCATGAACGCGGCCGCCGAGTACCCGGACGCCGACCATCCTGTCCGTGACCTGGTGACGTCCCATCGGGACTGGATCCGAACCCTCTTCCAGGATCTGCTCACCCGGCTCGGCCATGCCGATGCGGAGTCGGCCGCCGGTGCGCTGCTGATGCTGTACGACGGTGCGATGGCTGCCGGCTACCTGGACGACTCGACGGCCGCCCACAAGACCTTGCTGAACGCGGTCCGGCTCATCCGATCGGACGGCTGAGCCCAGCAGGGCCGCGCGAAACAGTGGCTCTCTGCGGGGCCCCGGCCAGGCCGGGGCGCGGGTTGCTTGCATAGAACTTTTTGATCTCTCTTCGACGTGCGCCGGGGCCCACCAGCAGTTCTCTGCATGGAGGCAGTCCCGCCCGAAAGACCGGGAGGCCATTCCATAAGAGGTAGGAAGACCGGTCGTTCTCCCTATCGACGGTAGCCCTCTCGGGGTTCGCGCGCCACTGGTCGGCCTCATTTGTGGCATCCCTCACCGGTCCGCAGCTGGCTCACGCTGCTGGTTCAGAGGGCCATCCATGACGCCGCGGCTCACAGGCACGCCGCGGCGCTCGCCGTACGGCAGCGGAGTGCAGCAACCACCACACCGAAGGTGGCTATCAACGGCCGTCGATGACCTCATGACGGGCGCCATGGACCGCAATGGTCGTCCGACCGAGAGTTTGGGACGAAGCGGTAGTGGTGTGCGGGCCAACGCAGGTCTTAGGCGGAGGGCTTCGAGGACGCGAACAGCGCCTCGCGCTGATGCCCTCAGTAGCCGGGACGGCGCTTTGCGTTGCTACCTGCCCCCAGATGGACACGGCCATACAAATCGGCCCGACCGGCAAGAAGTTGCTGCCCTTGACGGTCAAGAACGCTGCGCCGGCGCCTGCTTCGAGTGGTCATGCGCACTGAGGTGAGTGGGGCGCTCGATCGGGTGGTTGAGGCCCTGGCGGGGGCCAGCGAGGTCGAGGTAGCCACTGTGTTGGCTTCGGTCAGCCTTCCGCGTCCTCGCCTGTCGTCGCCGTCGGCCTCGTCCCGGACGCCGCTGCCGAGTCCTGGAGGCCTCTCACGCATCGTCTCCGAGGTGGAGTGGGTCTGAGGCCAGTTCCAGGCTTGTAGGCGACGGTGTGGCCAACTGGGCCTCCGCCTTCGTCCGGTAGGGGGCAAAAACCCATGACCGCGCACGATGCCGTAGCGATGAACCACCACCTCAGCGCATTTAGAGGACGTGACTACCGCTGTCTGACGGGACTACGTCAGCTCCAGCACCGCACACGACGGATGCCTCAACGGGACCGGGCTCATGCCCGTCCCAGCATGACGGCACCATGCTTTGAAGGTCAGTAGCGCCGGAGCGGCCGTTCTCCTGCGCCATCCTGCCTGCGCAGCTATCCAGGGGCCGAACGAACCTGGGTGCAGCGGCATGCAAAGCTTGTCACATGATCCTGAGCCGTCTGCCTCGCCGCACTGCCATGCTTGCCGCGACGATAACTGCAGGGGCAATCCTCTTGTCGGCATGCAGCGACAGAGGGGTGGCGAAGAGCGATGGGCAATCCACCGGCGCCGACGGAATATCCATCGTCCCGATGGATCAGAGGCAGGCTACTGGTAGCCTCAGGGGCGAAACCATCGGCAGCAAGAAATTAGATGTCGCCGATTACAGAGGCCGGGTTGTGGTCATAAATGTATGGGGATCATGGTGCCCTCCCTGCCGTGCGGAAGCGCCGGATTTTGCAAAAGTCGCCAAGGATACAGTACGCGATGGTGTGACTTTTGTCGGGATCGACACCCGTGATAATAGTCGTGAGCAGGGCCGGTCCTTCGTGGAAGACTTCGGCATCGACTATCCAAGTCTTTACGACCCGTATGGCAAGATCGCCCTGAGAGGATTTCCGAAGGGTACGATAAATCCCCAGACGCTTCCTTCCACTATAGTTCTTGATCGGCGGGGGAGGATTGTGGCTCGGGCTCTCCAGCCGCTCACAGAAGAGAGCTTGCGTAAGATGAATTCCCTCGTGATGAAGAAGTGAGACCGTGCCTACTTTTATCGCAGCATCAGGAATCAACGCGACTGTTTTGAGCGGCTCCCTGCTAGCCGCACTGCCGATCTCTCTTGCGGCTGGAGCCGTTTCATTCTTCTCGCCTTGTGTTCTTCCTCTTGTGCCTGGATACATGTCGTATATTACGGGCATTGCGGGGGCTGATCTTGCATCTGCGCGGCGTGGGCGCATGGTGGCAGGGGCTTCGCTGTTTGTTATTGGTTTTACCGCAGTCTTTGTCTCCGGTGGGGCTCTATTCGGGTATTTCGGCTCGACGTTGCAGGAGCATAAATGGGTGCTTATGAAGGCGCTTGGCGCCTTGATGATTCTCATGGGTGCTTTCTTTATGGGGCTAATGCCGTGGGTTACGCAACGTGAGCTCCGCATCCATAAGCGACCTGTATCTGGACTCCTGGGCGCTCCGCTTCTGGGTGCTTTGTTTGGGATAGGCTGGACGCCATGTCTCGGCCCCACTCTCTCGTCGGTGACGATCCTCGCAACAGCGGAGGGAAGCGCAGGTCGCGGGGCTCTCCTTACAGTCGCTTACTGCATTGGGCTAGGGGTTCCATTTGTCATCGCCGCAGTGGCGTTCCGGAAGGCGCTTGGCGCATTCTCCTGGGTTAAGCGTCGATACGGCTTGGTGATGCGCATTGGAGGGGTGATGATGATTGCAACCGGAGCACTCCTCGTAACTGGAATCTGGGATAGCGTCATCCAAGTTATGCAGACATGGTCAACTGGCTTCACGGTAGGCATCTAGATCCTCTCATTAGTTAGCAATCAGTCAAGCGCCGCACTCCTGTAAATCAGACACGGATGCAGCGCTTTTTCTTGACGGAAATCCCGTGTGAAATTTTTGGGAGATTGGCGCACTTGCAGGCTAAGGGGCTTTTTATTGCATTGGTCCTGTATGACCTAATAGGGCTGCTTGGCTGAATTGTAAATCTTGAAGGGGCTAGTTTCGGACAGCTTCTCCCGTCGAGTCGCACGTGCGTACGAAATCCGGTTGGGGATCTGCCTGAGGGACGTCATTACAAGCTGTGGGCCTGCGTGGGTGGAAGTGGTGGGCTCGTATGCTCCGACACGTACGACGTCCACGCGTGACCCAGGAAATCTGCGGATGAGCTGTTAGTGGGATTTCTGCCCACTGAGGCGGAATGATCGCCCAATTCAGATAGTTCGTCTGCGATAACCGCCGAACAAATTCGGTGTTCTAGGCGGGTGAGCCCCGGAGTGGCCTCCGGGGCTCACCCGTTTTGCTCGATCGACTCCAGGGCAACCGGCCAGCCGGGCCCCCACGCGCGCGATGTCGAGAGAACGCGAGCAGCGACCCGGGGTCAGTCAGGGCGAAGAGTCGTCCGCCCCCTCGTGCAGGTCGAAGCGGCACCACACGGTCAGTCGGTGCAGATCATGACCCCGAGGAACCTGGTCGCTCCATCTGGGTTACGGGTGGGCATGGCGGCAGCCCTTCGCGCGGGAAGTGTCCCGGACGCCCCTGCCTCTGGCGGGCCTGGAGGGCTGGAGCGGCGACGAAGTGTTCGCCGGCTGAGTACCCCATTCGGGGCTGCGCGGCTGGGGATCCGTGGGGCCACCGCCGCGTGGGCTGCGGCGCACTTGGGCGATGGCCGGGGTCCTACGGAATGAACAAGTCCGCCAGATAGGTCGGTTTGGCCTCTACCTCCGAATAGCGCCCGGTCTCCTTCGACCAAGCGACGTTCCCAGCGGTGAGCGCGTTGAAGTCCCCGACGCAGCGCAGCGCGTCGTCGACGACGTCGTCGGCGAGGCCGGAACGTGTCAGCCGCCCGGGCAGGACCTCTTCGAGATCAAGGATGCGCTGGACGTATCCGGCCTGCATCACGGCCACTCGCTCCGCCGCCTCCTGGAGGCTGCACCGGTGATGATGGCGGATCACCGTGACGGCGTTGAACGCATAGTCATGGGCGAGTTCTTTGGGCAGCGAGTAGAGGTCGTTGATGCAGGCATTCGCATAGATCACTGCCTCTCGCATGTCGGCGAAGGCCGGGTTGGCATGCAGTTGGTCGGGCAGATCCACACCGGTTCCGATTTCCATCAGGTCAAGGACGGCGTCGAATGCGAACGAGGCGCGGCGGTGCGCGAGGTATTGCTGCAGGCCGGGCACACGCCCTTGCTCCCGATGGATCATATCGGCACGGTAGCTGTCGAAATACCACAACAGGTGCGGGACAAATCGGCGCTGCCATACGGAAGAACGAACATCCGTCGTACGGCGCCACAGATCGGCCAAGGAGCGCGTCAGTCGCCCAGCCGTAACATTTCCGTCGAATACGGCGAACAGCGGCCCGAACGCCTCCCGCCACTGCTCGGGCCGGTAACCGCGCACCGGGTCGTCGTCGAACTGGTCGTCCAACTGGAAGAGCCACGCGTTCCACTGGGTGATCAGCGTCAGCGCCTCCTGTGAGGCGTTCGGGCACAGCCACGCGGTGAGCCGGTCCACACGAGTGCGCTGCACATGCCGACGCGCCTCCTCGGTGGGCACCAGGCCGAACTCGTCCAGCCACGCCTCAGCCGCCGCGGCAGCCTCCTGGAGTTCCGGATTGAGCGCTGCCGCTACAGGTATGTAGAGGTCCGGAATCCGGAAATTGTCCATACGTCAGCTCGCTTCTCGGTAATCCTCTGCCATTCGCGGCATCCGGTGACATTGCCGATGCGGCATGCCAAAGCCCGCATGGAGCATGACCGCACAGTCCCAGCCATCGACGTAAATTACCCTGCCTGTCGATGGCGTTCGACCGAGGTCTCGTTTCTTTGGTCCCGGGTCAGCTGCGGTGGCCGGGCCTGTTCAGGCGAGCCAGGAGCAGAGCGACGTCGTCGCCGAGGCCGTGAGCCTTCTGCGTACCGGCAAGGAGGTCGTCGACAACGGTCTCCAGGTCCGCCGTGGGAGCCCCTCGCAGACCCCGGAGAAACCTCTCGATGCCCTGGTCGATGTCCTTGTTCACGGCCTCGAGCAGGCCGTCGGTGGTCAGCGCGAGCACGCTGCCCGGAGCGATACGCAGGCGGGTGGTCGGGTACCGCTGCTCCCGGTCGATCCCCAGAGGGAGACCGCCGGGGACCTCCAGGAGGCGCGGCGGCTTGCGGGGTGTGATCAACGCTGGGGCCGGATGGCCCGCCCGGCACACCCGGAGCGTTCCGTCGGAGGGGGTGAGTGCGATGTAGCAGCATGTGGCGAACAGGGCCCTGTCCGGGTCGGTGTTCAGTTCGGCCAGCAGGCGGTTGGTACGTTCCAGGACGGCCGCGGGCGGGTGTCCTTCGTTCGCATAGGCGTGTACGGCGGTACGCAGCCGCCCCATGAGAGACGCGGCGTGAACGCTGTGTCCCTGCACATCTCCTATGACCAGAGCCACGCCGCCGTCGGGCAGGTTGATGGCGTCGTACCAGTCGCCACCGATCCACATGCCGGAGGTGGCGGCCTGGTAGCGGGCGGCGATGGTCACACCCGGCACCGTGAGCGGCCCGCGCGGCAGCATGCCGCGCTGGAGCTCGGTGGCGAGTGCGTGTTCCGACTCGTACATGCCGGCTCGCTCCAGTGACTGGGCGAGCAGTCCCATGGCGGCGACCAGGAGGGCCCGTTCCTCGGGCAGAAATTCCTGCGGCTCGGGGAAACCGACAAGGCAGGAACTGACGTGGCCGCGCGAGTCCGTGAGCGGCAGTACCGCCCACGCCTGCAGGGCCGACTGCGCGAGCGGTGCCAGGTGCGGATAACCGGTGATCAGCGCGTCCGCGGAGCCGATGAGAACGGGCGCCCTACGGTCGAGTGACTCCTCCACGAGTGTGCGGGCCGTGGCGTCGAGGACTCGCAGGGAGTTCTCGCCCTGCTCGTCGTCGGCGCACGAGGCGACGACGGTCAACCGGTTTCCCTCCGGGGCGATCACCGCCAGCGCGTCCGCTCCGAAGGTACGCAGTCCTGCCTGTGCGGCGGCCATGATGTCCTTGACCGTCACCGCGGCGGCCAGAGCCGCGGTCAGCTCCCGCATCCAGCGGTCACGGGTGGCGCGCTCGTACAACCGCCGCCTCTCCGCCTCGTGGCGTTCATGGACGGCCGTTGTGTCCATGACCACTCCGACCATGCGGGCGGGCAGCCCGTCGGCGCCGGGCAGGACGCGGCCCCGGGCTTCCAGGGACCGGTGCCGGTCGCCGTCGGAAGTGACCCGGTACTCGATCTGGTAGTTGCCGCAGGATTCCGCTATCAGGCCCAAGGCATCGCGCACATCGGCCAGATCGGACTCGTGTACTGCGGCCAGGAAGCTCGAGATGTCCGACGGGCCGTTCTCGGGCATGCCGTGCAGCGCGAGGGTGAGCGGATCGCAGCTCACCTCGCCCGTGGCGATCTCCCAGCAGAAGAAGCCCGCCTGCACGATGCTCGCGCTGGCCTGGAAGGCGCCGGGATTGGACTCATCCTCCCGTGCGGTAGTACGCACAGGCCCGACGTCTTTCACTAGATCTCCCTGCCGTGGCGTGAACTACTTCCCTCCGAGGGATCAACGGCGCTCAACCGGATGGGCCACGCACTGTGGTGGGTGGCCGATGGAAACCGGCCAGTGGGGCGACTCGAGAGTCTACGGGACTGCGACACCATTCCCTCCTAGAGGCGAACGGGACTCTCGCAGCGGAGTGTGCTCCCGCTCTTGCAGGGAAGATCGCCTGACTGACCCGACTGTGGCCGGATCGTGCGCATCGTAGTGACTTTCCGGATCTTGCGCTAGACACCCCACCCGGCAGACCGCGTCGGCGCCGAGACGGGCACCCCGACCCGTACGAATCGGGCGCACGCAAATCGACCCGACCGGCAAGAAGTTGCTTCCTCGCGTCGTCCAGCGTTCTATGTCGTGGGCAGGCAATTGACTCGGCCGACGTCGAGACGTTCAGTCGAGGGTCACGAGGTGGTCGGCGGTGCCCCCGTGCCACTCGATCATGAAAAGGGTGGCGTCGTCGGTGGTGCGCCCACCCCTTTCGCTCTTCAGCGTGTGGGAGAGTCGGCGCAGATCCGCCCGCACACCCTCTGACGGCTCTTCCCCCAGGCGGTTGACCGAGCGGATCAGGCGTTCCTCGCCAAACGTCTCCCCGCCGGCCACATGCTCCTCGATGATGCCGTCGGTGTAGCAGAGCACCCGGTCGCCTCGCTGGAGCACGTGCTCCCTGACTCGGGGCAGGTCACCGCCGAAGCCGACGGGCAGCGTCGTCGCGCTCTCCAACTGCTGTACGACCTGGCCGTCGCGGATCAGCAGTGGCGCGGGGTGGCCCGCGTTGACCAACTCCATCTCACCGGTGGCGATGTTCAGGTGCATCAGCTGCGCCGTGACGAAGTGGTCGGGCCCGAACTGCCGGGAAATGGCATCGTCCATGAACGCGTACTTTTCGTCCAGGCTGATGAATACGCGCCGGGCATGCCGGTAGGCGCCGATGGCCACGGTCGCCATCGTGGCGGCGTCCAAGCCGTGGCCCATCGCGTCAATGACGGCCATGTGCAGGATGTTGCCGTTGAGTGCGTAATCGAAGCTGTCGCCGGCAACGCGGTAGGCGGGCTCCAGGGCGCCGGCCACGTTGACCTGGGGCAGGGACATCGTCAGCGGCGGCAGCAGGCTCCACTGGATCTCCGCGGACACGCTCATCGGCTCCCGACGCCGGGCCTGGAAGAACTGGTCGGTATAGGCGTTCTTGGTGACCAGCATGTCGGCGACCAGGCTGGCGAGCCTGTACAGCAGGCGCCGGTCGTCGTCGTCGACTGCGTCCAGGGTGAGGGCCATTACGCCCACCTGGTCACTGCCGTCCAGCAGCGGCAGGTACATCCGGACGCCGCCGCGGGCCTGTGGTACCTCGACAATGTCCCCGCGCAGGAAGGCCCGCCCGGCGGGGGAGTTGGCCATCGGCTCTGGCTGGGCCACGTGCAGTTGCCTGCCCGGCAGCGGTACCAGCAACTCCTGCGCGTAGTCCTGGAGCAGGATGGAGACGTCACGACCGCCGATCCTGGCCACCCCTTCCGCGATCAGCGGGGCGATCATCTGGGGCGGCAGCAGCCGCGCTCTGTCCAGCAGCAGGCCGAGCAGCCGCTCGCCGAAACCCTCCGATCGGTCAATGTTCTCCGTGCCCATGGCCCTGTTTGCCACCCACCTTCCTGCGTCCACGATGGTCACTGCCTCCGCACAACGTGACCTGGGAAGCCGCCGGAGCGGTTCATTACGCCATGAGCGGCATGTCGGCCACATGCGGTGTCGGATAGCGAAGGGGTGGGCCGCGGGAGGGTGGCAGAAGGGTGAGCCGATCGCACTTTCGGTCAATCGGTGCGAGCGGTTCCCCCGAGTAGGGGAAATCGCTTAGGTTGGCCCGATTGGGATGGATTTTCCGGATGTGGATCGCCACAGGTACGGTCGGCGACCTGGGTAACGATGCCTTCGCGACCTGCCTGTACGGCATCTACGACCCGGTGACCCGGCGTCTGTCGTACGCCAGCGCCGGTCATCCGCCCCCGGCGGTGGCCCACCCCGGCGGCCCCGTCACCTTCCTGCCCATGACCCCGGACCCGCCGCTGGGGGTGGCCGCTCCACCCTTCGAAACTCTAGAGACCCTGCTGCCCGCCGACAGCCTGCTCGCCCTCTACAGCGACGGCCTGGTCGAGAGCAAGGACAGGGACGTCACCACTGGCATGAGCCGCCTCGCCGAGCTCCTCCTTCAGTCCGTGAGCGCCACGTCGACCTCACTGGCGGAGGCGTCCGACCTGGACGCCCTCTGCGCCACCCTCACCTCTGCTCTCCTCCCCGCCCAAGGCGCGCTGGTGGATGACGCCGCCCTGCTGCTGGCCCGCACCCACCCGCTGGACGCGGAGAATGTCGCGGAGTGGCCGTTGCCGGAGGACCCGATGGCGGCAGGCCATGCCCGTGAGCTGGTCCGCGCCCAGCTCGCCGACTGGGACTTGGCCGATGAGGACCTGGTCATGACCACCGAACTCCTGGTCAGCGAGCTGGTCGGGAACGTCGTCCGGCACGCCTGCGGTCCTGTCCGGCTGTGCATGCTCCGCAGCCGCGCACTGATCTGCGAGGTCTCCGACGCCAGCCTGACCACGCCGCACATCCGCCACGCTTCCGCCACCGACGAGGGTGGCCGAGGCCTGCAGCTCATCTCCGCACTCTGCCGGCGCTGGGGCACCCGGCACACCCGAACCGGCAAGTCCATCTGGACCGAACAGCCTCTCCCTACGGCCGCAGCCTGACCGCAACGGTCGTATCCGCCAGGCGTGGCCGCCCGATGTGGCGGATGGTGGTGGGGGACGAGGTCTCCGTCAGCTCCCCGTACCGGCAGGAGGACCGATGCGTGCTTCACGGCCGCTGACCGCACTCACCGGCATCGCGTTGTTCGGCATCGTGCTGACCGCCTGCCAGGATCAAGCGTCCGGCATGATCGTGGCCCGCAAGGATGCCAACCTTGTGCAGAGCATCTCGGATCCGTCCACCGGCGGATGCCACCGTTTCCGCGAGGGCGTGACCCACGTCGACAACTACACGCAGAGCGACATCATCCTGTACACGACACCCGACTGCACTGTGCCGCGGGGAGGGCAGAGCGTCTACCTGAGCGTGCAGTCGTCGGACGAGGTGGTCAGGTCCACAGGACTGTGGCAGAGCTTCCGCTTCGCCCCCGGTTGACGCGCGGGTGTGTGTGAGAGGTCATCGGCGTTCAGCCGGGACCGGACGGCCCCAGCCGGTCGGTGAGGATCATCGCCACGTCGTCCGCCAAGTCGCCCTCGGTATGGCGGATCAACGCCTGGTGCAGTTGCTCCAGGAATTCCGGTGGGGTGGTGTCGGCGCGTATCTCTTCCATGGTCTCCGGCAGGGCGAAGAAGTCGCCGTCACGGTTGCGGGCCTCGGTCACGCCGTCGGTGTACAGCAGCAGCCGGTCACCGGGGGCGTACGGATAGCTCTCAGGCTTGCCGGGGAGGTCGGTGGCGAGGTCTTCGAGGCCGAGAGGCGGCAATGGCGAGGGCGGCATCAGCGGCGTAGCCCTGCCCTGGTGCAGCAGCAGCGGCGGCGGATGCCCACGGTTGATCAGCTGCACCACAGGCTCGTCCGGCACCTGCGCGATGAGCGCCGTGGTGAACCCTTCCAGAAGAGCTTCCTGGTCGTACGTCCCCGGTACGGCGGCTGCACGTCGCAGCGCAGCCGCGCAGCGGTTCATGACCTCCGCTAGCTCATCCTCGTAGTGCACGGCTTCCCGGAACGCGCCCAACGCCACCGCAACGGCTCGGATCGCGGACAGCCCTTTGCCTCGAACGTCCCCCACGATCATCCGGACGCCGTACCGGGTCTGCACGGCCTCGTACAGATCGCCGCCCACCCGTGCCCCCGTACCGGCCGCCAGGCACAGGCTGCCCGCCACCACTGGGCCCAGCCGCGCGGGCACGGGCCGCAGCACGACCTCCTGAGCCGCCACGGCGATCCGGCGGACCTGGTCAAGCTCTCTCTGCCTGCGTGCCTGCACGGCGCTGCTGGTGATGAAACCAGCCACGGAGACCAGTGCCAGAGCCAGGAAATTGGTGTAGACCTGTAGCGTGCCCCAGGCGTGGTTATAGGTCGCGGTGGTCACGCTGATCGCCAGCGTGAGAGCCGCCGCCGCGGTGGTTCCCTTGGGTCCCATCGTCACTGCCGCCAGCGCCGGGACCGCAGTGAGGAGGGGGCCGGTGTAGATGAAGTGCGCAGGCGTGAGCTCGATGACCAGAACGGCCAGCGCAATCAAGAAGGGCACACACTTCATCAGCGCGAAGAGGGCCCGGCCGCGACCGCCTGCTCCTGGCCGAGGGGCTGAGCGCCAGAGCGACGTCATGAACCAAGCCTGCCTCGCCGAAGCCCACGGCTCCACTCTGCTGCCGACCGCTGCCCCGCTCTTAGACTCTCCACCGTGGCATATGAGCTGAACTCCCTGCTTGGTCGTCTCGTCGGCTTCCGGCTTTATTCGGTGCAGTTTGTCCTGGACTACGTCCAACTGCGGTTCGACGGCCCGGCCGACGACAGGCCCGTGCTCACGTGTGACGTGCTGCCGACCGTCACGCTGTCCGGACAGCGGTTCTCGCCGACGGAGGCCGGCTGGACCGACGCGCTGCGTGGACTCATCTCCCAGAATGTGACCGCCACGTACGAGGAGACCGGCATCGGGATCAAGGTCGACCTGGCGACCGGCTCCATCCAGTTGCACCCCACCGAGAGCGAACTCGTCGGTCCGGAGATCGCGATGCTCAACGGTTTCGTCGACAGCTCCTGGATGGTCTGGCGGCCCGGCGAAGACGCCTTCGAAGACCTGTAGTCGTATATGGTGCGCCGCGTGCGTGTGGCTGGGGGCGACGTGCCGGTGCGGTGGTTGCGTCCTGGATGGATGGTGGCCACCGTGAACGGGTGATTCTCGTTCCGGGCTGGATGTGGCAGCGGGGGTCGGTGAGCCGGGCTGTGGGGGCCGGCCTCGCCGCCGGCGTCTTCTTCGGGGCTTTCGTTCTCCTCGAGGCGAAGTCATGGGTGGGCGCCGTAGTGGTCTTTGTGGTGCTGAGCCTGTTCTACGGGACTCGGGTGGCGCGCCGGATGAACAGGATCTGGCCTGCGGCCAAGGGCATGAACCGTGCCGACCGCGCGGCCGTGGTACGCGCCACCCGGCGAGGTGAGGCCATCGGCGAGCCCCGGCTGGCGCCCTCGGTCGTCGAGTACGCCGACGCCCTGCGCCGGGCCGCCGAGGGCGAGCGGCTGCGCCGCTGGGTCGTCCTGCTCGTCACCGCGCTCGCGGTCGCTCTCGCCGTGTACGACACCGTGATGGGCTCCACCGGCGAGACCATCGTCTCGTGGCTGGTGGTCGTGCTCTTCCTGGCCGACCTGATGTGGTGGCCTCGCAGTCGGGCTCGCCTTCTGGTCCGAGCCGACCGGGCAGAGGCGTCGGCCCGCCGCATGACGGGCGCGGGCTACGGGACGGGCGGCTCCTGACCGGGACCGCGGAGCAACCTCAGGCCGGGTGCGGCTGCGCGCGCCCGTGGCGCACCGCGCCCTCCTGGGCGAGGCGGCGCAGCAGCGCCAGGACCGGTTCGAGCAGCAGGATCACGATGGCCGCTCGTTCGGCCAGCTGTTCCGGTGCGTCGATCCCGTCGAGCTGTTCGAGGTCGAGGCGGGCGACCGACGCGGCAAGCCTTGCGTAGGGGAGCAGCTCGTCGTTGCTGAAGGGGACGCCGAGACGGCTGAGTTCCTGCAGACTCGCCGCCAGGGCCTGCGGGTGGGGCGAGTCGTCCGAGATGTCCCACTCCATGGCGCCGAGCAACTCCTTCACCTGCTGGAGTCGCGCAGGGTCGACCTCCGCCTCGCCCGACTCCGCCGGGATCGGCAGCGCGTGGTGCAGTACGCCGAGGGTGGGCCGGGACTCCTCCGGGTGGTCGACCGCCGACAGCACGTCCCGGGTGGCCGCGATGGACAGGCCCCCACGGGCGGTCAGCGCCCGGATCAGACGCAGTCGCTGGACGTGCTCTTCGTCGTACTCGGCGATCGTGGCCCCCATCGAACGTCCGGGCGGCAGCAGGCCCTCGCGCAGATAGAACTTGATTCTCCCCACCGGAGTCCCGGATCGGCGGCTCAGCTCCGAGATCTTCATGCGCTCCCTCGACTTTCTGCTGGTGCCAGTGTCCCAGGCGCCTGGAGGCTGGACCCCCATCTTGGAAAGTGTTACTTTCTAGTACTGGAAAGTACGGGTTTCCAGTTTGTCGCCCCTCCCGGCGGCCGGCGCGAACACCACGCACACAGAGGAGAAGCGCATGGCCAGTTCACCCACACACGCCCGCACCAGCGCACGGCACCTGCTCCGGGGGAGCCGCCTGTGGATCGCATCCGCAGCGGTGATCGGCTTGCTGTCCTTCCTGCTCTCGCTGCTCTATCTCGGAGCGAACAGCAACCCCGTCGGGGCGATGCACGACCTGCCGATCGCTGTCGTCAACGCCGACCGGGGGGTCGAGCACGCGGGCAAGCGGATGAACCTGGGTGCGCAGATCACCGAGCGGGTCGCCGGCGCCCCGCAGCTCAAGGGCAAGGTCGCCTGGAAGCAGGTGGACCGTGCCGAGGCACAGCGGCTCATGAGCCACAACAAGGCGTTCGGGGCGCTGGTCGTCCCGGAGAACTTCTCCGCCTCCGTGCTGGGGCTCGCGACCCCTGGCAACGCCTCCCCGTCACAGCCGACGCTGCAGATCCTCACCAACCCCGCGGCCGGCAGCTTCGGCTCGAACATGGCCGAGCAGGTCAACCGCGAGGCCGCGCACAACGCCTCGGTCGCTCTGGGCAAGAAGCTGGGGCACCGGCTGGCCCACCAGGCCGCCCGGGCCGAAGCGGCCGGTAAGCACGTCAGCGCACCGAGCGCCCCCGAACAGCTGCTGCTCGCGGACCCGGTCAAGGTCGTCGTGGCCCAGGGCCACCACCTGGGCAACCACAGCGGATTCGGCCTGACCTCCTTCTTCTACACCCTGGTGCTGGTGCTCGGCGGCATGCTCGGCGCCAACGTGATCCACATGCAGGTCGACACCGCCCTCGGCTACGCCGCCAAGGACCTCGGCCCCTTCCGCACGGCCGAGCCCGTCCGGCACCTGAGCCGCACCCGCCACTTCCTGGTCGGCTGCGCACTCATGGCCGGAGTCTCCCTGGTCACCTCGGCACTGGCGATGGCCGCCGCCGTCGGGATCATCGGCATCGACGCCTCGCATCTGCTGCTGCTCTGGATCTTCGGGGCCTGCGCGACGATGGCGATGGGCTGCACGGCGCTCGCGCTGCTGGCGGTCCTGGGCACCCCCGGGCCGCTCGTCTCGATGCTCGTGCTGATCGGCCTCGCCATCCCGTCGGCGGGTGCCACCATCCCGCTCCAGGCGCTGCCGTCCTTCTACCGCTTCCTCGCCGAGTTCGAACCGTTCCGCCAGGTCCTCGACGGGGTCCGGTCGATCCTCTACTTCGGCGCCCAGCTCGACGCCGGACTCGCCCGAGGCTGGACCATGACCGGCGTGGGGCTCGCGCTCTCACTGCTCCTCGGACTGGGCCTGACCCATCTCTACGACCGCAGGGGCCTGCACCGCACCGCGCAGCTCGAGCCGGTCGCGCTCCCCGCGGCTGCGTGATCCGCCTGATCGTGCGGGAGCCGGGCCTGGACGACCGCAGGGCGGTATCCATCTGCCTCACCGCTGTGGGCCGGCAGCTCCTCGACCAGTGGCCGGCCAGGGCCGCGGATACCGGCCGACTCGCCCTGTCGTGCGGCGGCGTCGGCCGGTGCCGGAGTGGGGTCAGGGCAGCAGGACGGCCTTGCCGTGGTTGCGGTGGGCTTCCAGGTCGGTGTGTGCCTGTGCCGCCTGGGCCAGGGGATAGGTGCGCCAGATCGGCACGGTGAGCTTCCCGGCGGCGGCCAGCCGCACCAGCTCCGGCAGGGATTCCCCGGCCTGGCCGGTGTCACCGGCGCTGAAGCGGACGCCGTGCTGCGCGGCGGTCATGTCGGCGATGGTGATGACGTGTGCGCTGTCCCCGGTCAGAGCGACGGAGTCGGCGAGCACGCCGGCACCGGAGGCGTCGAAGACGAAGTCGACTCCTTGGGGGGCCGCGGCCTTCACCCGCTCCGCCCAGCCGTCGCCGTAGCGGACCGCAGTGGCCCCGAGTGCGGTGAGGCGCTCGATGTCGTGCTCGCCGGCTGTTCCGACGACGGTGACGCCGCGGGCGACGGCCAGCTGCACCGCGATGGTGCCCACGGCGCCGCCGGCGCCATGGACGAGCAGGGTCTGACCCGCGTGCACACCCAGCTGCCCAAGGACACGGAACGCGGTCCGGCCGACCGTGACCAGCGAGGCGGCGGCCTCCCACGACAGGGCCTCGGGTTTGGCCACCGGCCGGTCGAGCAGGGTGTACTCGCTGTAGCTGCCGCCTACGGCGGAACCGACGACCTCGTCCCCCACGGCCGCACCGGCTCCTTCGCCGACGGCGTCGACGACACCGGCCGCGTCCAGGCCGGGGGTCGCGGGGAAGCTGACCGGGAAGGTGCCGGCCATCAGACCGGACCGGACCTTCAGGTCGAGAGGGTTCACGGAGGCGGCCCGCACCCTGATCCGGACCTGGCCCGGGCCGGGCTCCGGCGCTGTGACCTCCGACAGCTGCAGCACCTCGGGCCCGCCGTACTCGGAGAATGTGATCGCTTTGGACATCAGGAACTCCCTGGTAGAAGCAGGTGGGGAGACGGCCGCACGTGCTCTGACCCACTGTGCGGCCGTCTCGGCCCGGTCGCCGCTCAGGCGGTGAGGGCGGGGTAGTCGGTATAGCCGCGGTGGTCGCCGCCGTAGAAGGTGGACTGGTCCGGGGTGTTGAACGGGCCGCCGGCGGCCAGGCGGGCCGGAAGGTCGGGGTTGGCCAGGAACAGCGCCCCGTAGGCGATCATGTCCGCGCCGATGTCGTCGATCAGCTTCAGCGCGTCGGGACCGGTGACATCGGGGTGGGTGAACGGGTTGAGGACGAACGTGCCGGGCCATGCCTTGCGCAGCTGCGCGGTCAGGTCGCGGTCCGGGCCCTCCAGCAGGTGCAGGTAGGCCGGCTCCAGGCGGGCGACCTGGTCCAGCAGCGCCCCGTAGACCTCGCCCAGGTCGTCCTCGGAGATGTCGTTGAACGGGTTTCCGGGCGAGATCCGCAGGCCGACCCGGTGGCTGCCGATCGCCTCGGCCACGGCCGTGACGACCTCCACCGCGAAGCGGATCCGGCCCTCGGTGGTACCGCCCCACGCGTCGGTGCGCTGATTGGTGTTGGGCGCGAGGAACTGGTGGATCAGGTAGCCGTTGGCGCCGTGGATCTCCACGCCGTCGAACCCGGCCTCGATGGCGTTGCGGGCCGCGTCCGCGAAGTCGGCGACCGTCTGCCGGATCTCCGCCTCGCTCAGCTCCTTCGGGGTCACGAACTCCTTCGGCCCCTCGTGGGTGAAGACCTGGCCGTTGGCGGCCACCGCGGACGGTCCCACCGGCACCAGGCCGTCGGGCAGCAGGCTGGGGTGGCCGACGCGCCCGGTGTGCATCAGCTGGGCGAAGATCACGCCGCCCTCGCGGTGCACTGCGTCGGTCACCGTCCGCCACGCCTCCACCTGCCCGGACGTGTGCAGGCCGGGGGTGTCGGGGTAGCCCTGGCCGACCGTCGAGGGCTGGATGCCCTCGGTGACGATCAGCCCCGCACTGGCGCGCTGCGCGTAGTACGTCGCCATCAGCTCCGTCGGCTCCGCACCGGGCCCGAAGGCACGGCTGCGGGTCATCGGCGCCATCACGACGCGGTTGGTCAGGCGCTTGCCGCCCAGGTCGATCGGTTCGAAAGCAGTGGTCATGGCCTCTTCCTCGGGATTGCCTGTCCGAACAACTAAATCACCTGTCCGAACAGGCAAATCCCGTTCGGTCATTCCCGGGTTTGAATGTGATGCGTGTCACATGTGTAGACCTGGCAATCCCCCCGGGGAAGTCCGGATGCCATGTTGAGTGGCCTACTTGGAGGTACGGTTAAGTTGCTCGGGCAGGGAAATGAGGGAGAGAGATGGCGCAGTCCACACCGGAAGCCGGATGGAGCCCCGCGGGGACGGGGTATCAGGCCACCGTCCCGGTGCCTGCCGCGGCCGGCAGTGGTCCGATCAGCCACGCGATCTTCCGCGTGGCCCGCCTGCACCGCATGTTCGCGGGACAGTTGCTGCGCCGCATCGGCCTGCATCCGGGCCAGGAGCTGGTGATGATGCACCTGTGGGAACTCGGCCCTCAGCGCCAGGCCGACCTGGTACGCCTGCTGGACTCCGACGCCGCCACCATGACCCGCACCGTCCGGCGCCTGGAACAGGCCGGCTTCGTCCGCCGTCGGCCCTCACCCACCGACAAACGTGCCTCGCTCATCGAACCCACGGCAGCCAGTCATGCCTTGCGCCGTGAGGTCGAGCAGGTCTGGGCCCAGCTCGAAGACCTCGTGGCGGCAGACCTCTCCGCCGACGAACAGGCCGAGGCCCTGCGCACCTTGGAACGCCTGGAGCACAACCTCGCGCAGGCCGCCGCCGATCCGGCGGGCGCGAGCGCGGAACGCTGACATCAACTACTGCCCCGATGCGGACGAGCCCCCTCCCGGCCGGGAGGGGGCTCGCTGCGTGTTCTCGTCGGGTGCCAGGAGTTGTTCGCGCCCGGTGTCGGGGGGTGCAGTTCTGCCCAGGAGGCCGGGCAGATGAGGATCGCCGGGTTGTTGTCGGTTTGGTTGTCCTCGACGCAGATGATCTCGAAGACCCGCCCGGTGGTCGTCAGGACGTCGATCTTGATGCCTTGCTGGGGGTTGAAGTCATTGATGGAGACCCCGCAGGCGAAGCCGGGGGCGCCGCCGTGGGGGTAGTTCCCGCGGGTGCTGAGGTCGATCCATCTCAGCGTATGGTCACGGCTGTCGCGCAGGTCCCTGATGCCGCCGTAGGTCAGGGTGCCGGTCACCGCCCCGCGCACTTCGTAGGTGGCCGTTCGCTGCGGATCCTGCGGGCCGAGCACGCCGACGACTGGCCCGGCGCCATGGACGCGCTGAGCAGGGCCTGGGAGGCGCGGCCCGAGCGCCTGGAGGCGTGCTACGAACTGGCCTCCCGGCTGCGGGTGATGGGCCGCTACCGGACCGCGCACGCGATCCTCGCCGACGTCGTCGGCCGGCCCGAACCCGACGACCTCCTCTTCACCCGGTCCTGGGTCTACCGCTGGGGCCTGCTCTTCGAGTTCTCCATCGCCGCATAACAGTTCTCCGCCCCGTACGTCTCGACGACATCGACCACCGTCCCGGCGCCGTCGTCCCCCGCACCCGGGCGGCGTCTGCCCAGGTCCAAGGCCCGGAAGCGGTGAACGGCCCCAAGACGTGACTGCATCGCAACCAAGGGCGGGAATCCGGACCCGCGGCCCCGCGCGTCTACGCCGGTATGGAACTCCAGAAGCCGTCCTCCCAGCCGCAGCAGCCGCCCGGGGGGTGTCTCGTCGTCGCGCTCAGGATCCCGCTGCGGATCCTCATGTTCGTGCTGGTGCTGCCGGTACGGCTGCTCTGGGACGCGGTGGTCGCGGTCGCGCGGTTCCTGTGGCGGTACCTGCTCGCCCCCGTCGGCCGCGCAATCGGCTGGGTCCTGTACGCCCTCTTCGTCGTACCCCTGAAGTGGCTGTACCGGTTCCTGCTCACGCCCCTGGGGCGCGCCCTCGCATGGGTGTACGTGCACGTGCTCACCCCGGTCGGGCACGGGATCATGTGGGTCCTCACGCCCGTCGGCCGCGCCCTGGCCCGGGTCCTGTACTGGATCACCCGCATCCTCTTCGTGCTGCCCGCCCTCGCCCTGTGGCGCTGGATCCTCGCGCCCGTCGGCCGGTTCCTCGCCGTGATCGGGCGGGGGATCGGTACGGCCCTCGGGCACGCCTGGCGGGTCGCCGGACACGTCTCGCGCGCCGTCGGCCGGGTGCTCGGGACCCTCTTCCGGTGGATCTTCCTGGATCCGCTGCGCTGGGTGTACCGGACCGTCCTCACCCCGGTCGGGCACGTCGTACGGGACCTCGTGCTGCGGCCCGTCGCCCAGGTGGCCCGCGCGGTGGGGCGGGCCGTGCGGGAGGCCCGCGCGGACCTGAGGCGGATGCTGTTCGGCGAGCCCCGGCAGCCGGTGCGCGTGGACCCGCGGGAAGCCGTGCGCGCAGACCGGCGGGAACCCGGGAGCCGTGCGGCACGTACTCTTGATAGGAGTACGACCGCTCTCACGAAGGACTAGGACACTGGGCAAGCGACAGCCCGAAGGCCCGCCGCCCGCACCCGCGGTGCAGCGCATCCGACTGCGCTACACCAAGCGAGGCCGCCTCCGGTTCACCAGCCACCGTGACTTCCAGCGCGCCTTCGAGCGTGCGCTGCGCCGCGCCGAGGTGCCCATGGCGTACTCGGCGGGGTTCACACCGCACCCGAAGGTGTCGTACGCCAATGCCGCACCCACCGGCACGGGCAGTGAGGCGGAGTACCTGGAGATCGCGCTCACCGATCAGCGCGACCCCGAGTCGCTGCGCGTCCTCCTCGACGAGTCGCTGCCCGCCGGGCTCGACGTCGTCGACGCGGTCGAGGCGCGGACCTCCGGTCTCGCCGACCGGCTGACGGCCTCCGTCTGGGAGCTGCGGCTGGACGGCGCCGACCCGGCCGGCGCCGAACGCGCGGTCGAGGCCTTCACCAAGGCCGACACCGTGGAAGTGCAGCGCATGACCAAGAACGGCGTCCGCACCTTCGACGCCCGCCCCGCGGTCGTCAGCCTGGAGGTCGTGAGCACAGAAAGGCACAGTTCGCCGGCTGATAGGCCTACCGACCAGCCCTGTGCGATACTGCGGCTGGTTGTTCGGCACGTGACGCCTGCCGTACGACCCGACGACGTCCTGTCCGGTCTCCGCGCCGTGGCCGACCTGGCGCCGCCGGTCCCCGCAGCGGTGACCAGGCTGGCGCAGGGGCTGTTCGATGAAGAGACCGGCACGGTGACCGACCCGCTCGCGCCCGACCGCGAGGCAGCCGAGGCCCTGACAGCCACACCGGCAGCCGCCGCGGCGACGCCGACGCCGGAAGGTCCCGCGTAGGGACGGACGTCGTAGCGCCGCCCTCGTACTCGGGAGCCACCTGGGTCGGGCAGCGCACCGACCAGAAGACTTTCGCCAGGCCGTGCACAACAAGGCGTACGGAACCGGCGAGACAAGACACAGAGAGCTCCCGTGCGGCGCCCGCGCCCCGGACGGCGGCCATTGCGCATCGCGCGGGCCGCGGACGTCAACGGCGGGCGGTCCATCGCGACCGCCGCCGGACCAGGCGCGGCGCCCGGGAGCCTGACGGGAGAAACGCCCGCATGCTGGAACCGACCGAACCCAACGAGGGTTCCGAACTGAACACTCCCAGCGACACCCTGCCGCCGCGCAGGCGTCGCCGTGCCGCCTCGCGCCCGGCGGGTTCGCCCGCCGCGGCCGAGGCAGCCACCGAGACCACCGCGCCGGCCATACCGGCCGCGGAGCTCGCCGACAGCGACGAGGTCGCTGAGCAGGGCGAGATCGCCGAGGAGGCGGTGACCGAGGCTGTGGCGGCTGCCGCCGCCGCGGCCGAGGCCGCCCCGCGTCCCCGCCGCCGTGCCACGCGCCGCGCGTCCGCGCCTGCCGGGGCTCCGGCCTCGGCCGAGGCCGTGGAGACCGCCGTTCCGGCCGCCGAGACCGCGCCCGCGGCCGTCGAGGCCGAGACCGAGGTTGCCGTAGAGGCCGCGCCTGTCGCCCGTCCCCGTCGTCGTGCCGCGCGCCGTGCGTCGGCGCCCGCCGGTGCCCCGCAGGCGGCCGAAGCCGCCGAGACCGTCGTGGCCGCCCCGGCCGCGGAGGCTCCGGAGGCCGTCCCGGCCGTGGAGACCCCTGCTGTCGAGGCTGAGGCCGCGTCTGTCCCCCGTACCCGTCGTCGTGCGACCCGTCGTGCGACCGCGCCCGCCGGTGCCCCGCAGGCTGCCGAGGCCGCCGAGGTCGTCGAGGCCGCCCCGACTCCGGAGGCCGTCCCGGCCGTGGAGACGCCCGCTGTCGAGGCTGAGGCCGCGTCTGTCCCCCGTACCCGTCGTCGTGCGACCCGTCGTGCGACCGCGCCCGCCGGGGCTCCGCAGGCCACCGAGGCCGCTGAGGCCGTGGAGACCGTCGTGACGGTAGTTGCCGAGGAGGCGCCCGCGTCCGTCGAGCCCGCCCCGGCCGCCGAGGCCGCTGAAGAGGCGGCGCCGCGTCGTACCCGCCGTCGCGCCACCCGCCGGGTCGCCGCGCCCGCCGGTGCTCCCGAGGCCGCCGAACCGGCCGCCGAGGTCGCCCCGGAGGCGGAGATCGCCGCGCCCGCCGAGGCGCCGCAGGCTCCCGTTGCCGAGGCCCCCGCCGAGCCGGCCGCACCGCGCCGTCGTCGCCGGGTCGTGCGGCAGGCCGCGACCGGGTTCTCCGAGCCCGCGCAGAAGTCCGCCAAGCAGCCCGCGCAGCCCGCCGCCGAGGAGGCCGAGGCCGAGGCCCCGCGCCGGCCGGCGCGCCCCGCCGTGGCCGTCTTCCAGGCGCCCGTGTTCGCCGAGCCGAAGTTCCAGACCCCGCAGCGGGCCGCTGCCGAGGCCGCCGCCGTGGCTGCCGAGGCCGCTGAGACCGTCGAGGCGGAAGAGACCGAGGAGTACGCGGAGGAGCGGGCCGAGGCCGGTACGCGCCGCCGTCGCCGCCGCCGGGGCGCCGCCGAGGAGACCCAGGTCTTCGAGGCCGCCGCCGCGGACGAGGAGACGGTGGAGGCCGAGGAAGCCGAGGGCGAGGCCGAGGGCTTCGAGGAGGCCGGTGCGCGTCGCCGTCGCCGCCGCGGTGGCCGTCGTCGCCGTCGTGGTGAGGCCGCCGAGGGCGAGGGCGCGGAGGCCGAGGAACTGGCCGCCGAGCAGGCCGAACAGGACGCCGAGGACACCGCCGAGCAGGAGGAAGAGGACGAGGAGGAGGCCCGCGAGGAGGGCGCCGCGTCCAGCGCCGGCAGCCGTCGCCGCCGTCGCCGCCGCCGTCGTGCCGGTGAGACCGCCGTCGACACCGAGCCCGGCGAGGGCGACCCGGAGCGCACGGTCGTCAAGGTCCGCGAGCCCCGCAAGCCCGCCGAGCCGTCCGACGAGGTGCAGTCCATCAAGGGCTCGACCCGTCTGGAGGCCAAGAAGCAGCGCCGCCGCGAGGGCCGCGAGCAGGGCCGCCGGCGTGTGCCGATCATCACCGAGGCCGAGTTCCTGGCCCGGCGCGAGGCCGTCGAGCGCGTGATGGTGGTCCGCCAGTACGGCGACCGTACGCAGATCGGCGTCCTGGAGGACGGCGTGCTCGTCGAGCACTACGTCAACAAGGAGCAGTCGACCTCGTACGTCGGCAACGTCTACCTGGGCAAGGTCCAGAACGTGCTGCCGTCGATGGAGGCCGCCTTCATCGACATCGGCAAGGGCCGCAACGCCGTCCTGTACGCCGGTGAGGTCAACTTCGAGGCGCTGGGCATGGCCAACGGCCCGCGGCGCATCGAGTCCGCCCTGAAGTCCGGCCAGTCCGTGCTCGTCCAGGTGACGAAGGACCCGATCGGTCACAAGGGCGCCCGCCTGACCAGCCAGGTCTCCCTCCCGGGCCGCTACCTCGTGTACGTCCCCGAGGGCTCCATGACCGGCATCAGCCGCAAGCTGCCCGACACCGAGCGGGCCCGGCTGAAGACCATCCTCAAGAAGATCGTCCCCGAGGACGCGGGCGTCATCGTGCGCACCGCCGCCGAGGGCGCGAGCGAGGACGAGCTGCGCCGGGACGTCGAGCGGCTGCAGGCGCAGTGGGAGGAGATCCAGAAGAAGGCCAAGAGCGGCAACGCGCCGACGCTGCTCTACGGCGAGCCGGACATGACCGTCCGGGTCGTGCGCGACATCTTCAACGAGGACTTCTCCAAGGTCGTCGTCAGCGGTGACGACGCCTGGGAGACGATCCACGGGTACGTCTCGCACGTCGCGCCCGACCTGGCCGACCGGCTGTCCCGCTGGACCAGCGAGGTCGACGTCTTCGCCACGTACCGGATCGACGAGCAGCTCGCCAAGGCGCTGGACCGCAAGGTCTGGCTGCCCAGCGGCGGTTCGCTGGTGATCGACAAGACCGAGGCGATGATCGTCGTCGACGTCAACACCGGCAAGTTCACCGGTCAGGGCGGCAACCTCGAAGAGACCGTGACCAGGAACAACCTGGAGGCGGCCGAGGAGATCGTGCGCCAGCTGCGGCTGCGCGACCTGGGCGGCATCGTCGTCATCGACTTCATCGACATGGTCCTGGAGTCCAACCGCGACCTGGTGCTGCGCCGTCTGCTGGAGTGCCTGGGCCGCGACCGTACGAAGCACCAGGTGGCCGAGGTCACCTCGCTGGGGCTCGTGCAGATGACGCGTAAGCGCGTCGGCCAGGGCCTGCTGGAGTCCTTCTCCGAGACCTGCGTGCACTGCAACGGCCGTGGCGTCATCGTGCACATGGAGCAGCCGACCGCCGTCGGTGGCGGCGGCAAGCGCAAGAAGCGCGGGCGCGGCGGCGACGGTCACGTCCACGAGGTCGCTGTCGAGGCCGTGGAGACCGGCGAGGCCGTCGAGCCCGAACTGGAGACGGTCGCCGAGGTGACCGCCGAGGTCGCCGAGCCCGTCGCGCTCCCGGCCCCCGAGTTCGCGCCGGACGAGGAGCTGTACAGCAGCATCGCCGAGGCGGAGGCGGCGGCCACCCGTGGCCGCGGTCGCCGTCGGGCGAGCCGCCGGGCCGCCGCTCCGGCGGGCGCGCCGAGGGCGGAGCGGGCTCCGAAGGCGGAGAAGGCCCCTGAGGCCGAGGTCGTCGAGGCCCTTGTCGAGCCCATGGGCGCAGAGCCGATGGCCGTCGAGGCGCAGGTGGCCGCCGAGCCGCAGGCCGAGGCGATCGCCGTCGAGGCGGCTGCCGTCGAGGAGGCCGCGCCCAAGGGCCGCACGCGCCGTCGCGCCACCCGCAAGGTGTCCGCGCCGGCCGGTGCCCCCGCAGGGGCCGAGGCGGCCGTGGTGACGGTGGCCGAAGCCCCGGTGGCCGAGGCTCCGGTGGAGCAGCCGGTGGCCGAGGTCCCGGCTCCGGCCGTGGCCGAGGAGGCGCCCGCCGAGAGCGCCGCTCCGGCCCGTCCGCGCCGCCGTGCCGTGCGCAAGGCCACCGCGCCGACCGCGGCCGAGGAGACGGCCGTCGTGGTCGTCGCGTCGGCCGCGCCGGAGGAGGCTCCCGCCGAGGCCGAGGCCCCGGTCGTCGAGGCCCCGGCTGTCGAGGAGACCGCCGAGGAGGCCGCTGCGCCGGCCAAGAAGGCGGCCCGCAAGACCGCCAAGAAGGCCACGGCGAAGAAGGCCGCCACCAAGAAGGCCGCCACCAAGAAGACCGCGGCCAAGAAGACGGCCGCGAAGAACACGACGGCCAAGAAGGCGGCGAAGACCGTCAAGACGGCCGCCGCGAAGTCGACGGCGAAGAAGACCACCACGGTCTCCGCCGCCGACGAGGGCTGACCCCCCGCCCAACACCCGTGTGGTCCTGCCGGAACCGACCGGCAGGACCACACGGTTTTCGGGGGGAATACCGGGCCCGAGTGAATGTGAAACAAAGGAGAGAACCACGATGATCGGCCTCGTGCTGGCGGCCGGCGCCGGACGGCGTCTGCGCCCCTACACCGACACCCTGCCCAAGGCCCTGGTGCCGGTGGGCCCCGACGGCGCCGAGGACTCGCTCACGGTGCTCGACCTCACCCTCGGCAACTTCGCCGAGGTGGGGCTGACCGAGGTCGCGATCATCGTCGGCTACCGCAAGGAGGCCGTGTACGAGCGCCAGGAGGCGCTGGAGCGGAAGTACGGCCTCAAGCTCACCCTCATCGACAACGACAAGGCCGAGGAGTGGAACAACGCCTACTCCCTGTGGTGCGGCCGGGATGCCCTCAAGGACGGCGTGATCCTCGCCAACGGCGACACCGTGCACCCGGTCTCCGTCGAGAAGACGCTGCTCGCCGCCCGCGGCGAGGGCAAGCGGATCATCCTCGCCCTGGACACCGTGAAGTCCCTCGCCGACGAGGAGATGAAGGTCGTCGTGGACCCCGCCAAGGGCGTCCAGAGGATCACCAAGCTGATGGACCCCGCCGAGGCGACGGGCGAGTACATCGGTGTCACCCTGATCGAGGGCGACGCCGCCCCCGACCTCGCCGACGCGCTGCGGGCGACCTTCGAGCGCGACCCGCAGCTGTACTACGAGGATGGCTACCAGGAGCTGGTGAACCGGGGCTTCCAGATCGACGTGGCGCCGATCGGTGACGTCCGGTGGGTCGAGATCGACAACCACGACGACCTCGCCCGGGGACGGGAGATCGCGTGCCAGTACTGACCCGGCTGATTCCCTCGCCGGTCGTCGTGGACGTCCGCCCGGGTGCCCTGGACGACCTGGCGGCCATCCTCGCCGACCAGCGGATCTCGCAGTCCGGGCGGCTCGCGGTCGCCGTCAGCGGCGGCTCCGGGGCGAAGCTGCGCGAGCGCCTCGCCCCCTCGTTGCCCGGGGCCTCCTGGTTCGAGGTCGGCGGCGGCGCCCTGGACGACGCGGTGCGGCTGGCCGACGAGATGAAGTCCGGCCAGTACGACGCCGTGGTCGGCCTGGGCGGCGGCAAGGTCATCGACTGCGCGAAGTACTCGGCGGCACGCATCGGCCTGCCCATGGTCGCCGTCGCCACCAACCTCTCCCACGACGGCATCTGCTCGCCGGTGTCCATCCTGGACAACGACGCCGGCCGCGGTTCCTACGGCGTGCCGACCCCCATCGCCCTCCTCGTCGACCTGGACGTCATCCGGGAGGCGCCGGTGCGTTTCGTGCGCTCGGGCATCGGGGACGCGCTGTCCAACATCTCCGCCGTGGCGGACTGGGAGCTGTCCCACCGCGTCAACGACGAGCCGCTCGACGGCCTGGCCGCGGCCATGGCCCGCCAGGCCGGCGAGGCCGTGCTGCGGCACCCGGGCGGCTGTGGCGACGACGGCTTCCTGACCGTGCTGTCCGAGGGGCTCGTCCTGTCGGGCATCGCCATGTCGATCGCCGGGCACACCCGCCCCTCCTCGGGCGCCTGCCACGAGATCAGCCACGCCCTCGACCTGCTGTACCCCAGGCGGGCGGCGAGCCACGGTGAGCAGGTGGGGCTCGGCGCCGCCTTCGCCATGCACCTGCGCGGCGACCACGAGGGCTCGCTCCTGATGGCCGAGGCGCTGCGCCGGCACGGGCTGCCGGTGGTGGCGGAGGAGATCGGCTTCAGCGACGAGGAGTTCGTCCGGGCCGTGGAGTTCGCCCCGGAGACCCGCCCCGGCCGGTACACGATCCTGGAGCACCTGGAGCTGTCGCCGGAGGGCATCCGGAAGGCCTACGCGGAGTACGTGGCCGCCGTCGCAGCCGTTTCCGGCTGAGCCAGGCCCGGTTTGACCCCCACGGTTCGGCCCCGTAACCTTGACCGTCGGCGTCTCACTGAGTACGCCACATCCCCGTAAACCTCTTCCTCCCGGGCGCAGGGTTGGCCGGGAGAGGTCGTCCATGTCGTTTCTGGGCGGCTGGCCTGCGGGGGTGCCGGTTCTGACACGAGCGAAAGAGAGATCCGCGTGTACGCCATCGTGCGCAGCGGTGGTCGCCAGCACAAGGTTGCTGTCGGCGACATCGTTGAGGTTGACAAGATTTCCACTGCCAAGGTTGGCGACACGGTCGAGCTCTCGACCCTGCTCGTTGTCGACGGCGACGCTGTGACCAGCGACCCGTGGGTGCTGGCCGGCATCAAGGTCCAGGCCGAGGTCGTGGACCACCACAAGGGCCAGAAGATCGACATTCTGCGCTACAAGAACAAGACCGGCTACCGCCGTCGCCAGGGTCACCGTCAGCAGTACACGGCGATCAAGGTCACCGCGATCCCCGCGGCTGCGAAGTAAGGACTGAGGAGACATGGCACACAAGAAGGGCGCATCGTCCACCCGGAACGGTCGCGACTCCAATGCCCAGCGGCTCGGCGTGAAGCGCTTCGGCGGTCAGGTCGTCAACGCTGGTGAGATCCTGGTCCGTCAGCGCGGCACCCACTTCCACCCGGGCGCCGGCGTCGGCCGTGGCGGCGACGACACGCTGTTCGCGCTGCAGGCCGGTGCGGTGGAGTTCGGTTCCCACCGTGGCCGCAAGGTCGTGAACATCGTTCCGGTCGCCTGAATCATCTGATTCAGCACCGAACGCTTTCGTGAGGCGGACCTCACTTCCCGGTCGGGAAGGCAGGTCCGCCTTTCGCGTGTTAAGCAAGAAACACCCGTACTTTTCTGGAGGCACTGAACCATGACCACCTTCGTGGACCGCGTCGAACTGCATGTCGCCGCGGGTAGCGGAGGCCACGGCTGTGCCTCCGTCCACCGTGAGAAGTTCAAGCCGCTCGGCGGGCCCGACGGCGGCAACGGCGGCCGGGGCGGCGACGTCATCCTCACGGTCGACCAGTCGATCACCACGCTGCTTGAGTACCACCACTCCCCGCACCGCAAGGCCACCAACGGAAAGCCCGGCGAGGGCGGCAACCGCTCCGGCAAGGACGGCCAGGACCTGGTCCTGCCGGTGCCGGACGGCACGGTCGTGCTGGACAAGGCGGGCAACGTGCTCGCCGACCTGGTCGGCCACGGCACCTCCTACGTCGCCGCGCAGGGCGGCCGGGGCGGCCTCGGCAACGCGGCGCTGGCCTCGGCCCGCCGCAAGGCGCCCGGCTTCGCGCTGCTCGGTGTGCCGGGGGACCTCCAGGACATCGTCCTGGAGCTGAAGACCGTCGCCGACGTGGCGCTCGTCGGATACCCGAGCGCCGGCAAGTCCTCGCTGATCTCCGTGCTCAGCGCGGCCAAGCCGAAGATCGCCGACTACCCCTTCACCACCCTCGTGCCCAACCTGGGTGTCGTCACGGCCGGCTCGACCGTCTACACCATCGCCGACGTGCCCGGTCTGATCCCGGGCGCCAGCCAGGGCAAGGGCCTCGGCCTGGAGTTCCTGCGGCACGTGGAACGGTGCAGCGTGCTCGTGCACGTGCTGGACACCGCGACCCTGGAGTCCGACCGCGACCCCGTCTCCGACCTCGACATCATCGAGGAGGAGCTGAAGCAGTACGGCGGCCTCGACAACCGGCCCCGGATCGTCGTCCTCAACAAGATCGACGTACCGGACGGCAAGGACCTCGCCGAGCTGGTCCGCCCCGACCTGGAGGCGCGCGGCTACCGCGTCTTCGAGGTGTCGGCGGTGGCCCGCACCGGGCTGAAGGAGCTGTCGTACGCGCTCGGTGAGCTGGTCGGCAAGGCGCGCGCCGCGAAGCCGAAGGAAGAGGCCACACGGATCGTCATCCGGCCCAAGGCCGTGGACGACGCGGGCTTCACCGTCATCCGCGAGGAGGTCGACGGCGAGCCGCTGTTCCGGGTGCGCGGTGAGAAGCCGGAGCGCTGGGTGCGGCAGACCGACTTCAACAACGACGAGGCCGTCGGCTACCTCGCCGACCGGCTCAACCGCCTCGGCGTGGAAGAGCGGCTGATGAAGGCGGGCGCCCGCTCCGGCGACGGCGTCGCCATCGGCCCCGAGGAGAACGCGGTCGTCTTCGACTGGGAGCCGTCCGTGACGGCCGGTGCGGAGATGCTGGGCCGCCGCGGCGAGGACCACCGCTTCGAGGCGCCCCGGCCCGCGACGCAGCGCCGCCGCGACAAGCAGGCCGAACGGGACGAGGCGCAGCAGGCGTTCGACGACTTCGAGGCCCTCTAGAGCCTCGGCTGCTGCCGCACCTCGGCAGCACGGAAGTCGACGTAAAAGGGCGGGGCCCGGAGGACGTATCCTCCGGGCCCCGCCCTTTCAGCGCTCGCTCACAGCTCCTTGGCCTGCTCCAGCATCCGGTCCACGACCCGCTTCGAGGCGTGGCCGTCGTCCAGGTCGCAGAACAGGTGGTGGAAGCGGTCGAAGCGGTCCTGGTACTCGACGGAGACCCGGTCGATGTCCCGGATCGAGTCGATCAGCTCCTTGGACGTGAAGACCAGCGGGCCGGGGGAGTCCTGCTCGAAGTCGAAGTAGAAGCCGCGCAGGGTGTCGCGGTAGTGCTCCAGGTCGTAGGTGAAGAACAGCATCGGCCGCTTCAGGTGGGCGTAGTCGAACATGACCGACGAGTAGTCCGTGATCATGATGTCGGCCGCCACGTACAGGTCGGCGATGTCCGGGTACTCGGACACGTCCCACACGAAGCCGTTGCCGGCGCCGGGCACCGCGTCCACGACGTTGGAGTGGCGGCGGATCAGCAGGACGTGGTCCTCGCCCAGCCGGCGCTGTGCGTCCTCCAGGTCGATCCGCAGGTCGAAGCGGTACTGCCCGGCGCTGTGCGCCAGGTCGTCGCGCCAGGTCGGCGCGTACAGGACGACCTTCTTGCCCTTCGGCAGGCCGAGCTGCTTCTTCACCCGCTCCGCGATGGCGTCCTTGTCCGGGGAGTACAGGTAGTCGTTGCGGGGGTAGCCCGCCTCCTGGATCTCACCGTCGTAGGAGAAGGCCCGCTGCAGGATCGGCGTGCTGAACCGGTTCGAGGACACGACCAGGCTCCACTGCTTGGCCTCCAGCGCCAGCTTCTCCTGGTAGCGGCGGTCGAAGTGCAGCGTGTCGATGTCGTGGCCGATCTTCTTCAGCATCGTGCCGTGCCAGGTCTGGACGATGACCTGGCCGGGGCGGCGCTCGATCCAGTCCGGCAGGTGGCCGTTGGTGACGATGTAGCGGCTGGAGGCGAGGGCCTCGTACCACTCGCGGCCCCACATGCGGACCCGCTCCACGCCCTCGGGCAGCAGGACCTGGCCGTCGCGCACGGCCCACAGCTGCTTCAGGTCCGTGCCACGGCTCACCAGCTCCTCGTACATCGCCTTCGGGCTGTCGGAGAACTGCTTGCCGTTGTAGCTGAGGTAGAAGACCTGGTCCTTCAGCGGCTTCTGGAGCAGGGGCTGGTACAGCTCCTGGCGCAGCTGCTTCTGCCGGTACGGGCCGCGCTCCAGGTCGTCCAGCTCCGAACGGCAGTTCAGCTGCGGGAAGTCGGCCCAGCGGTTCTCCAGCCAGTAGCGGCGCCCGCCCAGGTCGGCCTGGAGCGGGAACTGCGCGGCGGCGAGGCGGTCGGTGACGAAGGGGACGTCGGGGCCGTCGGCCGGGCGCAGGAAGAGGTTCCAACGGCCGGCGCGCAGCGGCACGTTGCCGTTGCCGCCCAGCGTGGAGGGGTCGAAGGCGACCTCGAAGCGGCCGTCGGCGAACCAGCGCGGCTCCACGAAGCGCTCCTCGAAGCGTGCGCGGGGCTTGAGCAGCAGCCGGGCGCCGGTGAGCCGGGCGTCGGTGCGGGCGGAGATGGTGATACGGCCGTCCCGCACGGCGACCTCGTCGATCACGGCACGCCGGGTGCGGCCGGACAGCTTCAGGTAGCCGTTGTGGCCGCCGACCACGGCCAGTTCGCACAGCTCGGCCTGCTCGCCCAGCGAGGCGGGCAGGTCGTACCGCCCGTCGGGCAGGCCCTCCTGCAGCACGGTGCTGAACTGGCGGGTGTTGCCCTGCGGGTCCGTGGCGATCAGGGCGGTGGACCAGACGCGCTTCTCCGGCTGGGCCAGGGCGTCGACGCCCTCGTGGAACACCAGCGCCACGTCGGCGACCGGGACCTCGACCGAGAACCGGCGCTTGCCGCCCTCCTCGGTCACCTCGACCGGGTACTCGTGGACCTGGGCGCCCTTCTGGTTCTTCACCCGAAGCGCCACGCTCTCACCGGCGGCCAGGGGAACCCGGATCTCGCCCGTGACCCGCAGCCGGTCGCCGTCCAGCGTCCAGCCGGTGATCAGCGCCCGCACCTTCTCGACGCGCAGCTTGAGCGCGCCGCCCTCGACGGACGGCAGCAGCCGGAAGTCGGGGCTCAGCCAGTGGTAGGGCGGGAAGTTGCAGGCGGCGCCGCCGCTGGACTGCACGGCGGCACGGCGCACCAGGCCGGAGGCGTACAGGCCGAGGCCCACGTGCCACATGCCCTCCTGCCACTCGCCGCCCTTGCGCAGCTTGGCCGGGTCGAGGGTGATCTCCCAGCCCGACCAGTCGTAGTTGTAGCGGTCCTGCCCGGACTCGGTGGTGCGCTCGGGGCGCTCCACGTTGCGGGCGGGCAGCACGATGCGGCGGCGGGACTTGTCCTTGCGCAGCTGCAGGACCTTCACCGAGGAGCGCTTGGAGGGCAGGTCGATCTTGTCGATCCAGGCGTTGCCGGACAGCACCAGCTTGCCCTCGGACCAGCTGATGTCCACCAGCGGGGCGCGCATGCGCAGGTCCTGGTCGATGCGCAGCGCCTTGCGCGGGAAGTCCAGGTCGGCGTCGGCCAGGGAGGGGAAGGAGGCGTACTTGCGGACCAGGCCGCTGACCTCGATGGCCTCCTTGCGCCGCTGCCCGGCGAGCAGGGTGATCAGCTCTTCGAGCTGGTGCTTGCGCACGAGCAGCCACTGCACCCGCAGATGGGTGGGCAGCGCCATGACGACCTTGGGGTCGATGTGGTCCATGAAGCGGTTGGCGGACCGCAGGAACTCGGCGCGGTACTCCTCGTCGCCGTCGGGCACCACGTTGAGGAACAGCCGCAGGTCGTCCAGGAGGACGCGGGTGTCGTACTCCTGCTTCAGCCGGGCGAAGGTCTCGCCGCTCTGCTTGCCCAGGAAGTCGCTGATCTCCAGCACGGAGGTGACACGGTCGCGGACGCCGGCCGGGTCGGTGCGGCGCTGCGTGATGGAGGGGGCGGACTCGCCCTCGCGCAGCCGCCAGTAGTAGCAGGGCTCGGAGATGACGTCGACGGCGTCGGCGAGGTAGTGCGCCCGCATCGTGACGGGCGTGTCCTCGTACAGCCGGCCCTCGGGGAAGGCGAAGCCGTGCTTCTCCCAGAAGGTGCGGCGGAACACCTTGTTGCAGGCGATCCGGTCCGCGACGAGCTTGGCGTACTGGGATATGTGCGTGCGCTGGCGGGCCTCGCCGGCCAGCATCTTCATCAGCGGCACCTGCCAGGACTTCTCGCCCCTGAGGTGCCAGACGTTGCCGGTGGCGAAGTCGGAGCCCGTCTCGTCCAGGCTGCCCACCATCAGCTGGTAGGCGTCCGGGGGTATGAGGTCGTCGCTGTCGACGAACGTGACGAACTCGGACTCCGGCGCCATGTGGGCGATACCGGTGTTGCGGGCGGCCCCCAGGCCTCCGTTCTCCTTGCGTACCAGCCGGAACCGCGGATCGCGCTGCGCGTAGGTCTCCGCTATCGCGGCCGAGCCGTCCGGCGAACCGTCGTCCACCATGATGACCTCGAAGTCCTGGTACGTCTGCGCCGCCAGGGAGTCGAGGCACGCCGGCAGATAGAGCTCGACGTCGTACATGGGGACGATGACACTGAGCCGAGGGGCCATAACGTGAGGGATCTCCTTTTCCGGTTTTCCGGGGTCAGGCCCGCTCGACCAGTTCGAGCGCCTGGGCGGGGGTCGGTGCGTGGGGGCGTTCGGCGAACGGCACGAACGGCAGCGGGGTCTCCTCGCCGAGGAAGACGCGCCGGACCACGCGCTCGGCGGCCCGCCCGTCGTCGAACTCGCAGAAGCGGAGCCGGAAGGCGGCGCGGCGTTCGGCCGCCTCGCTGCCGCTGTACTCGCCGGAGCCGAGCACGTCGATCAGCGCGTCCTGCGAGGTGGCCACCGAACCCGGCGGCTCCTCCAGCAGGTTGAAGTAGGTGCCCCGCACCGCCGAGTAGATGTCCCAGTCGGGGGCGTAGCTGATGATGGGCCGGTCCAGGACGGCGTAGTCGAACATCGCGGACGAGTAGTCCGTGATCAGCGCGTCCGCGGCCAGGTACAGCTCCTCGACCCGCGCGTGGCCCGAGACGTCGACGATACGGCCGCTGCGGCGCAGCTCGGCGGTGTGCGCGGAGCTGCCGTAGAAGTAGTGGCCGCGGACCAGCAGCGTGACGTCGGGGCCGAGTTCGTCCGCGAGGCGCGTGAGGTCGAGGCTCGGCCGGAAGCCGGGCTGGTACTCGCGGTGGGTCGGCATGTAAAGGAAGGCCTTGGTGCCATCGGCCAGACCGAGCGCGGCGCGGGCCCGGCGCACGTCCTCGGAGGTGGCGTTCACGAGGACGTCGTTGCGCGGGTAGCCGGTCTCCAGGGAGACGTACGAGCAGGGGTAGACCCGCTCCCACACGGCCGTCGAGAACCGGTTGGAGCTGAGGCTGAAGTCCCAGCGGTCGCAGCGCTCGAGCAGCTTCTCGAAGTCCATGTCCGTCGACGCGGGGTACTTGCGCTGGTCGAGGCCCATGGTCTTGAGCGGCGTGCCGTGGTGGGTCTGCAGGTGGATCTGGCCCTCGCGCTTGACCAGGGCGTCGGCGAAGTTGACGTTGTTGACGAGGTACTTGGCGCGGGCGAGGGCCGCCCAGTACTCGCGCGAGCCCACACGGACGTACTCCACGCCCTTGGGTACCTGGGCCACCGCGTCGGGGCGCACGGCCCACACGCGGCGGACGTGCGGGGCGAGCCGGGCCAGCTCAGCGTCGATGGCCGCGGGGTTGCAGGAGACGCTGCGGCTCCAGTAGGCGGAGAACAGCGCCAGGTTCTCGTCGAGCGGCAGCCGCAGCTGGGACTGGTAGAAGACGCCCATCGCGCTGCGCTTGGACTTGTTGATCGCGGTGCGGGTGCGGCTCTTGACCGCCTTGCGGAGCTTGACCGCGGTGGTGGCGCTGGCCATCGCCGTGTACGCGTCCCGCTCCAGCATGGCGTACTTGTGGCCACGGCCCCCCGCGGGGCGCTGGAAGCCCTCGGGCAGGCGGGCGCGGTAGTCGGCGGAGGCCTTGTGGAAGAACTCGGCGCGCGCGTTCTGCGGCAGGCGGTCGGGGCGGTCCAGGATGGTCAGGTAGTGGTCGACCATCTTGCGGAACAGCGGTCCGCGCCAGTCGTCGAGCCCCGGGTGGGCGTCGACGAAGTCGAAGACGCGGCGGTACTGGTCGAAGACGTCGAAGTGCTTGCGGCTGACCGTCTTGAGGATGTTCCCGCCCTCGCGCCGCTGGCGGTACAGCACGCAGACGCGGTTCAGCAGGGCTATTCGCTCGGCGCTGATCAGGGAGCAGAACGTCCAGGGGGCGTCCTCGTAGTACCCCGGCGGGAAGGTCAGGCCCTGGCGGGCCACGAAGTCGCGGCGGTAGGCCTTGTTCCAGACGATCTGCAGCAGCTCCAGCAGCTGCGGCCGGTCGGCCAGCGAGAAGACGTCCGGTCCTTCGCCGCGCAGCAGGTCCGCCCGCTGGTTGGGCCGTACGCGCCCGTCCCAGTAGGTACGGGCGTAGTCGTAGATGAGGATCTCCGGGTCCCCGGTGGCGTCGAGGCGGTCGGCTATCGCCTTGAGCGCACCGTCGGACAGGGTGTCGTCACTGTCCAGGAACAGTACGTAGTCGCCCGTTGCCTTCTCGAGGCCGGCGTTGCGTGCGCGGCCCAGACCCACGTTCTCCGTGAGGTGCATCACGTGAACGCGTGCGTCGCGCTCCGCGTACTCGTCGAAGATCGCCCCCGAAGCGTCCGGCGAGCAGTCGTCGACCGCGATCACCTCGAAGTCGGTGAAGTCCTGCCCCAGCACCGAGTCCAGGCACTCGGCGAGGTAGCCCTGCACCTTGTAGGCCGGTATGACGAGAGAGAGTCGAGGCATCCTTAACAAACCTGTTCCAAGAGCTGATCGCGGGGGCGTGAGCTGGGAGCAGACCTGCGTCGTCCGCCAATGGACCCCAAGCACGCCGCCGCCTTAGCGTAAGGGATTCACTTGAAGTTTCCGCGAGACAGGTAGAGAGACGGTTACAGGACCGCGCCTCAACTCGGGTGTCCTCTACCCTGATGCGCAGCAGGGTCCGAAATGTCCGACTCGATTTTCCTCGGCTCATGGATGAGTCTGCTCTTCCGGAGTCTTCCGGAGTCTTCCGGAAGACGATGACCTTGGAGGCATGAGGATGAGCTGGCTGGTCACGGGCGGAGCCGGGTACATCGGGGCGCACGTGGTGCGCGCCATGACCGAGGGCGGCGAGCACGTGGTCGTGTACGACGACCTCTCCACGGGCAACGCCGAGAAGGTGCCCGCCGGTGTGCCCCTGGTCGTCGGCAGCGTGCTGGACGGGCCTCTGCTGGAGCAGACGCTTCGTGACCATGATGTGACCGGTGTGGTGCACATCGCAGCCAAGAAGCAGGTGGGGGAGTCGGTCGAGCAGCCGCTCCACTACTACCGGGAGAACGTCACCGGCCTGCAGACCCTCCTGGAGGCGATGGCGGCCACCGGCGTCACCGACCTCGTCTTCTCGTCCTCCGCCGCCGTCTACGGCATGCCCGATGTGGCTCTTGTCACGGAGGACACCCCCTGCGCGCCCATGAGCCCCTACGGCGAGACCAAGCTCATCGGGGAGTGGCTGATCAGCGCGGCTGCCCGCGCCCACGGCCTGCGTGCCGCGTCGCTGCGCTACTTCAACGTGGCCGGAGCCGCCGCCCCCGAGCTGGCCGACACGGGTGTCTTCAATCTCATCCCCATGGTGTTCGAGCGGCTGGAGGCGGGGGAGGCCCCGCGGGTCTTCGGTGACGACTACGCCACCCCGGACGGCACCTGCATCCGTGACTACATTCACGTCCAGGACATCGCCTCCGCGCACGTGGCCGCCGCGCAGCGCCTCCAGCAGGCCGGGGCGGGCACCTCGCTGACCCTCAACATCGGGCGCGGCCAGGGCAGTTCGGTCCAGGAGATGGTGGAGCGGATCCTCAAGGTCACGGGCAACGAGCACGTGACGCCCGAGGTGACCGCCCGGCGCCCCGGCGACCCGGCCCGCGTGGTCGCGTCGGCGGGCCGCATCCGCGAGGAACTGGGGTGGACGGCCCGTCACGACCTGGACGAGATGATCGAGTCCGCCTGGCAGGGCTGGCGCCACCAGCGCGCCTGAGGAGCCCGAGCTTCCGGGCCGGCCGCCCGTCGGCCCGGAACCTGCTGATCAGGCCTTCAGTTCCGCTCTGTCGCCCATCACCACGACCGGGTGCTGCGCCGGATCGAGCGTCCGCAGCAGGTACCGCATCGCCGCCTTGGACTGGCTCACGCACGCCGACGTGCCGCTGCCGTGGTCCATGTGCAGCCAGATGCTGCCGCCCTTGGACTGCCCCTGCGGCCGGGTCGGGTCACTGGGTGAGGTGCCCTTGACCCGGTTGTAGTCGATGGCGATGACGTAGTCGAAGTCGTGCCGGTACGGCTTCGTCCAGTAGCTCGGGGTCTGGAAGGCCGAGGACCGGGTGTACGGCAGCTTGGTGCCCGGGGCTTCGAGCACACCGCCCGCGTCGCTCAGCGTGAAGACCCCCACCGGGCTGCGCCGGTCCCCTTCGTGATGGTCCGTCGTCCAGCCCTTGCGCCCGTTGTGCGCCGTCCAGGACTGCTCCCGCTTCCAGAGGGAGCCCTGCTTGGTGAAGAGAACCACCCTGGAGTCGGGGGAGTTCCGGCCCGCGCCGTACACGGCGACCACCTGGCGGGAGTTCGCCGGTATGCGCTGCCACAGCCGGTCCCCGACGCCGGGTATGCGCTTCAGGGCCGCGTTCCGTGGCCGCGCGTCGTCCGCCCGGTCGTGTGCGGCGTGCCTCTTGTGGCCCGAACCACCGCACGCCGCAAGGGACATCACCAACAACGCGCCGCAGGCCGCAGCCAGGGCCGCCCGTGTCGAACCGCCTTTTCGCATGGGCTCCATGGTCGCAGACGGTGCCGCACGAGCGGCTGGTGCCCCGGCACCCTCAGAGCAGTACGTCCTTGTAGTAGATGCTGGCCAGCTTGCTCTTGTCCGTGCTGGAGACGTAGGAGGCCCAGCCGCTGCACAGGCGCACCGCCTGGGGGTTGGCCGGGTCGGGGATCTGGATCGCCATGCCCTCGGGTTCGCGGTAGAGCAGGCTCTGTCCGGCCTTGGTGAGCTTCTGCTCCACGAGGGCGCCGGTGTTCCAGTCCACGGTGGTGATGAAGGTGTTGCCGTCCGGCGACGTCGAGCCGTTCGAGCCGTACGCGGAGCCGGCCAGGAGGTAGAGGTAGCTGCCGTAGCTCGCGAAGCCCTGGAAGACGTCGGTGTAGCCGGGCTGGAGGTCGGCGGGCTGGGCCACGTCGGCGAGCGGGGTGCGGCCCCCCGACTTGAAGGCGGCGAGGTCGTACAGCCGGTACCGGAACGCGCCGCTGACTCGGCAGCGGACCGCGAGCCGGTTGTTGACCGGGTCGATGGTGCAGGTGGTGCGGTCGACACCGCTTTCGAGGGTGTACTGGGTGAGCGCCGGCGAGTCCGCGGTGAGGACGGTGCCGTTGGCGAACTTGAACCGGGCGAGCCGGTCTCCCCATCCGGTGTAGGTGATGCCGTCCGAGTTGAGGGTGCGGATGTTGTGCGTCTCGGTCCACAGATAGCTGCCGGAACTGGTGGTTTCGACGCCGATCTGCACACCGTGCCCGAATCCGCGCAGATACATGGTGCCGAGAGTGCGCCCCGAGGTGTCCAGACGGGTCAGGCACAGGTCGCCGTTGGCCTCGCGGTCGTCGCCGGAGTACGTCTGGGTCTCCCCGGGCAACTGCAGCCCGCCGTCGACGAGTTGCACGGTGAACAGGTGCCCGCGCGTGTTGTCGAACGCGAAGGACTGCAGCACGCGCGTGCCGGCCAGCTCGAACTCGCGCAGGAGTTCCTTGGAGCCGGCGGTCAGGTCGAACCGCTTGCTCGCCGCTATCGAGCCGGGAGTGGTGTCGTTCTGTGCGGCGCCACGGGAGCGGGCGATCGCTGCACTTGCGCCGACAGCGACCGCCGGAACCGCCGCCGCGCCGATGACTGCTCCCGCCATACGCAGCATGCGTCTGCGATCGAGCATGGTGATCGAAGCCCCCTTGAGACAAAGAAAAAAGCGCCAACGTCTGTGCCTTTGGCGCGCACATCGCACATGGGGACATGCGGGTGCCAAGGGGAGCTGGCTGAGCCGATGGCCGGTTATTAAAGCACCTGTCAAACGATCACGGTAGGGACGCCGGAACAAGGCATTCCGTTGGCCATGTACACGCAAAATATTCGCCAAGGCGTCAGTCGAATTTGAGCCATCGCAGCCCGATTTTCCGCAAATGGCGTGATCAAGAATGTGGTTAGTTTCCGCCCTGCGTGTTCGCCGCGTGTTGGCTTTGTGTTGCCTCGCGCGCCGCGAGCCCGCTCTTTTTGACCGTTTGTGGTCGATATTCGGCCAGAAGGGTGGGGGGTTCGTGATGCGTGCGTCGTTGAGACGCGGCTTCGTCGTGGCTGTCTCCAGCGCGTTGTTGTCCGGTCTGGTGTCCGCACCGGCGTTCGCCGCGGCTGTCGCCGTGGCCAAGCCGAAGGACACGACTGTCAACGTTCCGGCACGCAAGGGCGACAAGGTGCCCAGGCAACAGGCGGAGCCGACGATGACCAGAGCGCCACGGGTGACCTGGCCGAAGGGGGTGCGGGCCAGGGTCGACCTCTCGACCGCCGGGCCCGGACACGCCCTGGCCGTGTCCCCGTCGGGCACGGTCGTCGACGCCGGCGCCGGCAGCGCCGCGGCCAAGTCCGCCGTGGTGTCGGTCCGTACGCCGACAGCCGCGCAGATCCGGGCCGCGGGACTGCCCCCGCAGTCCGCGTTCGCGCTCGGCCAGAAGACCGCCAAGGATGCCATCACCGGAGGCAAGGACCTCGGTCTGGCCCCGTCCGCCGGTACTCCCGACGACGTCGACGTCCAGGTTCTCGACCGCTCGAAGATCAAGTCGATCGGCGGCGTCGGCATGGCGCTGCGCCTGACCCGCAAGGACGACAAGCCCGTCCCGGGACCGGTCGGCGTCACCATCGACTACAACGCCTTCAAGTACGCCTACGGCGGCGACTTCGCCTCCCGGCTGCGCCTCGTGCAGATGCCCGCTTGCGCGCTCACCACGCCGCACAAGCGCGGCTGCTCGCCGGACAGCCGCCGCTACCTGCCGGTCCACAACGACGTGAAGACGGGCAAGCTGACGGCCACGGTCTACGCCGACGCGGACCCCGCCACGGCGGCCCCGAAGCCGGGCGCCGCCATGATGTCCGCGGCCACCACCTCCACGGTGACGGCGGTGACCACCAGCTCCTCCTCGGCGGCCGGTGACTACCGCGCGTCGACGCTCAGCCCGACCGGCAAGTGGGACGTGTCGACCGGCTCCGGCGCGTTCACCTACAACCTGCCGATCACCCTGCCCAAGGCCCCCTTCGGCGCGACGCCGGACCTGTCGCTGTCCTACAACTCCCAGTCGGTCGACGGCCGTACCTCTGCCACGAACAACCAGGCCTCCTGGGCCGGCATGGGCTGGGACCTGAACGTCGGCTACATCGAGCGGAAGTACAAGAACTGCTCGACGGACGTCAACAACACGGTGGGCGACCTGTGCTGGCAGTCGCCGAACTACACCAACGAGAAGGACGGCGCCGAGTACACCATCAGCCTCAACGGCGTCGACTCGGCCCTCGTCCAGGACGGCAACGGCACCGGTTCGTACCACGTCCAGGACGACCCGGGCTGGCGCGTGCAGCACCTGTGGAACGGTCACGGCGCCGACGACGAGTACTGGGTGATCTCCACCCAGGACGGCATGCGCTACTACTTCGGCTGGGGCCGCAGCGAGCGCGACGGCTCGATCACCCACTCCGTCGAGACCGTCCCGGTGGCCGGTGACGACGTCGGCGAGCCGTGCCACGACCAGTTCCCGGAGCCCTGCACCCAGGCCTGGCGCTGGAACCTGGACCGTGTCGTGGACCCCAACGAGGTGGAGAACGCGTACTTCTACGAGAAGGACACGAACTACTACCGCTCGGTCATCAACGCCGACAAGGCGCGCCCGTACGACCGGGCCGCCTACCTGACGAAGATCGAGTACGGCTGGGCCGCCCAGATCCCCGGTGCGCTGCTGCCCGCCAAGGTCGAACTGCGGCATGTCGGCCGCTGCGTGGAGCGGATGAGTTACGCCGATCCGCTGCGCCAGGACAAGGACATCCCGGACTGCCCGGGCATCTCCTCCAACCCCAGTTCCTACCCCGACGTCCCGACCGACCTGCTGTGCGACGGCACCTCGGCGGACAGCTACTGCGCAGGCAAGACGTACTACCCCACGTTCTTCAGCACCGACATGCTGTGGGACATCAAGACCTACGTCAGCAACGACGGCGGTACGACGTGGGACAAGGGCATGCAGTACCAGATGAAGTACGGCCTGCCGGACCCCAGCGGCGGCGTCGGCAAGACGCTCTGGCTCGACTACGTGCAGCGCCAGGGCTACGGCGACGGCCCCGACCTGCGCCTGCCGGTCATCAACTTCAACGGTGACTGGCTGGACAACCAGGTCGGCTCGGCCCTCCTCAACTTCCGCCGGGTCACGAAGATCTACGGCGACCTCGGCGCGGTGACCAGCGTCAGCTACGGCCAGCCGGACGCCTGCGACATCAACAACCCGCCGACCGAGTCCAACAACACCAAGGACTGCTTCTGGCAGAAGTGGAAGCCCGAGGGCGACACCGCCGAGCACTCCGGCTGGTTCAAGAAGTACCTCGTCACCCAGGTCGACGAGGACCCGGGTGTGGGCAAGGGCGCCAACAGCGACGGCGACCCGGTCATGACGACGCGGTACGAGTACCACGGCGGCGCGGGCTGGCGGTTCACCAACGACCCGCTGGTCCCGGACTCCGACGAGACCTGGTCCGACTGGCGCGGCTACCAGCAGGTCGAGGTCTTCACCGGCACCAAGAGCAACGCGGCCTCCACCTACTACTGGCTCTACCGGGGTCTGGACGGCGACCGCACCTCCAAGACGGACTCCTCCCTCACCCGCACTGTCTCGGCCACCGACGGCTCCGGCGTCCCCTCGCCCGACTCTCCGTGGCTGGCCGGCCAGAACCTGGAGTACTCCAAGCGCGACGGCGACGGCAACTCGCACGAGCGCGTCTTCCAGGACTACTGGGTCTACGACACCGCCCACTACGACGGTCTGCCCGACGCCCGCTTCGTGCGCGAGAGCAAGACCACGACCGACGACCTGATCTCCGCGGGCGCCTGGCGCGAGCACGTGGTCGAGGACGAGTACGACAACGGCCAGGCCGCCAGCACCACCTACGGCCTGCCCATGCGCACCAACGACTGGGGCCAGGTCAAGACCGGCGACAACCGCTGCACCACGTACGGCCGCGCGTACAACACGTCGAACTTCCCGAACTCCGACGTCAAGCGCTGGATGGTCTTCCAGGACGAGGAGCGCCACTACGGCGCCGACTGCGCCACCAAGACCACTGCCGACCAGGACGCGTACACGCTGACCCTGTACGACGGGGCCACGACGCTCGCGGAGAACGACACCAAGCTGGTGGACGGCAACGCGACGGAGACGGACCAGTACACCGACGCCGACCCGGCGAACGCCCGCAAGACGTGGACCGACTACGACGGAGCGGGCCGCGTCGTCGCGACCTACGACGGCAAGCGGCAGAAGACCACCACCAACTACGACCCGGTCACGACCTGGCCTACGAACGGCGTCACGGTGACCACCCCCGACCCGGACGGCCCGGACAAGCCGGGTGCCGCGACGTCCACGACGACCTGGTCCTCGCGTCTGTGGGGCACGCCGTACCGGATCCTCGATGCCAACGGCCACACCACGCGGCTCGTGCACGACTCGGTGGGGCGCTACGTCCAGGTCTTCAAGCCGACGGAGATCCTCAACTACCCCAGTGGCCTTCCGTCGATCAGCTTCGGCTACGACGTGCCGGTCACGATCAACACCGACGGTGTGCCCGATGTGGTCAACGGCCCGGCGAAGACAACCACGTCCGTTCTGCAGTCGGGCAGCACGTACGTGAGCTCCTACCTGTACCTCGACGGCCTCGGCCGTACCCGGGAGACGCAGTCGACGGCACCGGACAGCACCGGACGTACCGTGGTCTCCACCCGTTACGACACGTCGGGCAACGTCACGGGCACCTCCGCGGCCTTCTACAACTCCGGCAAGGCCGGCGTCGACGGCATGGTGCTGCCGACGGTCGCGGATCTTCCCTCCTACACCGACCTGCTGATCGACTGGGCGGGCCGCACCGAGGGATCGCAAGTCCTCGCGAAGGGGACGCTGCAGCCGTACGGCAACACCCGCACCTACTACTACGGCGACTACACCACCACGGTCCCCGCCTCCGGTGAGCGCACCGACACCTACGCGGACGTCTTCGGGCAGACCACGAAGGTCGTCCAGTACGGCCCGAACGGACCGATCACCACGTCGTACGGGTACACGCGCAGCGGCAACCTGAAGACGATCACGGACACCAAGGGGAACCTCACCACCTACGGTTACAACTGGGTCGGTGACCGGACCTCCACGGTCGACCCCGACGCCGGATCGTCCACGACCAAGTACGACGAGAACGGCAAGGTGAGCGCCACCACGGACAACGGCACGACGCTGACGTACACGTACGACAACCTCCAGCGGCAGAAGACGGTCTCGCAGACGACCACGCAGGGCAGCACCCTCCTGTCGCAGTGGGACTACGACTCCGCCTCCGGCGGTGCGGGCCGGCTGGCCGCGTCGACGACGTACGTGAACGGCAAGGCGTACAAGGATGCGATCGACACCTACGACGACCGCGGTCGCGTGACGGGCAAGACGTACTCGATCCCGGACGACGGCTCCGGCCTCGCCGGCACCTACACGTACGGCTACGGCTACGACCTCGCCGATCACATGACGTCGATCAGCTACCCCAAGGTCGGTGATCTCGGGATCGGTCAGCTGCCCGCGGAGACGGTCTCCACCAGCTACACCGACCAGGGCCTGCCGTCCAAGGTCTCCTCGTCGCTGGCCACCTACCAGTCGAACATCGGCTTCGACCGCCTGGGCCGCCTCAACGCCCGCGCGTTCGGTACGAGCGGTGGTACGGACGCCACGGCGAACCGCGCCTACACCTACGACGACGGCAGTGGCGCGCTGTCCAACATCAAGACGACGGTGACCACGGGCACCACCACCAAGCCCGCGCAGGACGACACCTACACGCGCGATCTCGGCGGCCAGGTCACCGGCATCACGGACGCCGTGGCCAAGCAGAGCGAGTGCTTCACGTACGACGAGCTGAACCGGCTCACCCATGCGTGGACCACCGAGGCCACCGACGGCTGTTCGGGCGCGGCCACGCCGGACCTGATCAGCAGCCTCGACCCGTACGACCAGTCGTACACGTACGACGACCTCGGCAACCTGATGTCCGTCAAGGACACGACGGCCGGCGGGGCGACGACGAAGAAGTACACCTACCCCGGTTACAGCGCCGACGGCTCCACGTACACGGCGGGCCAGGCCCGCCCGCACGCGGCGACCCAGGCCGGATCCGACAGCTACACCTACAACGCGGCCGGTCAGATGGACACCCGCACGGTGAAGGGCGTCAAGTCGTCGATCGAGTGGAACCCCCAGAACCGGGTCAGCAAGATCACCCAGCAGAAGACCGGCGGCGACGCGGTGTCGAGCTACGTGTACGACACCGACGGCAACATCCTGCTGCGCACCTCGCCGACGGAGAGCGTGCTGTACCTCGACGGTCAGGAACTGCACAAGGGCATCGGCACCGGTGCGGGGGTCACGGCGACGCGTCTGTACAGCGCCGCCGGCACCACCGTCGCCATGCGCGAGGGTGACGACTCGACCAACGGCAAGCTGACCTGGCTCATGAACGACACGCAGGCGTCCACGGCACTGCTGGTCGGCATGGGCGGGGTGTTCACCCGCCGCCGCTACACCCCGTTCGGCAAGCAGCGCAACGTGGGTGGCGACCTGCTGCCGGCCGGCCTCGACCGGGGCTTCCTCGGCAAGCCGGAGGACGACAGCACGTCGCTGTCCATCGTCGGCGCCCGGATGTACGACCCGACGCTGGGCCGGTTCATCAGTACCGACGAAATGACGGATCCGACCGATCCGCAGAACCTGTCGGCCTACAGCTACGCCGACAACAACCCGGTCACCTACATGGACCCGTCGGGCCTGTACCTCGCCTGCGGCGGTTTGGACCCGGCCTGCCCGACACACAAGCCCGGCGGCAAGAAGAGCAAGAGCCATGGCTCGAAGGGCAGCCACAAAATCAAAAACCTCGGAACTGTCACCGCCAAGCAGTACAAGTGGATGACCTCAGATGACGGGTTGGGCTACAAGCGCTCGTACGGCAACTGGGACCACTTCCTGGCGCAGAAGATCGACCCGGACAAGCTCCAGCTGGCCCGGACGTTCCAGGGCTGCCTGCACAAGGGCGACTCGTCGGCCTCGTGCATACCCAAGGGCGACGACCACAACGCGGTCCTCAAGTACATCCATGACAACCGTGACTGGATCGAGACCGCCGGTGACGTCGGTCAAGCGGTGAACTACACCTCGACGCTGGCCGCGGCAGCCTGTGTGGCGGTCACCGAGGGAGCGTGTGCCGCAGGACCGGCGGAGGTACTGGAAGTGGTCGGCAAGGTCGGCGCGGGAGTGAGCGCGGCATCGTCGACGCTGCAGGCCGTCGACTCGTGCTCCTACGAGGGGCTCTCGTCGCATGCCTGCTTCCACGACTCATTCGGTGCCATCACTTCGGCCGCGGAGATCGTTCTGCCCTTCGTCCCGTCGAGGGGCCAATCGATGATCACCAAGATCCAGGACCGCTACCTAGGGGATGGCACGGACTTGCTCGCTCGTGCGACGAGGTGGATGTTCTAGCAGGCGGATGATCTAGCAGGTGTCTCCCCCCGCCCCGATTTCCGGGGCGGGGGGAGACTTTTCCGGGGGCGAGACTGTCCTGTTGGACAGAGCGAAAGGAATCGGCTCAGTGGTGCGGATCAGGAGAACCCCCAGGGTGGTGCTGGCCGTCATGGCGCAGGCAGCGGTGGTGGCATTGCAGGTGGTGCTCCAGGAGGACGCGGCCGGTACCGGCTCGTGGGTGACGCGACTGGTCGCCCTGGCTCCCGTGCCGTTCGTCCTGTACATGATCTGGCGGGTGTACCTCAACCCGTACGTAGCGTTCGGGCAGGACCGCCTCCGCGTGAACAACATGTACTCGCAGTACCTCGTCCCCTACCACCTGATCACGGGGCTGGAGGGGCGGACCGCCCTCACCCTTGTCGTTTCGGGGTACGGCCGCATGCCGGTGTCCGCATTCGGCGCCGCTCTGACGGGCAGGGCCCAGCGGGACGCGGTCGCGGAGGAACTGCTGCGCCGCCGGGACGGCGCTGTCCCGAGGGCCGGACACGGCTTCGAGAAGCGCAGCACGTTCGGACTCCCGGAGTGGCTGGGGCCCGGCCTTTCCCTCGTGCTGCTCCTCGTAGGCGGCCTCGCGTCGGCCTTCGGATAACGCGGTCCGCGTTCTGGACGAATGGACGGTATCCGCTCTTCTTCGCTTAGATTGCCGTCGAGAGAGCCGACTGGCGCAATGCGCGCGCTGCGCGCGTGAAGGAGACGGACCACACGTGGCAAGGGCAAGGCAGGCCGTGGGCGAGGCCCGCAGGATCGTCGTCAAGGTGGGCTCCTCGTCGCTGACCACCGCCGCGGGCGGCCTGGACGCCGACCGCGTCGACGCGCTGGTCGACGTCCTCGCCAAGAGCCGCAGCGGGGGAGAGAGGGAGATCGTCCTCGTCTCCTCCGGTGCCATCGCCGCCGGCCTCGCCCCGTTGGGCCTGCGCCGCCGCCCCAAGGACCTCGCCCGACAGCAGGCCGCCGCCAGCGTCGGCCAGGGCCTGCTCGTCGCCCGCTACACGGCCTCCTTCGCCCGCTACGGCGTCCGCGTCGGCCAGGTGCTGCTCACCAGCGACGACATGAGCCGCCGCGCCCACCACCGCAACGCCTCCACCACCCTCGACAAGCTGCTCGCCATGGGCGCCTTCCCGATCGTCAACGAGAACGACACCGTTGCCACCGACGAGATCCGCTTCGGCGACAACGACCGCCTTGCCGCCCTCGTCGCCCACCTCGTCCGCGCCGACCTGCTGGTGCTTCTCTCCGACATCGACGGTGTCTACGACGGCGACCCCGGCAAGCCGGGCACCTCGCGGATAGCGGAGGTGCGGGGCCCGGAGGATCTCGCGGACGTCGAGATCGGCAGCGCGGGCAAGGCCGGCGTCGGCACCGGCGGCATGGTCACCAAGGTCGAGGCGGCCCGCATCGCCGCCGCCGCGGGCATCCCGGTGGTGCTGACCAGCGCCGTCCACGCGGCCGAAGCGCTCGGTGGCGGCGACACCGGCACCTACTTCCACCCCACCGGCAAGCGCTCCGCCGACCGCCTGCTCTGGCTCCAGCACGCGTCCACCCCGCAGGGGGCGCTGATCCTGGACCAGGGGGCGGTCGACGCCGTGGTGAAGCGCCGCACCTCGCTGCTGCCCGCCGGAATCGCCGCCGTCGAGGGCGAGTTCAGCGCCGGCGACCCGGTCGAGCTGCGCGACCCCTCGGGGCGCGCGGTGGCCCGCGGGCTCGTCAACTTCGACGCCAAGGAGATTCCCAGGCTGATCGGGCGTTCGACCCGTGAACTGGCCCGCGAGCTGGGACCGGCGTACGAACGCGAGGTCGTACACAGGGACGACCTGGTGCTCCTGCACGCGTAAAACGGGGTGCCGTAAACGCCTCCGGTGGGGGACGTTCCGTAAAACCGCCCCGCAGAGCGATACGGCCTGCTCAACTTTGTGTCGGAGGCATGTTTCCGAGCGCTGGGTGAAGGAGGCCGTCGTGAGACGAGCGCGCCCTGGGGTGGCATCCCGCGGTGCTCTGACGAGCGTCGCGGCCGGGGGCACCTACGAGGAGCCCAAGGACCTGCCCCGGCTGTGGCATGTCACCCTCAGCGTCCGCGGGGAGAAGGTGCCCGTGCAGGACCTGCGGCGGGCCCTGGAACAGCTCGCCCACGACCACCCCTTCCTGCTGACCAGCAGATACGCCGGCGACCACGCGGAGATCCGGTACTGGGAGGAGGCCCGCGACCTGCACGACGCGGCGGCCGTCGCGCTGCGCCTGTGGGGCGAGCACCGGCAGAGCGCCGGGCTGCCACCCTGGGAGATCGTCGGCCTGGAGGTCATCGACCGCGAGACCTACCACCAGCGCATCGCCGAGGGGTACGGCCCGGCACCCGCCACGCCCGTCGGCGTACACCCGTTCTAGTGCGGGCGGGCTTCACCCCTTTTGGGCCGTCTCGGGGTGTGGAACGGCCGCTGAAGAGGCCCCTGCCGCGCACTACCCTTCCCTCATGACCACGCTCTCCCCGTACGACTCGATGTCCCCGGTCACCCAGGCCGCCTACCGGGCCAAGGCCGCCGCCGCCGACCTCGCGCCGCTCCCGCGCTCCGTGAAGGACGACGCGCTGCTCGCCATCGCCGACGCCCTGGAGGTCCGCACCGCCGAGATCGTCGAGGCCAACGCCAAGGACGTGGCCAAGGCCCGGGAGAACGGCACCAGCGAGGCCATCGTCGACCGGCTCACCCTCACCCCCGAGCGGATCCGCGCCATCGCCTCCGACGTCCGCGACGTGGCGAAGCTGCCCGACCCGGTCGGCGAGGTCGTCCGCGGCTCCACCCTCCCCAACGGCATCGACCTGCGCCAGGTCCGCGTCCCGCTCGGCGTCGTCGGCATCATCTACGAGGCCCGCCCGAACGTGACCGTGGACGCCGCCGCGCTCTGCCTGAAGTCCGGCAACGCCGTCCTGCTGCGCGGCTCCGCCTCCGCCTACGCCTCCAACAGCGCCCTCGTCCGGGTGATTCGGGACGCCGTCGGCGGCGCCGGGCTGCCCGCCGACGCCGTCCAGCTCGTGCCCGGCGAGAGCCGCGAGAGCGTGCGCGAGCTGATGCGCGCCCGTGGACTGGTCGACGTCCTCATCCCGCGTGGCGGCGCCTCCCTGATCCGGACCGTGGTCAACGAGTCCATCGTCCCCGTCATCGAGACCGGCACCGGCAACTGCCACGTCTACGTCGACGCCCAGGCCGACATCGACATGGCGATCGACATCCTGATCAACTCCAAGGCCCAGCGGGTCAGCGTCTGCAACGCCGCCGAGACCCTCCTCGTCCACCAGGACATCGCCCCCGAGTTCCTGCCGCGCGCCCTCGACGCCCTCGCCGAGGCCGGGGTCACCGTCCACGCCGACGAGCGGGTGCTGGCCTATGCCAAGGACTCCGAGGCCACCGTCGTCGAGGCGACGCCCGAGGACTGGGAGACCGAGTACCTCTCCTACGACATCGCCGCCGCCGTGGTCGACTCGCTGGACAAGGCCGTCGAGCACATCCGGCTGTGGACCTCCGGCCACACCGAGGCGATCGTCACCACCTCGCAGCAGGCCGCCCGCCGGTTCACCCAGCTGGTCGACTCCACCACCGTCGCCGTGAACGCCTCCACCCGTTTCACCGACGGCGGCCAGTTCGGCTTCGGCGCCGAGATCGGCATCTCCACCCAGAAGCTGCACGCCCGCGGCCCGATGGGCCTGCCGGAGCTGACCAGCACGAAGTACATCGTCACCGGCGACGGGCACGTCCGACGCTGAGGATCCCCCGTTCGGCGGCGGCCTGACGGGCGGCCGGACGGGCGGCCTGACGGAGGCCTGGCGACGGCCGAAAGCCGCCGCAGAGCCGTCTCAGCAGGCAGACGAATTTCCATACCGTCTGCCCAAATTGACCCCCCAGGTCTACTCTGGAGCCGTGCCGGAGGACGTGGGGGGCACGCCGTTCCCTGACGGCGGGGAGCCCGACGACGACCGCGACCATGGGGTGTCGGACGAAGAGTTCGCCTCCGTGGTCTTCGACGAGGCCTTCGTCAAGGCGGCCACGGTCCACGAGCCGACCGCTGTCGAACGCCTCCTGGCCGCCGCAGAGGCCAGAGCCGAGGCCTCCGAGGCAGAGGCCCGCCGCGCCCGCGCCAGAAGCGAGCGCTACGACGAGAAGTACAGCCCCGAGGGGACCGATCTCGGTCATGATCGGGACGAGGACGAGCTGGACGACACCTACGTCCTCTCCGATCACCACGGCCCCTTCGGCCCCTACGGCAACAAGGTCCGCTGGCACCGCCCCGTCGCCTGGCTGCTCGCCCTCGTCATGGGCATCGGCATGGTCGCGCTGGCCTTCGCCGCGGTCTACCGGAGCGCCTCCTCCGGCACCCGCGACCGGGTGCCGCCCCCCGCCTCCACCGGCCTGGAACAGGGCGCCACATCGGTTCCCCCCTCCGCCGACGACCACTCCCGGCCGGCCGTCTCGGCCATTCCGCGCTCGCCCTGAGCGCCCCGCGTGCGCCGGGGGTGAGCCTCTGTCACGCGCGGGGTGAGAATCTGTCAGGCACCTGGTGAGAACCTGTCAGAAGTTGTCGTGCAGACGGGCGTTTACCCGAGGCCCGCGAGACCTACTCTGAAAGTATGGGCGGGCCTGTAGACCCACCGGAGGGGACACCCGAGGGCGGCCCCGGTGGTGCGGAGGACGAGTACCGATCCGTCGTCTTCGACGAATCGTTCGTCCGTGCTGCCCGCCTCCAGGAGTACTCCGCCGAGGAGCGCATCGCCGACCACGCGCCCGCCGTGCGCCGGCGCCCGACCCTGCACCGCGGACTGGCCCGGCAGGCCGTGATCCTCCTCCTGCTGATCGCCGTCGCCTTAAGCACCGCGGTCTACATGGGCATCCGCCACCCCTACGACGACCCCCAGACCCGGCGGCCCGTCGAGCCCCTGCGGATGACCGTCATCCCGCTCGCCCCACAGGGCAAGGTGCCCGGCGCCGCCGACGCCGAGACGCTGTACGCGCACAGCCCCGCCGCCCAGTTCGAGGTCGGCGCCGAGGGGATACCGCTGCCCGCCTCGCGGGCCACCGGGCACTTCTCCGAGAGCCAGGTCGTGGCCGCCCTGACCACCACCAAGGACTACATCGTCCGTTCCTCGCTCGACCCCGAGGTGCTGACCGGCCGGAAGATCCGCCCGGCGCGCGCCCTCCTCGACCCCGAGCAACTCGCCCAGTTCGACCAGAGCTTCGACCACCCGACGGCGGACGGCCGTCACGCGCCCACCGGCTGGGTGGTCCGCCTCGACCCCTCCCGCGCGCAGCTGGCCGACGACAAGATCCGCGTCCAGGGCAGCCTCCAGGCCGCCGAGGCCGACTCGGACACGCTGGAGATCACCGCCGACCACACCTTCGTCTACGCGCTGCGCCCGACCGGGGCCGCCCAGGCACCGGTCTCCCTGTTCACCGTCCGCCGCGAGCTGACCTTCCGCTTCGACCGCGAGGACCTGCGCACCCACCAGGTCCAACTGGTCACGTCCTACGTCCAGGCCGGCCCCCTGGCCTGCGCCGAGGACTCCCTCTCCTACCTCCGCCCCCTCCTGGCCGGCCAGACGGCCAGAACAGGCGGCCCTGCGGGAACCAACCCCTACGAGACGGACAGCGCAACGGCCCTGTGCGGGACGTTGGCCACTGGGGCTGAGCCGAAGGTGTGAGGTGGGGCGGGGTCTGGCCGGGACTGGTCAGGCTGGGCTGGTTGCTCGGCCGGACCGGGAGCCGGGTCAGGCAGGGCGCGCTGCTCAGCCGGAGCCCGTTTCAAGGGTGCCCGGCGGTCGGTGGTGCCGGGCACGCCTCGGTGTCCCGCTACTGGTCGTCGCCCTCGTCGTCCCGGGGCGGGGTGTCCGTCGGGCCCTCCTTCGACGGGGGCGGGCTCGCGAAGCCGTCGAAGCCGCGCCGCACCCGGCCGCCCAGGTCGCCCGCGCCGCCCGCCAGGTCCGTGACCAGCTTCATCAGCGGGTCCTTGGAGGACTTCACATCGCTGGCGTAGCTGGCCGCGGACTCCCGGAACGAGCCGCTGACCGAGGTGTCCTTGTCCTCGGTGCGCCGCGGGTAGTGCCCGTCCATGATCCGCTGGTAGTCCCGGGACTCCGCCCACTTCTTCAGCTCGGACGCCCGGATGGTGGCGAAGGGGTGCGAGCGGGGCATCACGTTGAGGATCTTCAGCACGGAGTCGCGCAGATCGCCCCCGGCGTCGTACTCCTCGGCCTGCTCCAGGAACGCGTCCACGTTCATCTCGTGCAGATGGTTGCCGCCCGCGATCTTCATCAGACCCCGCATCGAGGCCCGCACGTCCTGCCCGACCAGCAGGCCCGCCCGGTCCGCGGACAGCTCCGACTTGCGGAACCACTCCCTCAGCGCCGTCACGATCGCCATGATCGCGAGGTTGCCCAGCGGGATCCAGGCCACCTTCAGCGCCAGGCTCGTCAGGAACAGCAGGATCGTGCGGTACACCGAGTGCCCCGACAGCGCATGGCCCACCTCGTGGCCGACGACCGCCCGCATCTCCTCCTCGTCGAGCAGCTCGACGAGCCCGGTGGTCAGGACGATGATCGGCTCGTCCAGCCCGATGCACATGGCGTTCGGCTGCGGATCCTGCGTGACGTACATCGGCGGGACCTTCTCCAGGTCCAGGATGTAACAGGCGTCCAGCAGCATGTCGTTCAGGTGCGAGAACTGCCGCTCCGAGACCCGCACCGAGTCGGACAGGAACAGCAGCCGCAGGCTCCGCTCCGGCAGCAGTCCGCTCAGCGCCTTGAACACGGTGTCGAAGCCGCTCAGCTTGCGCAGCGCCACCAGAGCCGAACGGTCGGCCGGATGCTCGTAGGCACGCGAGGAGATCCCGGGGAAGCGCTTGCGCTGCCTGCTCGGCACCCGCTCGTGCCCGGTCCCGTGCCGGACGTCGTCGGACATGTCATCCCCCATGTACGTGTAGGTGTCCACTGTGCCCCCGAGACAGGGCCCAGCCTAGGCGGAGATACCGTGGACGGGCAGTACAGCCGAAGGAGTCCACGTGATGGAGCATCACCCCGCAGCCGCCTGGCTGACCGAGGCCGCCACCAGCGCCGTCCAGCAGCACGGGACGGGGAGCCTGCTCCGGATCGTCCTGATCGTGATGGTGCTGGGCTGCGTGCTGACCGCCTGGCTCCTGCTGCGCGGCTACAAACGGAAGGACGACTGACCGGCCGCGGAAGTTCCCCGAAGCGACCCTTTCCCGGCCCCCTCCCGCCGCCGTCCGCCCCCAACGGCGGAGTCGGCGTGAGCGGCGCGGGGCCGCCCGCTTACGATGAGCCGACATCTTTATCCCGCCCACACGCGATAGGTTCTGCCGAAGATGAGCTTCCACAGCGCCGCAGCCCAGTTGGTCACCCTCGCCGCCGAGGGCGAGGAGCACGGCGGCCACCACAACAGCCTGAACCCGGCCGTCACCGGCGGCGGTGCCCTGGTCATCCTCCTGCTTCTGCTGTGGATCACCACGCGCTTCAACCGCGACCGCTGAGCGGGGTACCCCGCCCCGGCAGGGGGTCCGAGACCGGGCCGGTAGGGTCTGCACGCATGGGAGAGCAGGACATGCCTACCGGTCCGGCGTACGAGTCCGCCGGCGCCAGGGCGAAGCACCCGCAGGACGGCCCGGGCCACGGCCCCGCCCACTCGGGCAAGCGACGCCTGGGCGTCATGGGCGGAACGTTCGACCCGATCCACCACGGACACCTCGTGGCGGCCAGTGAGGTCGCCGCGCAGTTCCAGCTGGACGAGGTGGTGTTCGTGCCCACCGGCGAGCCCTGGCAGAAGTCCCACCGCAAGGTCTCCCCGGCCGAGGACCGCTACCTGATGACGGTCATCGCGACCGCCGAGAACCCGCAGTTCTCCGTCAGCCGCATCGACATCGACCGCGGCGGTCCCACCTACACCGTGGACACCCTGCGCGACCTGCGCGTCCTCAATCCCGACACGGACCTGTTCTTCATCACCGGCGCCGACGCCCTGGCCCAGCTGCTGACCTGGCGCGACAGCGAGGAGCTGTTCTCCCTCGCGCACTTCATCGGCGTCACCCGCCCCGGCCACCATCTGACCGACCCGGGCCTGCCGGAAGGCGGCGTCACCCTCGTCGAGGTTCCGGCGCTCGCCATCTCTTCCACAGACTGCCGTGCGAGAGTCGCCAAGGGCGAACCCATCTGGTACATGGTGCCCGACGGAGTCGTGCGCTACATCGACAAGCGCGAGCTGTACCGCGGCGAGTGAGCCGAGAGGGGCACCGGTGAACGACCGATACGACGCGGGGTACGGGAACGACCAGTACGAACTCGTCGGCTACGACGAGTACGGACAGCCCGTGTACCGGCAGGTCCCGGTACAACAGGCTCCGCAACGGACCTACGACCCGTACGCCCAGCAGGCGGGCTACGGCTACGACCCCTACGCCACCGGGCAGCAGCAGCCCGTACCCCCCTACGACACCGGCGGGCAGCAACCGCAGCCCCCGTCGTACGACGGCTACGGCTCCTACGACCCCTACGGCACGGCGGCTCCGGGCCAGGCCCCGGCGTACGACCCCTACGGGCAGGCGGCGAGCAGCGGGCAGCAGCCCCGGGTGGCCCCCGAGCAGCCCCCCCACATCCCGCAGCAGCCCCCCTTCATCCCGCAGCAGGCCGGCCCGGCCGAGGAGGCCCACGCCCCGGAAGAGGCCGAGGGGCCGAAGCCCACGCGTGAACCGGACTACCGCACCGAGCAGTTCGCGTTCGTGGAGGAGCCGGACGGCGACTCCGGGGACGTCATCGACTGGCTGAAGTTCACCGAGAACCGCACCGAGCGTCGCGAGGAGGCCCGCCGCCGCGCCCGCAGCCGGGTCATCGCCCTCGCCGTCGTCCTGGCCCTGGTCGCCGTCGGCGGTGTCGGCTACCTCTGGTTCGCCGGAGAACTCCCCGGCCTGTCCTCCTCCGGCGGCAAGACCGGCCAGGCCACCGCCGTGGGCGCCCAGAACCGCGACGTGATCGTCGTCCACCTGCACAACACCGGCAAGGGCGGCACCTCCACGGTGCTGCTGGTCGACAACACCACCACCAAGCGGGGCTCCACCGTCCTGCTGCCGAACTCCCTCGCGCTGACCGGCGACGACGGCTCCACCACGACCCTCGGCAAGTCGGTCGACGACGACGGCACCTCCGGCACCCGCGACCAGCTCGACTCCGTCCTCGGCACCAATATCCAGGGCACCTGGCGGCTGGACACCCCATACCTGCAGAACCTCGTCGAGCTGGTCGGAAACATCGAGGTCGACACCAACGCCGACGTGCCCGACCCGGACGCCAAGAAGAAGGGCACCGGGCCGCTCGTCCACAAGGGCACGGACCAGACCCTCAGCGGCAAGATGGCCGTCGCCTACGCCACCTACCGCGCCACCGGCGAGTCCGACAATGCCCAGCTGGAGCGGTTCGGGCAGGTCATGCAGGGCGTGCTGCGCAAGCTGTCCTCCGACCCGGCGGGGGCCACGGTCACCGTGCAGACCCTCGCGCAGATCCTCGACCCGCCGCTCACCGACAAGGACCTCGGCGCCTTCCTGGCCAAGCTCGCCGACCTCGCCAAGGGCGGCGACTACAAGACGGCCCTGCTGCCCGTGCAGGCCGACGGCACGCTGACCGCGAAGACCAGCGACAGCGTGGTCAAGGACATCCTCGGCGGCACCGCCAAGAGCCCTGACGCGGGCTCTGCGGTCCGGGTCTCCGTCCGGAACGCCACCGGCGTGAAGGGCGACATCGAGAAGGCCCGCGTGGTGCTCCTCAACGGCGGCTTCACCTTCCTGGAGGGCGGCGGTGCGTCCGGCACCCAGGCCACGTCGAAGGTGACCTACTCGGACGCCGGCGACAAGGAGAACGCCGCCGAGGTCGCCAAGACCCTCGGCCTGCCCGCCGGCTCCGTGAGCAAGGGCAGCGTCTCCTCCGGAGCCGACGTCTCGGTGGTCCTGGGCACGGACTACCAGCCCAGCTCCTCCTGACCCCGGCCGGGGCACCCCACGTGCCGCCGTAATCACGTGGGGTGTGCCAGGCGGTCCGTGAGACCCTTGAGGTCTGGTGACCGCCGACGGGCCGTGCCCTGCGGTCCGCCCTGCACCCCAGCGCCGATCTCTGTCCCCGACCGAAAGCTTCGTAGTGACCGCCACCGACCGTTCTCTTGACCTCATCAACACTGCCGCCCAGGCGGCGGCCGACAAGCTCGCCCACGACGTCATCGCCTACGACGTCAGCGACGTGCTGTCGATCACGGACGCATTCCTGCTGGCTTCCGCGCCCAGCGACCGCCAGGTCAAGGCGATCGTGGACGAGATCGAGGAGCGTCTGCAGAAGGAACTCGGCGCCAAGCCGGTGCGCCGTGAGGGCGACCGCGAGGCCCGCTGGGTCCTGCTCGACTATGTCGACATCGTCGTCCACGTCCAGCACAGCGAGGAGCGCGTCTTCTACGCCCTGGAGCGGCTGTGGAAGGACTGCCCCGAGCTGGAGCTGCCCGCCGACGCCAAGGCCACCCGCGGCAAGGCCGAGGAGCACGCCAAGCTGCAGGCCGCCGAGGAGCCAGGCGGGGAGTGGTGATGAGCGCCACCGGTGAGGTGACCGACCGCAGGACCCCGGGTCGCCGCATCATCCTGTGGCGGCACGGCCAGACCGCGTGGAACGTGGAGCGCCGCTTCCAGGGCACCACCGACGTCGAGCTGACCGAGACCGGCGTCGGCCAGGCCCGCCGGGCCGCACGGCTGCTCGCCTCCCTGGGACCCGACGCGATCGTCTCCTCGGACCTCCAGCGGGCCGCGAACACGGCCGCCGAGCTGGCCACCCTCACCGGTCTCGACGTCACCCGCGAGGAGGGCCTGCGCGAGACCTACGCGGGCGTCTGGCAGGGGCTGACGCACCAGGAGATCATCGCCCGCTACGGCGAGGAGTACGCCGCCTGGAAGCGCGGCGAGAGCGTCCGCCGCGGCGGCGGCGAACTGGAGACCGAGGTCGCCGACCGTGCTGCCCCCGTCGTGCTGCGGTACGCCGAGAAGCTGCCCGAGGACGGCACCCTCGTCGTGGTCAGCCACGGCGGCACCATCCGCACCACCATCGGCAGGCTGCTGGGCCTGGAGGCCCAGCACTGGGAGAGCCTCGGCGGCCTCTCCAACTGCTGCTGGTCCGTGCTCGGCGAAGGCGCCCGCGGCTGGCGTCTGCTGGAGCACAACGCGGGCACCCTCCCGGAGCCCGTCCTCGGCGACGACACCTGATCCGGATTTCACTTTCTGGCAGGTCACAGGCTAAAGTTCTTCTTGTTCGCCCCGCCGAGCGGGAAGAACGCAAGGGGCTATAGCTCAGTTGGTAGAGCGCCTGCATGGCATGCAGGAGGTCAGGAGTTCAATTCTCCTTAGCTCCACTGGTCGACACTCTGTTGAGTTGTCAAGGATCGGTGATGAGGATCCCGTCCCCTCAGGGGGCGGGATTTTCTGCATTCCACCTGCGGATGATCTCCTCGGCCTCCTCGGCCTCCCCGCAGGCCTCCGTGCCGTCCTGTGCCGGCGGCCACAGGTGTTCCCGGCGCTCCCGCAGGAGCGCCACCTTCTCGCGGGTCTCCTCGTCCTCCGGCGTGTAGACCACGATCCGGCACTCGGGCACCCCGTCGATCGACAGCGACTGCGAGGTCATCCGCATCTCGCCCACCGCCTCGTGCCGGAACACCTTCACCCGCGGCCCCGGAGGCGTCACCACCCCGCTCGCCCACAGCTGTGCGAAGGAGGGACTCGCCGCCGACAGCGCGCGTATGTAGTCCTCCCAGGCCGGCTCGCCCACATGTCTGCCGTAGGCGGACCGCAGCGTCGCCACCATCAACGGCAGCTCCTGCTCCAGGTGCACCACCGGGCAGGCCTCCTCCGACACCGTGCACAGCGTCCACAGCACGTTCGGCACGCCGATCCGCAGCGTCTCCGGCACCGCGAACAGGGCGCGGTACACCGGGTTCGTGGCGAGGACGTCGTACCGCGAGTTGTAGACCACCGCGACCAGCGGGTCGAGAGCGTCGATGACCCCCTGCACCTCCGGACCTATCCGCCGGGTCATGCACTGCGGAGCCGGGTCGAAGGGCACCTCCGCGAGCCGGTACAGATGCTCCCGCTCCGGCGGGTCCAGCCGCAGCGTGCGCGCGACCGCGTCCAGCACCTGCCCGGAGGCGTTGATCGGGCGGCCCTGCTCCAGCCACGTGTACCAGGTCACGCCCACGCCGGACAGCTGGGCGACCTCCTCCCGGCGCAGCCCGGGTGTGCGCCGCCGCAGCCCCGGCGGCATGCCCACGTCGGCCGGTGTGACCCGCGCCCGCCTGCTGCGCAGGAAGGCGGCCAGCTCCGGCCTGCGGCGTTGTGTCCTCGTCGCCATCGTCGTTCCCCCGTTCCCCCGTCGTCCGTCCCCATCGTCGGCACCCGGGCCGTCCCCTGCCAGGTGCTGGCAGTACCAGCATCGGCGGGCACTCGGCACCCTTACCGGTGAGTCGCGAGGCTCGATGCCATGACGACGACACCTCGAACCGTGCCGGGTTCCGCGCCCGGCGCGAGCCCTGCGATCAGTGAAGCACCGACCACTGACAGTCAAACACCTGGCACTGACAAACGGTCCCGGCTCCTGCTCGCGGCCCTGCTCACCGCCATGTTCATGGCCGTCCTCGACGTCTTCATCGTGAACGTCGCGGCCCCCACCATCGGTTCCGACCTCGACGCCTCGGGCGCCGACCTCCAGCTGGTCATCGCCGGCTACACCATCAGCTACTCCGTGCTGCTGATCACCGGCGCCCGGCTCGGCGACCGGCTCGGCCACGGCCGGGTCCACGTCGCCGGACTCGCCCTGTTCACGGCCGCCTCGCTGGCCTGCGGCCTGGCGCAGGGATCGACCGAGCTGATCGCGTTCCGGCTGGTGCAGGGCGTCGGCGCGGCCCTGATGGTCCCGCAGGTGCTCAGCCTGATCCAGCGGACCTTCACCGGCGAGGCCCGGGCCAGGGCGCTCAGCGTCTACTCCGCGGTCCTCGCCGTGGGCGCGGCGGCCGGCCAGGTCGTCGGCGGCGTGCTGGTCAGCGCCGACCTGTTCGGCACCGGCTGGCGGCCGGTGTTCCTGGTCAACGTGCCCGTCGGCGTCGTCCTGCTGGTGCTGGGCCGGCGCGTCCTGCCCGTCGGAGCCGTGGACGAGCGGGAGCGGGCCCGCGCCCTCGACCTGCCGGGCCTGGTGCTGCTCGCCGCCGCCGTGTCGCTGCTGACGGTGCCGCTGGTGCTCGGGCAGGAGGAGGACTGGCCGCTGTGGTCGTGGCTGTCGCTGGGCGGCGCCGTGCTGCTGTTCGCGCTGTTCTGCGGCTACGAGTCCCGGCTGGCCCGGCGCGGCGGCGCCCCGCTGATCGCGCCCCGGGTGCTGCGCCACCCCGGCATGGGCCTGGCCGTCTTCCGCGTCCTCGCCGTCATGGCGGTCAACGCCGGTTTCCTCTTCGCGCTGACGCTCCACGTCCAGGGCGGCCTCGGCTACAGCGCCCTGCGGGCCGGGCTGAGCTTCGCCCCGACCGCGGCCGTCTTCGGCGCGGTCAGCCTGACCTGGCGGAGGTGGCCCGCAGCCTGGCAGCGGGCGCTCACCCCGGCCGGGTTCGCGCTCGCCGCGGTGTCCGTGGCGGGGATCGGGCTGGCGTTCCACGGCGGCGGCGACGGGGGAGTGGCGCTCTACGCCGCGTACGCCGGCATGGGCGTGGGACTCGCGCTCGCCTTCAGCCCGACGCTCACCCGGGCGCTGGCCACGGTGCGGCCCGAGGACGCGGCGGACGCCAGCGGTCTGCTGGCGACGGTCAATCAGCTCGGTCAGCTGCTCGGCGTCTCGGCTTTCGGCACACTGTTCCTGAACCGGCTTGAGTCGCTTGGGGCTCCGCGGGCGTATACCTCTGCGCAGGCGCTGTCGGACTGCGCGTGGGTGCTGGCCGCACTGGCCGCGGTGGGTGCTGTGTCCGGACTGGTACTGAGGCGTCGCTGACCGTATTGGCCCGGCCGTGGCAGAATCAAACGGCCGGAAGGGGGCGCGGCCCGACGGGAGGGAGTAGCGATGCCTGCGAGCATCCTCGAGGAGGGCGGCCACCTCCTCAATGAGGCGTTGATACGGGATACAACCACCCGGCTCAGCTGCCCTTCCTGCGGTTCCGCGCATGTGGCCCAAGTACTCGGCGACAACGGCGGAATCTCCTACGTGTGCACGGCCTGCGGCCACAGCTGGAGCTGATCGATGGGTGCACACAGGCGAAAGTGCGACTGGTGCGGCAGCGGAACGCCGATTGTCCGTGACATGGAACCGATCAATCCCGATTACCAGTACTGGTGCGAGGAATGCGCGCGGGCGCTGATCATAAAAGGCGACCCGATCGAGACCTACCGCGAACTCGAGGGCGAGCCGATCTACGGCCGACTCCTGGAAGAACACTGCACGCTCAAGCGGTTCTATTCCTTCGTCACGGCTTGACGGGGCCGGAGCGCGATCCTGGCTCCGGCAACGATGTCCAGGCCAGCGTGAGGAACAGCACACCGGCCCCTCCGTAGAGGGCGGACAGCGTCAACTGGGCAACTCCCTGGTGCAGTTCGGGACTCCCGATGCCGTGCGGCACCCACCAGGGGGCGTACGAGCAGAAGACGAGCAGCGCGGCCAGGGCGGCGGCCCGCTGTCCGCGCGTCCACAGCAGCAGCACCAGGGGCACGCACCACACCCAGTGGTGCGTCCACGACACCGGACTGATCAGCAGCGCGGTGACCGCGCAGGCGCACACCGCCCAGGGACGCCGGCCGCGCAACTCCGCCGCCACGGCCACCGCGAGGCCCAGGCACGCCGTCACGGCCGCGGCGGCCACCCAGAGGGCTCCCGGGTCCGGAGTGTGCAGCAGGCGGGCCAGCACGCCCCGCAGGGCCTGGTTCGCGGTGTCCTCGGCGTGCCCCACCCGGCCCGCGTGGAACACCGCGCCGGTCCAGAACCGCCACGAGTCGTACGGCAGGACGGCCGCCGCGCCCAGCGTCGCCCCGGCGAACGCGACGGCCGCCCCGCGCGCGTGCCGCAGCCACGGCCCCCCGTCCCCGCCCCGCGCGCGGGCCATGACACCCGTAACGAGCAGGAACAGCGCGAACAGCGCCGGCGTCAGCTTGACCGCCGCCGCGAGCCCGAGGCCCGTCCCGGCCCAGCGGTCCCGCCTGCCCGCCGGACGGCGGGACAGGTCTCCCAGTACGACGACGGCCAGCAGCAGGTTGACCTGGCCGTAGCGCAGGGTTGTCCACACCGGCTCGCACCACACCGCCAGTGCCGCGACCCACCAGACGCTCTCCGCGCGCGCGTGGCCGACGAGTTTGAGCGACAGCCGTACGAACACCACCAGGAGCGCGAGGTTGCCTGCGGTCGCCAGCGTGCGCAGGGGCGCGGTGTCCAGCAGGGTGAGCGGCGTGAACAGCAGGGCCGCGAACGGCGGATAGGTGGTCGGCAGGTGCGCGGCGGTCGCCCGCAGCGCGTACAGGTCGCCGCCCGCGCGGACGGTGGCCCCCTCGGTCCGGTAGACCATCAGGTCGATCATCGACACGTGCGCGGCCCGCTGTGCGGCCCAGAACGCCGCGAACGACACCAGGCACGCGCCCAGGGCGACCGGCACCCGGCGGTGGGCTGCGGAGGACGCGATCACGGTCACGAAAGCCGACATTAGCGCCCGTATCGGTGCTGACCGGAAACCGATTTGGTGCTACGCCGCCGGACCTGTAATGTTTACGACGTCGCCGGGGGAACCGGGCGAAACAATAAAACAAGGGGCTATAGCTCAGTTGGTAGAGCGCCTGCATGGCATGCAGGAGGTCAGGAGTTCAATTCTCCTTAGCTCCACAGAAATCGAAGGCGGATCATCCGAAGGGTGGTCCGCCTTCGGCGTGTTGCGGAACACGGCGGCTGAGCGCCGAGCGCGAAGGGTGGGTCCCCCGAACCGGGTGACCCGCCCTTCCTGTGTGCTCAGCGGCCCAGAGCCCGTCGGCCCCGTCCCTGGGAGAGGACCGGCAGGTTGCGCGTCGGCGGCTGCGCGCGCGTGTCCTCCTCGAGGCGCAGGGCGAGCGCCGGGCAGCGGCGCACCGCCCGCAGCGCCTTCGCCTCCGCGTAGCGCGGCACCTGCGCCTGCGCGACGGTCGGGAAGCCGTCGGCGCCCAGCTCGAACACCTCCGGGAGGATGTCCGCGCACAGCCCGTGCCCCCGGCACAGCGTCCAGTCGACGTAGATCTTCTGGCGGCTCGCGCCGGTCTCTGCGGGCTCTCCGCCGCCCGGGATGCCCGCAGGGGCCCTGCCGCCCTCGAAGAGCGGCAGAACGCCCTCCACGGGCCGTCCGCAGCCGTTTCCGAGGACATGCGCGGCCAGGTCGTCGGTGAACGCCTTGATGGTCGACTCCAGGAACATCGCGGAGCCGTCCGGATGCGAACACGCCCCGCGCCGCTTCACGTTCCGCGTGACCTGCTTCAGCGCCTCCAGGGCGGCCGGGCCGCCGCCGCCCAGGATCTCCTCCATCCCGCGCGCGGCGGCGGGCAGTCCGAGGTAACAGGGGCCGCACTGGCCCGCGCTCTCCTCGGCCAGCCACTGCGCCACCCGCAGCGACTCGCCCAGCGGGCAGGTCTCCTGGCCGATCGGAAGGATCGCGCCCGCGCCCAGCGAACCGCCCACCGCGTCCAGGGAGTTGCGGGAGACGATCGCCTCGTCGACGGTCGCCGCGTCGATCCACCTGCCGTGGTAGCCGCCGGTCAGCACGCCCTGCGGCACTGGCGGAGCGCCTGCCAGTTGCAGCACGTAGCGCAGCGGCACACCCGTGGGGACCTCGATCACCATCGGGCGGGCGACAGCGCCGGAGACCGTGAGCATGACGGTGCCCGGCTCGTCGTACAGGCCGGTGTTGCCGTAGCGGTCCGGGCCGATGCGCGCGGCGACGGCCAGCTGTGCGAACGTCTCGGCGTTCGACAGCAGCGTGGGCGCCCCGCCGACGCCGCTCTGCGAGGCGCTGATCTTGCGGCCGGGCGGGATCGCCGGACCGCCGTCGATCGACCGGATCAGCGACGCGGCGGCGCCGGTGACCATGCGCACCGGGTTGCGCTGCACCCACGCGCGGAGGGCCGATCTGCGGCTGTTGCTCAGGCCGCGTTCGGCGAGCGCGGCCTCCATGGAGCGCTGGGTGGACTCCCGGGTGACCCCCACCACGAGCGTGCGGGCACCCAGGGCCTCGGCGCACAGCAGCGCGCCGTCCAGGATGAGGTGCGGGGCTCGGTTGATGAGCACCGTGTCCTTGCGACAGGCCGGCTCGTCCTCGCTGCCGTTGACGACGACGACCGGCCGTACACCGCGCCTGATCGCGGACTCGGCGACCGAGCGCAGCTTCTTGTGGAAGGGAAAGCCCGCGCCGCCGCGGCCCTTGAGGTTGATCCGTTCGGCGAGCTGCGCGAGCTTTTCGCCGCCCAGGGGGTCGAGCGGCCCGTGCACCTTCAGGTGCATGGGCAGGTCGAGTCGTTCCACAAGGTCGAAGCCCGACGTGAGCTGGGGAAGCCCGACCACGCGGACTTCGGGAACGTCGGGCAGGGCCTCGTTCACTTAAAGCCTCCGGAAGGCGTGTTCCACGGTTCGCCCGATCCCGGGGCGTCGAAGGACGCTCCGGGGAGTGTTTCGGTGGCGGGACCGCTGTTGAACGTGTCACCCGGGTTGTACGCGGCATAGCGGCCGTTTGTCTCACCGGTGTCGTACAGGTCACTTCCGCCGTATCCGGCGGCGCCCGGATTGTCGTAGACGGGCATGGTGTAGCCGGTGTCGCTCAGCGGGTCGTACGCGGACGGCGGGGCCTCGCCGACCGGAGGCGGGGACGGGACCGGCCAGCTGCCCGAGGTACCGGAGGGGCCGTCCACGCGCGTGGTCCGTCCGGTCGCGAACGGCTGCCGAGGGCGGCCCGCGGTGGACACCGCGCGGTAGGCGGCGGCGAAGCCGGAGGCGGGCTCCGGGGCGGGGGACGGGTACGGCGAGGCGGAGAGGGGAGCCGTCGAGCCGACGGGCGACGCCTCCTGCCCGGGCCGGCGCTCGTAGCCCGGCAGCGCAGACTCGGCCACCCGCGCGCGGCCGGCGTCCAGATCGTCGAGCGCCGGCCGCTCCGGGCTGCCGAACAGCGCCATGAGCCGGTCGGCGACCCTGCGCTTGACCGGGCGCGGGGCGGAGCGCAGCGCGAGGGCGCCCATCACGCCCAGCAGGGACAGGATGTAGAGGATCACGAAGATCGGCTTGGCCTGGCGGCCCGCGTACAGGCCGTGCACCAGTGCCGCGCACCACGCGGGGTAGGCCAGCATGTGCATGGCCCGCCAGCGGGCGGCGATGGGCGCCGGCGTGGCGAAGTTGCTGCGCAGGGCGCCGGTGACGCCCACGAAGATCATCAGCAGGCCGGCGAGCGAACCCAGCCCGACCAGACCGCCGATTCCGGTGACGCCGAGCGAGAAGGGGATGATCGCGGCGATCAGTTGTGTGTGGCCGAGCGCGAGCTTGACGGTGATGTGCAGCAACAGGAACGCGATCGAGGCGATTCCGGTCGTCCGGTGCACCGCCTGGCCGACGATGCGCTGCCGGGTGTTCAGAAAGATGCGGTCCTGCGCGAACAGGCCCCAGATCACCGAGCAGCTGAGCGAGACGAGGGACAGCACGCCCGCGCCGAAGTTCAGGAAATCGCGGAACGGGCTGCCTCCGACCAGAACGGCCAAGGGGATGAGCAGCAAGGCGACGGCGGTCGCCACTCCATAGGCCGACCGGCCGGGTTTGGGGAGCGAGCGGGTACTACGACGAAGGTTCATGGGGGCAACTCCGAGCAGTTTCGGGAAAGCGGTCCCGCTGCCGAACTCTAAGTGGAGCCATACCGATCAGTACGGGGTTTGAGTTATTGCGTTGTTATTGACGGACAATATGACTGGACGATGTCCCTTAGTGGGTGTTACGCGAAGTAATCCTTGACCTTGGTTCAGTTCCGTCCGGGTTCTGGCATGTCCACAAGGCATACGGAAGCGCGTCGCGGCTTGCTCAAGGGGTGCGGTACCCTGTCGCCATGCGTGCCGTACGCCTTCTGCTTAGCGGGCCGCGCTGATCAGCACCGACCGGCGGTTGCAACCGCGGTCGGCATCGGCGCGGCGTCCCCTCCTGTGCGAGGGGCTTTTTCATTTCCGCAGGCAGAGACGATCGATGGAGCTTTGAGGATCATGAGCGAGACGAACCCCGCTGCCACCGCCGAGGTGGCCGCGCCGCACCGCTACACGGCCGCCCTGGCGGCCGAGATCGAGGCACGCTGGCAGGACTTCTGGGACGCGGACGGCACCTACGCGGCCCCGAACCCGAAGGGCGACCTGGCCGGCGACCCCGAGCTGGTCGCGAAGCCCAAGAAGTTCATCATGGACATGTTCCCGTACCCCTCGGGTGCGGGCCTGCACGTCGGCCACCCGCTGGGCTACATCGCCACCGACGTCTACGCCCGGTTCCAGCGCATGACCGGCCACAACGTCCTGCACACCCTGGGCTTCGACGCCTTCGGCCTGCCCGCCGAGCAGTACGCCGTGCAGACCGGCACGCACCCGCGCGTGTCCACCGAAGCCAACATCGAGAACATGAAGGCCCAGCTGCGCCGGCTGGGCCTGGGCCACGACAAGCGCCGGTCCTTCGCCACGATCGACCCGGACTACTACAAGTGGACCCAGTGGATCTTCCTGCAGATCTTCAACTCCTGGTACGACGACGAAGCCAGGAAGGCCCGCCCGATCTCCGAGCTGGTCGCCCAGTTCGAGTCCGGTGAGCGCGCCGTACCCGGTGACCACGGGCGCGCGTGGAACGAACTGACGGCCGTCGAGCGCGCCGAGGTCCTGAGCGAGTACCGCCTGGCCTACGCCTCCGACGCGCCCGTCAACTGGTCCCCCGGTCTGGGCACCGTGCTGGCCAACGAGGAGGTCACGGCGGACGGCCGCTCCGAGCGCGGCAACTTCCCCGTCTTCAAGGCGAAGCTGCGCCAGTGGAACATGCGCATCACCGCCTACGCCGACCGGCTGCTGGAGGATCTGGAGGCGCTGGACTGGCCCGAGGCCATCAAGCTGCAGCAGCGCAACTGGATCGGCCGCTCCGAGGGCGCCCGCGTCGACTTCCCGATCGACGGCGAGCGCATCACGGTCTTCACCACACGCCCCGACACCCTGTTCGGCGCGACCTACATGGTGCTGGCCCCCGAGCACCCGCTGGTCGAGAAGTTCACCCCGGCCGCCTGGCCGGAGGGCACGCACGAGGTGTGGACCGGCGGCCACGCCACCCCCGCCGAGGCCGTCGCCGCCTACCGCGCCCAGGCCGCCTCGAAGTCCGACGTGGAGCGCCAGGCCGAGGCCAAGGACAAGACCGGTGTCTTCACCGGCGCGTTCGCGACCAACCCGGTCAACGGCGAGAAGGTCCCCGTCTTCATCGCCGACTACGTCCTGATGGGCTACGGCACCGGCGCGATCATGGCCGTCCCGGCGCACGACACGCGCGACTTCGCCTTCGCGCGCGCCTTCGAACTGCCGATCCGCTGCGTGGTCGAGCCGACCGACGGCCGCGGCACCGACACGTCGACGTGGGACGACGCCTTCGCCTCCTACGACGCGAAGATCGTCAACTCGTCCGCCGACGACGTGAAGCTGGACGGCCTGGGCGTCGTCGAGGCCAAGGCGCGCATCACCGAGTGGCTGGAGCGCAAGGGCATCGGCAAGGGCACCGTCAACTTCCGCCTGCGTGACTGGCTGTTCAGCCGCCAGCGCTACTGGGGCGAGCCCTTCCCGATCGTCTACGACGAGGACGGCGTCGCGCACGCCCTGCCCGAGTCGATGCTGCCGCTGGAGCTGCCGGAGGTCGAGGACTACAGCCCGCGCACCTTCGACCCGGACGACGCCGACACCCAGCCCGAGACGCCGCTGTCGCGCAACGAGGAATGGGTCAACGTCACCCTGGACCTGGGCGACGGGCCGAAGAAGTACCGCCGCGAGACCAACACCATGCCCAACTGGGCCGGTTCCTGCTGGTACGAGTTCCGCTACCTGGACCCGCACAACGACCAGAAGCTGGTCGACCCGGAGATCGAGCAGTACTGGATGGGCCCGCGTGAGGGCCAGCCGCACGGCGGTGTCGACCTGTACGTCGGCGGCGCCGAGCACGCCGTACTGCACCTGCTGTACGCCCGCTTCTGGTCCAAGGTCCTGTACGACCTGGGGCACGTCTCCTCCCCGGAGCCGTTCCACAAGCTGTTCAACCAGGGCATGATCCAGGCCTACGTCTACCGCGACAGCCGGGGCATCGCGGTGCCGGCCGCCGAGGCGGAGGAGCGCGACGGCGCCTACTACTACCAGGGCGAGAAGGTCTCCCGTCTGCTGGGCAAGATGGGCAAGTCCCTGAAGAACGCGGTGACTCCGGACGAGATCGCCGTCGAGTACGGTGCCGACACGCTGCGCCTGTACGAGATGGCGATGGGCCCGCTGGACGTCTCCCGCCCGTGGGACACGCGCGCGGTGGTCGGCCAGTTCCGGCTGCTGCAGCGGCTGTGGCGCAACATCGTCGACGAGAACACCGGCGAGGTCACCGTCACCGGCGCCGAGCCCGACGAGGAGACGCTGCGCGCCCTGCACAAGGCGATCGACGGCGTGCGCCAGGACCTGGAGGGCCTGCGGTTCAACACCGCCATCGCCAAGGTCACCGAGCTGAACAACCACCTGACCAAGGCCGGTGGCGCGATTCCGCGCGCGGTCGCCGAGCCGCTGGTGCTGATGGTCGCGCCGCTGGCCCCGCACATCGCCGAGGAGCTGTGGCGCCGGCTGGGCCACACCGACTCGGTCGTCCACCAGGACTTCCCGGTCGCCGACCCGCAGTACGTGGTGGACGAGACCGTGACCTGCGTCGTGCAGATCAAGGGCAAGGTCAAGGCTCGCCTGGAGGTGCCGCCGACGATCTCCGACGAGGAGCTGGAGAAGGTGGCGCTGTCCGACGAGAAGGTCGTGGCCGCGCTGGACGGCGCCGGCATCCGCAAGGTGATCGTGCGCGCGCCGAAGCTGGTGAACATCGTTCCGGCGTAAGCACCGGCAGCGGCCAAGCGACTGGACCGGCTCGGGGTAGTCCCCTACGGGCAGGTTCGGGGTTTTTTCGGAACCCCGGGCCTGCCCGTCGCGTTTACCGTGGAGAGCGCAGCGGCTTGCGCCGTACCGGTCGGAGGAGGAGCGTCGTGGAAGCAGTGATCACCGTGTGCGCCCTGCTCTTCCTGCTGTTCGTCGGGTTCGGTGTGTACGCCGTGGTCAAGGCGGTCGGCGCCGCCAAGCGTGGCGTGGACCGTACGATCGACCAGGCCCGCCGCGCGGTCGAGGACCACACGCTGCGTGCCAAGTCCTTCGTCCAGACCGGCCCGGCCGCCGAGGTCGCCCAGCTGCGGCTCACGCTGCGCACCTCGATGCGCGCCACCCAGGACGCCCTGCGCGCGGGCGTGGCCGAGGACGAGTCACTCAAGGAATCTCTCGGCCTCTTCGAGCGGCTCAGCGCGCACGGACACGAACTGGACGCCGAACTCAGGCGCCTGGAGTCCGAACCGGACCGGGCGACACTCACTGCCCGGCTGCCGGAACTGCGCCACCGCACCGAGCGCATCACCAAGTCCGCGGACTCGCTGCGCTGGGCGGCCCGCGACCGGGCCCGCCGCTTCGCCGACGACGACCTGGACGCGCTCAGCGCCCAGATAGACGTCGAGGCGGGCGCCCTGCGCCACTGGACGCGCACCGACACCACACCGGCTCCTCCGCCCTGGCCGGAGGCACCCGGCTCCGGCCGCGCCGAGGAGCCGGCGGCCCCCGCGATCACCCCGCCGTCCCGGCGCCCCGCCTACCCTTGGGAGAAGAAGCCCCGTCCCGAGAGCAGCACCTGACAGGGCCGCTTCCGGAGCGCACGACAGGGGCCGGGCTGCCGCGCGAGCGCTACGGCAGGTAACCTCCAGCTCATGTCCCGCCATGTCGCTATCGTCACCGATTCAACGGCCTACCTGCCGCCGCGGACGATGGAGCGCCACGGCATCACCGCGGTACCCCTGACCGTGGTCCTCGGTGACCAGGCGCTCGAAGAGGGCACCGAGATCTCGACCCGTTCCCTCGCGCAGGCTCTGCAGAAGCGGCGGCCGGTCACCACCTCCCGCCCCAGCCCCGAGCTGTTCGCGGAGACCTACCGCAGGGTCGCCGAGTCCGGCGCGAGCGGCATCGTCTCGCTCCACCTCTCCGCCGAACTGTCGGGTACGTACGACGCGGCGGTGCTCGCGGCGCGCGAGGCGCCGGTGCCCGTGCGGGTGGTGGACACCGGGATGGTCGCGATGGCCCTGGGCTTCTGCGCGCTCGCCGCGGCCGAGGCCGCGGAGGCCGGCGGCACCGTCGACGAGGCCGTGACGGCTGCCGAGAAGCGGGCCGCGGGCACATCCGCCTACTTCTACGTGGACACCCTCGACTATCTGCGTCGCGGTGGCCGCATCGGCGCCGCGCAGGCCCTGCTCGGTTCCGCGCTCGCCGTCAAACCGCTGCTTCAACTCGACGGCGGCCGTATCGAACTTCTCGAAAAGGTCCGCACGGCGTCCAAGGCGATCGCGCGTCTGGAGGAGATCGTCGCCGAGCGGGCGGGCAGCGCCGATGTCGACATCGCCGTCCACCACCTCGCCGCCCCCGACCGCGCCGCCGCGCTCGCCGACCGGCTGCGGGAGCGGGTGCCCGGCCTGGCCGACCTGCACGTCAGCGAGGTCGGAGCGGTGATCGGGGCGCACACCGGTCCTGGGCTGCTGGGAGCGGTGGTCTCGCCGCGCTGACCGGGCTGCCTCACCCTTGTGGGTGGCGGAGTTTTCCACAACCGGGCGGTAATCCCCGAGAATTGACCAAGATCATCGCGAAGTGGTGAAATGCCCGACCCTCGTCGCATGGCACTTCGATCACGTTCACGCACCGCCACAGCGACCAGCGGCCCCGGCCGCGGACCCGCCTCCGACGGCCGGGTCCGCCACCGCCGCCACGCCGACCACCGCCGACGCCCACCCGCCCCGACGGAGGAACTGCGCCGCCGAGCGGAACTCCTCTTCGGCGAACGAGCCGTGGAATGGCGGGAGTCGGGCAACGCCCCGCCGGGCGGCCAGGCGTTCACGAGTGCGTCGTCGGTCACGAGCATGTCGACGGTCACGGCATCCGAGGCCGAACCGCCCGGGACCGAATCACCGGAGACCGAACCACCAGAGGCGGCAAGTCTCTTGGAGGTGACGGAGCCCGTCGTGCCCGGCTGGCGGGAGCGAGCCGGGCTGGCCCTGCGGGAGCGGGCACCGGTGTGGTTGCAGACGCGGTACGGGGTGGAGCGTCGGGGAGTGATCGCGCTCTCTTTGGTGCTGCTGGTTGCCTCCGTCCTCGCCGTACAGCACTTCTGGGCCGGCCGGACCCAGTCCGTGAGTGCTCCGCAGATGGTGCGCGCGGAAGCCCCGTTCGGCAGGCGCACGGGTGAGGGGAAGGGCGAAGGAGGGGCGGCCGGTGACCGTCCGGCCGGTGTGTCCGTGGGGGCACCGGGCGGAGAGATCGTCGTGGATGTCGGCGGCAAGGTCAGGCATCCGGGTGTCCGGCGCCTGCCGGCCGGTTCGCGGGTGACCGACGCGTTGCGCGCGGCCGGCGGGGTCCGCCCGGGCGTGAGCACCGAGGGGCTCAACCGGGCCCGCTTCCTGGTGGACGGCGAACAGGTGGTCGTCGGGGCGCCGCCGGGGGCACCGGCGCCGCCCGGCCCGGTCGGCGGGGGCGGACAAGGACCGGCCGACGCAGGCTCCACAGCGCCTGTCTCCCTCAACACGGCGACCGCCGACCAGCTCGACACCCTGCCCGGAGTCGGTCCCGTGCTGGCCCAGCACATCATCGACTACCGCACCCGGCACGGCGGTTTCCGCTCGGTGGACGAACTGCGCCAGGTCAACGGCATCGGCGACCGCCGCTTCACCGACCTGCGAAGTCTGGTACGGCCATGAGCCCCACACGTGACGATGATCGGAGGCACAGGGCATCCGGGGCTGTCACCGGTCGCGCTCCGGAGCAACGGCTCTCAGGGCCGGAGGTGGGCGAGGCCGCTGAGTCTCGGCCTGCGGATGCGGCGGATCTGCGGCTCGTTCCGCCCGCGCTCGCGGTCTGGGCCACGGCGGCGCTGGCGCTGGACCTCCCGACGGGCTGGAGTGTGGGGGTCGCGGTGGTCTGTCTGGTCGTCGGGGGTGCCCTGCTGGTGGTGGGGCGGCCCGAGGGCGCCGGCCGGCGCCGTCCTGTAGCTCCCGGACGGCGGTTGCGGGCGGGACCCGTCGAGGGGGAGCGCGGACGGTTCGCCTGGGCTCGGGTGCCGGTGGCCGCGGTGCTGCTCTGCGTAGCCGCGGCCTCCGCCTCGGCCGGGCTGCACGGGGCGGATGTACGGCGCGGGCCGGTGCCCGAGCTGGCCCGGCGGTTCGCGACCGTGACCGCCGAGGTCGAGTTGACCGGAGACCCCTGGCTGAGCAGGCCGCGGGTGCGGGGCGATCATGCGACGCCGGGGGTGGTGCTGGCCCGGGCGGAGGTGCGGCGCGTCGGGATGAGCGACGGGACGCGGGTGCGGACGCGCAGCCCGGTGCTGCTGATGGTCGACGCGGACGGCTCGGCAGCGGAGAGCGGTGCCGAGAAGGGCGCTGCGGGCGGGAGTTCCGCGCCGTCTGCGGGCACCGGTGCTCGGGGCGTGCAGGGCGGGCGCTCGGCCTGGGCAGGGCTGTTGCCGTCCACGCGGCTGCGGGTGAGCGGGCGGCTGGCGCCGGCCAGGTCGGGCGGTGACCGGACCTCGGCCGTGCTGCGGGTGCGGGGCGGGCGGGGGCCGGACGTCGTGGCGGGGCCGAGCGGGCCGCAGCGGCTGGCGGGGCGGCTCAGGGCCGGGTTGCGGGAGGCGACCGACGGGCTGCCGGCGGATGCGCGGGCGCTGCTTCCCGGCCTGGTCGTCGGCGACACCTCGCGGATCACACCCGAGCTGGACGAAGCCTTCCGAGAGACGGACCTGGCGCACACGCTCGCCGTCTCCGGCAGCAACCTCACGGTCCTGCTCGCCCTGCTCATCGGACCGCCCGGCCTGGCCCAGCGGACCGAGCGCCGCGGACTGGCCCCGCGCCTGGGGCTCTCGCTGCGGGCGACCGCCCTGCTCGCCGGGGTGCTCACGGTGGGGTTCGTGGTCGTGTGCCGGCCCGATCCCAGCGTGCTGCGGGCCGCGGCCTGCGGTGCGGTCGCCCTGCTGGCCCTGGCCACCGGGCGCCGCAGGTCCCTGATCCCGGCGCTGGCCACGGCCGTCCTGCTGCTGGTGCTGTACGACCCGTGGCTGGCCCGCAGTTACGGCTTCCTGCTCTCCGTGCTGGCCACCGGCGCCCTGCTCGTGCTGGCGCCCGCCTGGAGCGAGGGGCTGCGGCGGTGCCGGGTGCCCGCGCGGCTTGCCGAGGCGCTGGCCGCCGCTGCCGCCGCGCAGGCCGTGTGCGCGCCGGTCGTGGCGCTGCTGTCGGCCCGGGTGAGCCTGGTGGCGGTGCCCTGCAACCTGTTGGCGGAGGTGGCGGTGGCACCGGCCACGGTGCTGGGGTTCGCGGCGCTCGTGGCGGCGCCGGTGGCGATGTCGGTGGCCAAGGTGCTGGCCTGGTGTGCGAGTTGGCCGACGCGCTGGATCGCCGGGGTCGCCCGCACCGGGGCCGCCCTGCCCGGCGCGGGAGTGGACTGGCCCGCAAGCCTGCCGGGAGCGCTGCTGCTGGCGGCGGTCACCGTGGCCGTCGTCCTCGCCGGGCGGCGACTGCTGCGGCACCCGTGGTGGTGCGGGGCGCTCGGCCTGCTGCTCCTGCTAACGGTGGTGCGGCCGGCGCCGCTGACCAGGGTGATCACGGGCTGGCCGCCGCCGGGCTGGCGGTTCGCGATGTGCGATGTCGGACAAGGCGACGCGACCGTGTTGGCGGTGGGTGAGGGAGCCGGCGTGGTCGTGGACGCGGGGCCCGATCCCGAGCTGGTCGACCACTGCCTGCGGGAGCTGGGCGTCACGCGCATCCCCCTCCTCGTCCTCACCCACTTCCACGCCGACCACGTGGCGGGACTGCCTGGAGTGCTGCGCGGTCGCGCGGTGGCCGAGATCGAGACCACGGGCTTCGAAGAACCCGCGGACCAGGCCGAGTTCGTGCGAAGGGAGGCGGCCGAACGGCACATCCCGCTCAGCCGGGCCGTGGCGGGGGAGCAGCGGCGCACCGGACCGCTGGCCTGGCGCGTGGTGTGGCCCCCGCCGGGCCCGGCACCGGAGCCGGACGGCCCGAACGACGCGAGTGTCGCGCTGCTCGTCCGGACGGGCCGGCTGCGGATGTTGCTGCTCGGGGACCTCGAACCCCCGGCCCAACAGGCACTGTTGCACTCGCCGGACGCGGCCGGACTGGCGGCGGTGGACGTACTGAAGGTGGCCCATCACGGCTCGGTCTACCAGGACCCGGACCTCATACGGCTGGTGGCCCCACGGGTGGCGTTGATCTCCGTGGGCGCCGACAACCCCTATGGGCACCCGGCACCGGCGACCGTGGCCGCGCTGCGGACCGGCGGGGCGGTGGTGCTGCGCACGGACCGGGACGGGCCGCTCGCGGTCGGCGGGGGCGGGGGAGCGGACGGCGAAAGGCTGACGGTTGGGCGAAAGCCGCACTGGGTGCCGCTGGCTGGGTGACGAGTCCCGTACTTGCTCCGGCGGCCGGGAGAGAACTTCAAAGCGACCGGTTCGTACACAAGGGCGGCAGCCGGGCCACCACCGAGCTGCCCCCAGGGCTGACCTGCCCGTTCGGCGCTCGTGCGGTGCCGGAGAATGGGCCCGTGAGCGATGTGAGACACGTGCTGGTGCTGCCCGACCGCGAGGCCGCCGAGGAGGCTGCCGAGGCGCTCCGGGAGCGGTTCGGCGTCCACGAGGAGCCCCGGATCGTCCGGGACGCCCTGGCCGGCGAGGACGACGCCGAGGACGCCCAGTGGCTCGTCGTCCTGCGGGACGAGAACGAATTGCTGGACCCGGCGGAGCTGGACGCGTTCGCGGGGGAGTGGGACGGCTGGCGCGAGGAGCCGTGACCCCGAGACGGACTCCGGGGACGCTCGGGGACCGGTCAGGGTCCGCGGCCGGTTCGTTGTCAGTGCCGCGTGGGATGCTTTGAGCGATGGCCAGAAAGACTGCGAATGACGACCCTCTCGCCCCCGTGACGCTCGCCGTGGGCCAGGAGGACCTCCTGCTCGACCGTGCCGTGCAGGAGGTGGTGGCCGCCGCCAAGGCCGCCGACGCCGACACGGACGTACGGGACCTGACCCCGGACCAGGTGCAGCCCGGCACGCTCGCCGAGCTGACCAGCCCGTCGCTCTTCGCCGAGCGCAAGGTCGTGGTCGTACGCAACGCGCAGGATCTCTCGGCCGACACGGTCAAGGACGTGAAGGCGTACCTCGGGTCGCCCGCCGAGGAGATCACCCTGGTGCTGCTGCACGCGGGTGGCGCCAAGGGCAAGGCGCTGCTGGACGCCGCGCGCAAGGCGGGAGCGCGGGAGGTGGCCTGTCCGAAGATGACCAAGCCGGCGGACCGGCTGGCGTTCGTGAGAGGGGAGTTCCGGGGGTTCGGGCGGTCGGCCACGCCCGAGGCGTGCCAGGCACTGGTCGACGCGATCGGCAGCGATCTGCGGGAGCTGGCCTCCGCGGCGTCGCAGCTCGTCGCCGACGTGGAGGGGACGATCGACGAGGCCGTCGTCGGCCGGTACTACACGGGGCGGGCCGAGGCGTCGAGCTTCACGGTCGCCGACCGGGCGGTCGAGGGGCGTACGGCGGAGGCGCTGGAGGCGCTGCGCTGGTCGCTGGCGACCGGGGTCGCGCCGGTGATGATCACCAGCGCGCTGGCGCAGGGCGTCCGGGCGATCGGCAAGCTGTCCTCGGCGCGCGGCGGCCGTCCCGCCGATCTCGCGCGGGAGCTGGGCATGCCGCCGTGGAAGATCGACCGGGTGCGGCAGCAGATGCGCGGCTGGACCCCTGACGGGGTCGCGATGGCCCTGCGGGCGGTCGCCGAGGCCGACGCGGGCGTGAAGGGCGGCGGCGACGACCCCGAGTACGCCCTGGAGAAGGCGGTCGTGGCGATCGCCCGGGCCGCGCGGTCCAGGGGCCGGGGCTGATCCGGCCGCTGCGGAACCGCGGGCGCGGGGAATCGTAGGCACCGGCCGAACACGGGTACCGGCGGCACATCGGGACCGGCCGAACACCGGTACCGGCCGCAATTCGGTACAGCCGTACAGCCGTACAGCGGTACCGGCCGTACCTCGGGCACACGGTGACCGTGCACCACCTCACGGCGGAGCCCCCGGGCGGGCGTCGGCGTCGGCCTCCGTGTATGCCGAAGGCCCCGCCGCCCGCCCTGGGGAAGGGTGGGAGGCAGGGCCTTCGGATCAAGCTGGCGAGCCCGTTCCCGCGTGGCGAACGCAGGCCGCGAACAGGCTCTGGGGTGCCGGACGGGAGCGGATGAGAGAGGGCCCGCTCTGGGTCCTTCCGGCGGTCAGATCAGAAGGAGGTTCAGCCCTTGAGGGAAACGACCTTGGAAGCCAGCGCCGACTTCTTGTTGGCGGCCTGGTTCTTGTGGATGACGCCCTTCGAGACGGCCTTGTCGAGCGCACGCGCGGCAGCGCGCTGCAGCTCGGTGGCCTTCTCGACGTCACCCGCGGCAGCAGCCTCACGGGCCTTGCGGATCGCGGTCTTCAGGGAGGACTTGACGGCCTTGTTGCGCAGCCGAGCCTTCTCGTTGGTCTTGATCCGCTTGATCTGGGACTTGATGTTCGCCACGAATGAGCCTTTTCAGGTTCTGGTGCGGGGCCGCTCGGGTCCCGTACCGCTGATTCAAAAATTTCCAGTTGTGCCTCTTGCTGAGAGGGCATGAGACACAGCGCTCTACATTACCAGTGGCCCCGGGGGCAGCCCAAAACGGTCCCCGCTCGCTCTCCGTGGGACCATGGAGACAACGTATAGATCCGACCCGAGGCATAAGGCGCCTCAAGAGACAGGACCCTGCGTGCCCGCGACCCCTAACCATGTGCCCGAGCCGAGCCGTACCGACCCGGCTCTGATCCGCAATTTCTGCATCATCGCGCACATCGACCACGGCAAGTCCACGCTCGCCGACCGGATGCTCCAGCTGACCGGTGTGGTCGAGCAGCGGCAGATGCGTGCTCAGTACCTCGACCGGATGGACATCGAGCGCGAGCGCGGTATCACGATCAAGTCCCAGGCGGTGCGTCTGCCCTGGGCCCCGACGGAGGGGCCCGACCAGGGCGCGACGCACATCCTGAACATGATCGACACCCCGGGGCACGTCGACTTCACCTATGAGGTCTCGCGGTCGCTGGCCGCGTGCGAGGGCACCGTCCTCCTCGTCGACGCCGCCCAGGGAATCGAGGCGCAGACCCTCGCCAACCTCTACCTGGCGATGGAGAACGACCTCACGATCATCCCCGTGCTGAACAAGATCGACCTGCCCGCGGCCCAGCCGGAGAAGTTCGCCGAGGAGCTGGCGAACCTGGTCGGCTGCGACCCCTCCGACGTGCTGAAGGTCTCCGCCAAGACCGGCCTCGGTGTCGACGCGCTGCTGAACAAGGTCGTCAAGGAGATCCCGGCCCCGGTCGGTGTCGCCGACGCGCCCGCCCGCGCGATGATCTTCGACTCGGTCTACGACTCCTACCGCGGTGTCGTGACGTACGTCCGTGTCATCGACGGCCAGCTCAACAAGCGCGAGCGCATCAGGATGATGTCGACCGGCGCGACCCACGAGCTGCTGGAGATCGGCGTCAGCTCGCCCGAGATGCTCCCGGCCGACGGCCTCGGCGTCGGCGAGGTGGGCTACCTGATCACGGGTGTGAAGGACGTCCGCCAGTCGAAGGTGGGTGACACCGTCACCAGCCAGGCGAAGGGGGCGACCGAAGCGCTCGGCGGGTACAAGGACCCGAAGCCGATGGTCTTCTCCGGTCTGTATCCGCTCGACGGCTCCGACTACCCGGAGCTGCGCGAGGCCCTGGACAAGCTCCAGCTCAACGACGCCGCGCTCGTCTACGAGCCGGAGACCTCCGCCGCCCTCGGCTTCGGTTTCCGCGTCGGCTTCCTCGGCCTGCTGCACCTGGACGTGATCCGGGAGCGGCTGGAGCGCGAGTTCGGGCTCGACCTGATCGCCACCGCGCCCAACGTGGTCTACCGCGTGGTCATGGAGGACCGCACCGAGCACGTCGTCACCAACCCGAGCGAATTCCCCGAGGGGAAGATCAGCGAGGTGTACGAGCCGGTCGTGCGCGCCACCATCCTGGCGCCCACCGAGTTCATCGGTTCGATCATGGAGCTGTGCCAGACCCGGCGCGGCACCCTGCTCGGCATGGACTACCTCTCCGAGGACCGCGTCGAGATCCGCTACACGCTGCCCCTCGCGGAGATCGTCTTCGACTTCTTCGACCAGCTGAAGTCCAAGACCCGCGGCTACGCCTCCCTCGACTACGAGCCCACCGGCGAGCAGACCTCCAGCCTGGTCAAGGTCGACATCCTGCTGCACGGCGACAAGGTGGACGCCTTCTCGGCGATCACCCACAAGGACGCCGCGTACGCGTACGGGGTGCGGCTCGTCGCCAAGCTGCGCGAGCTCATCCCGCGGCAGGCCTTCGAGGTGCCGATCCAGGCCGCCATCGGCTCCCGGGTCATCGCCCGCGAGACCATCCGCGCCATCCGCAAGGACGTCCTCGCCAAGTGCTACGGCGGTGACATCTCCCGTAAGCGGAAGCTGCTGGAGAAGCAGAAGGAAGGCAAGAAGCGGATGAAGATGGTGGGTTCGGTGGAAGTTCCGCAGGAAGCCTTCATCGCCGTCCTCTCCAGCGATGACAGCGCGAGTTCGGCCAAGAGCAAGAAGTAACCAGAGGTAACAACTGGTGACGCCCGCAAACCGGGCAGACGGGGGCCCGTCGTGCGAAAGCGCGGCGGGCTTCTGCGCATACGTATACGCATACGTAGCTTCGCGTTCCGTCGAAAGTGACAGGCCGATGCCCCTTACGCAGCGGCCGGTCGACGCTTACCCTGATCCCTGCTCGATAGTTACTCGCGAGTTAAACAAGCTGTCCCACCCCCACACCCGTGAGTCAACCCAGCCGCACTTGAGCCAGCCGCACCGTCGCGGGCCCCCGGAGGATGTCGTGAGCGACACACAGACCCTGATCGAGAACCGTCCGCCGTCCGTGGCGGCCCTCTTCCTGGAGCGCGTGGCGGCCACACCGGACGCCGAGGCATACCGCTACCCCGTCCCGCCGGCCTCCGGCCAGGGCCCCGACGAGTGGAAGTCGCTGAGCTGGGGCCAGGCGGCCGAGCGGGTGTACGCGATCGCGGCCGGGCTCATCGAACTGGGCGTGCAGCCGGAGCAGCGGGTGGCGCTCGCCTCCTCGACCCGCGTCGAGTGGATCCTCGCCGACCTCGGCATCATGTGCGCGGGCGGCGCCACCACGACCGTCTACCCGCAGACCAACGCCGACGAGTCGGCGTTCATCCTCTCCGACTCCGAGAGCCGCGTGCTGATCGCCGAGGACGCGGCCCAGCTCGCCAAGGCCCTGCAGACGCGCGCCGAGCTGCCGGACCTCACCAAGGTCGTCGTCGTCGACCCGGCCGGCGTCGAGACGAACGACTGGGTGACGACCCTCGCCGAGCTGGAGCAGCGCGGCGCCGCCTACCTGGAGAAGCACCCGGAGCTGATCAAGGAGCGGGTCGGCGGGATCACCCGGGAGCAGCTCGCCACCCTCATCTACACCTCCGGCACCACCGGCCGCCCCAAGGGCGTGCGTCTGCCGCACGACAACTGGGCGTACATGGCGAAGGCGATCGCCGCGACCGGGCTGATCAGCGGCGAGGACGTGCAGTACCTGTGGCTGCCGCTCGCGCACGTCTTCGGCAAGGTGCTCACCTCCGGGCAGCTCGAGGTCGGGCACGTCACCGCCGTGGACGGCCGCGTCGACAAGATCATCGAGAACCTTCCGGTGGTGCAGCCGACATACATGGCGGCCGTGCCGCGCATCTTCGAGAAGGTCTACAACGGCGTCGCCGCCAAGGCCCGCGAGGGCGGCGGGGCCAAGCACAAGATCTTCCAGTGGGCCGCCGAGGTCGCCCGCGAGTACGCCAAGGTGAGCCAGGACAACTTCCGGCGCACCGGCACCTCCTCCGTGCCGTTCGGCCTCGGCGCCAAGCACAAGGTCGCCGACGCCCTCGTCTACTCCAAGCTCCGCGAGGCCTTCGGCGGCCGGCTGCGCGCCTGCGTCTCCGGCGCCTCAGCGCTCTCCCCGGAGATCGGCTACTTCTTCGCCGGCGCCGGCATCCACATCCTGGAGGGCTACGGCCTCACCGAGACCTCCGCGGCCTCCTTCGTCAACCCCGGCGAGGCCTACCGCACCGGCACGGTCGGCAAGCCGCTGCCCGGCACCGAGGTCCGCATCGCCGAGGACGGCGAGATCCTGCTGCGCGGCCCCGGCATCATGGAGGGCTACCACCAGCAGCCCGAGAAGACCTCCGAGGTGCTGGAGTCCGACGGCTGGTTCCACACCGGCGACATCGGCGAACTCTCGCCCGACGGCTACCTGCGCATCACCGACCGCAAGAAGGACCTCATCAAGACCTCCGGCGGCAAGTACGTCGCCCCCGCCGAGGTCGAGGGCCAGTTCAAGGCCGTGTGCCCGTACGTCTCCAACATCCTGGTGCACGGCGCCGACCGGAACTACTGCACCGCGCTCATCGCCCTCGACGAGATCGCCATCCTCCAGTGGGCCAAGGAGAACGGCCTGGACGGCAAGTCGTACGCCGAGGTCGTGGCCGCTCAGCAGACGGTCGACATGGTCGAGGGATACGTCAAGCAGCTCAACGAGGGGCTGCAGCGCTGGCAGACGATCAAGAAGTTCCGGCTGCTGCCGCGGGACCTCGACGTCGAGCACGGCGAGATCACGCCGAGCCTGAAGCTGAAGCGGCCGGTGGTGGAGCGGGAGTACAAGGATCTGATCGACGAGATGTACGCGGGGACCAGGGAGTCCTAGGCCCTGTCGCGGTCTCACAGGGGGCGCGGGGGCCGTCGGCGGCTGCGGGCTGTCGGCGGCTGCTCGCGCCCACGTGGCGGAGCCGCATATCAGGCACAGTCCCGCGCCCCTTTGGTCGGCTTCGGTCCAGCCTCGCTCGAAAGTGTCCGTCTGGGATCACTCCCGTAGCACAGTTCTCGTCCTTCGCTGGCCGGTTTGGTAACTCCTCGCTTATATGCGCCCCCTGTCTGTCACGCTGGCCGCATGGACATGGCGGCCATACCGACGCAGCGGGAGACCGAGGACCGCGCCAGTGGGGGGAGCGGGCGCGCCGGCCTGCCCGGAAGCCCCCTCGCGCCGGGTGCCGCCCGTGCGCTGGTGCGTGCCGCGTTCGCCGAGTGGGCCGACCGCGGGCTCCTCGGCGCCGAGGGCGGGGCCCGGCTCGCCGACGACGCCATGGCCGTCGTCAGCGAACTCGTCACCAACGCCGTCGTCCACGCCGGCACCGACGTGGAGGTCGCCTGGCGCCTGGAGGACACCGGCGCGTTCGTCGTCGAGGTCGGCGACCTGCACCCCTCCCGCGCCCCGCGCGATTCGGCCGGCGGCGAGGTGCCCTGCGACACCCCCGAGTACGGGCGCGGCCTGCGCCTGGTCGCCACCCTCGCCGAGTCCTGGGGCGTCACCTACCGCACCGGCGCGAAGACGGTGTGGGCCCGGCTGCCCCCGGGCGGCGTCGCCGGCCCGGACGGCCCCGCCCCGGAGCAGAGCCTGGCGGTCGCCGAGGACCTCGCCCCGCAGCCGCAGCGCCCCGGCAGCGACCGGGACTGGCTCGGCCGCGGCGCGCTGTCCTTCCTCGCCGAGGCCTCCGACCTGCTCGCCGGCCAGCTGGACGAGAACCTGGTCGCGGCCCTCACCGGCCAGCTGCTCGTGCCCCGGTTCGCCGACTGGTGCGCGGTGTGGCTGGAGGACGAGGCGTCCGTGCGCGGCGGCGACGGCTGCGGACCCGCCCGGGTCTGGCACGCCAGCGAGTCCCGCATCGAGGAGCTGTGCCGCGCCCTGGAGAAGGAGCCGCCGTGCCCGCGCGACGGACTGCGCTCGGGCCCGGAGCCGTACCCCTGGCCCGGTGACGCGCTCGGCTCGCAGGGTGCCGAAGGCACGGCGCTCGCCTACCGGCTCATCGCCGGCGGCCGGCCGCTGGGCACGCTGGTCATCGGCCGGTGCGGGCTGCTGCGCTTCCCCGACGAGATCACCGGGCTGGTGGAGGACCTCAGCCGCCGGGTCGCGCTTGCCATCGGCGCGGCCCGCCAGTACGCCCGCCAGGCCACCATCAGCGCCGTCCTCCAGCGCGGCCTGCTGCCCGGTGCGGTCGCCGAGATCCCCGGGGTGCGCAGCGCGCTCGTCTACGAGCCCTGCGACAAGGGCGGCCCCAGCGGCGACTTCTACGACCTGTTCCCGGCGGGCGACGGCCGCTGGTGCTTCGCCGTCGGCGACGTACAGGGCAAGGGCCCCGAGGCCGCCGTCGTCATCGGGCTCGCCCGGCCCTGGCTGCGACTGCTGGCCCGCGAGGGCTACGGGGTCGCCGACGTCCTCGACCGGCTGAACCAGCTCCTCCTGGACGACGCCACCGAGGCCGCCGACGCCGCCGCGCGCGCCCTCGTCGCCGCCGGCGGCCGGGCGGTGCCCCCCGGGGACGGCCCGCAGACCCGCTTCCTGTCCCTCCTCTACGGCGAGCTGTCCCCCCTGGACGACGGCGGCGTCCGCTGCACCCTCGCCTCCGCCGGCCATCCGCTGCCGCTGGTGCTGAGCCCCGACGGGACGGTGCGCACCGCCGCCCGGCCGCAGACGCTGCTCGGCGTGGTCGAGGACGAGACCTACACCAGCGAGACCCTCGAACTGCGGCCCGGCGACAGTCTGCTGTGCGTCACGGACGGGGTCACCGAGCGCCGCTCCGGGCCCCGCCAGTTCGACGACGGCGACGGGCTCGCACGCGCCCTGTCCGGCTGCGCGGGCCTGAGCGCCGACCTGATCGCGGAACGCATCAGGACCCTGGTGCACGACTTCGGCGGGGGCCTGCCGGAGGACGACCTGGCGCTGCTGGTGCTCCAGGCGGAGTAGCGGAGCAGGAGTAGCCGGGCAACGGTCGCGGTGCGGGACAATGGAGGACATGCCTTCCGCACTCCCCGACGGCGAGCCCGTCCCCGACGACGGCGCGCTGCCCGCCTCCGCGCTCGCCGGGGCGCCCGATCGACCCCTCGGGTTCTACCTCCATGTCCCGTACTGCGCGACCCGCTGCGGCTACTGCGACTTCAACACCTACACCGCCACCGAGCTGCGCGGCACGGGCGGAGTGCTGGCCTCCCGCGACAACTACGCGGACACCCTGACCGACGAGATCCGTCTGGCCCGCAAGGTGCTCGGCGACGACCCCCGCCAGGTCCGCACGGTGTTCGTCGGCGGCGGCACACCGACGCTGCTGGCGGCGGACGATCTCGTACGCATGCTGGGTGCGATCCGCGAGGAGTTCGGCCTGGCGGAGGACGCCGAGATCACCACGGAGGCGAACCCGGAGTCGGTCGACCCCGCATACCTCTCCGCCCTGCGGGAGGGCGGCTTCAACCGCGTCTCCTTCGGCATGCAGAGCGCGAAGCAGCACGTGCTGAAGATCCTTGACCGGACCCACACGCCGGGCCGCCCCGAGGCGTGCGTGGCGGAGGCGCGGGCGGCGGGCTTCGAGCACGTCAACCTGGACCTGATCTACGGCACGCCGGGGGAGTCGGACGACGACTGGCGGGCTTCGCTGGAGGCGGCCCTCGGCGCGGGCCCCGACCACATCTCGGCCTACGCGCTGATCGTCGAGGAGGGCACGCAGCTCGCGCGCCGCATCCGCCGGGGCGAGGTCCCGATGACCGACGACGACGTCCACGCCGACCGCTACCTGATCGCGGAGGAGGCGCTCACGGCGGCGGGCTTCGACTGGTACGAGGTCTCCAACTGGGCCACCTCCGAATCCGCCCGCTGCCTGCACAACGAGCTGTACTGGCGGGGGGCCGACTGGTGGGGGGCCGGTCCCGGGGCGCACTCGCACGTGGGCGGGGTGCGCTGGTGGAACGTCAAGCATCCGGGGGCGTATGCGGCGGCGCTGGCGTCGGGGAAGTCGCCGGGGGCAGGGCGTGAGGTGCTGTCCGGCGAGGACCGGCGGGTAGAGCGGATCTTGCTGGAGCTGCGGCTGCGGGAGGGGGTCCCGCTGTCGCTTCTGAAGGAGGAGGGGCTGGCGGCGTCCCGGCGGGCGCTGGCGGAGGGGCTCCTCCAGGAAGGGCCGTACGGGGAGGGATACGCGGTACTGACGCTGCGGGGGCGGTTGCTGGCGGACGCGGTGGTGCGGGACTTGGTGGACTGATCACTCGGCGGAGTGAATCACTGCGGAATGCCGGTTCGCTCCCTAACCTGATTCGTAGGCTGCCGCCAAAAGTACGCGGCGGATGTGGAGGGCCACGGAGATGACCGCTGTGGACGAGCGTGGGATGGCCAAGTTCTTCGAGGAGTTCGAGCCTCCGGAGGGCGCCAAGGTTGAGCTTCTCCGGGGGGTGATCGTGATGATGTCCAGCCCTGACATCGTGCACAACAGGATCGTTGCCGATGTACAGGACCAGATCCCGCGGCGCTGGGCGCGTCTGCAAACCCAGGACGTCGACATCGTCGACGAATCCAGTGAGCCGGTACCGGATCTGGTGGTTCTGGCGCACGATCTCCTGCCCAGCTCAGGGCGCCTGCTGCCGTGCCAGCTGATCACGATGCTCGTCGAGGTCGTCTCCAAGTACAGCGTCCACCAGGACTACGTGGTCAAACGCTCGATCTACGCTGCGGGAAAGGTCCCCGCCTACCTCATCCTCGACCCGATCATGGCGCACTGCGTCCTGCTGACGAAGCCCGCAGGCGAGGGCGAGGACGCCGACTACCTGAGCCAGGAGATCACCAAATTCGGAGATCCAGTCCCGGTGGAGGTTCTGGGACTCGAACTGGACACCAAAGCATTCGGGACACTTCCCGGCGTCAGGCCCCACCGCTACCCGTGACGAAATCGATCAACTCCTCCACCCGCCCCAGCAGCTCCGGCTCCAGGTCCTTGTAAGACCCCACCCGCGCCAGAATCGCCTGCCACACCGCCCCGGTGTTCTCCGACGGCCAGCCCAGCGCCCGGCACACCCCTGTCTTCCAGTCCTGCCCGTGCGGGACCCGGGGCCACTCGGCGATCCCCAGTGAGGCCGGCTTCACCGCCTCCCAGATGTCGATGTACGGGTGGCCCACCACCAGCGCGTGTTCGCTCGTCACCGACTGGGCGATGCGCCACTCCTTCGTGCCCGGCACCAGGTGGTCCACCAGGACGCCCAGGCGGGCGTCCGGGCCCGGTGCGAACTCGGCGACGATCGACGGCAGGTCGTCCACGCCCTCCAGGTACTCCACGACCACGCCCTCGATGCGCAGGTCGTCGCCCCACACCTTCTCGACCAGCTCGGCGTCGTGCCGGCCCTCGACGTAGATGCGGCCGGCACGGGCCACGCGAGCCCTGGCGCCGGGTACGGCTACCGAGCCGGAGGCCGTGCGGGTGGGCCTCACCGGACTCGAAGTCGGCCGTACGAGCGTCACCACCCGCCCCTCCAGCAGGAAGCCCCGCGGTTCCAGCGGGAACACCCGGTGCTTGCCGAAACGGTCCTCCAGGGTCACCGTGCCCGCCTCGCAGCGGATCACCGCCCCGCAGAAACCGGTGCCGGGCTCCTCCACCACCAGGCCGGGCTCCGCCGGGACCTCCGGTACGGGCTGCTGCTTCTTCCACGGCGGGGTGAGATCGGGGGAGTACTGGCGCATTCGGATGACGATAGGAGAAGCGGTGGACCCCCGTTCACGACACGCCGAAACGCGCCGCCAGCTCGTCGCGTTGCCGGCGTACGAAGGCCGCGTCCACCACCGCTCCGTGACCGGGCACGTACAGCGCGTCCTCGCCGCCCAGCGCCAGCAGGCGGTCCAGTGCGTCCGGCCAGCGGGACGGGACCGCGTCCGGGCCCGCCTGGGGCTCGCCGGACTCCTCGACCAGGTCGCCGCAGAAGACCACCTCCGGGTCACCCGGTACGAGGACCGCCAGGTCGTACGCGGTGTGGCCCGGGCCCACGTTGGCCAGCAGTACCTGCCTGCCGCCGCCCAGGTCCAGCGTCCACTCGCCCGAGACCAGGTGGTGGGGAGGGGCCAGGGCTTCCACGGCCTCGTCCGCGTCGGCCGGCGGCAGGCCGTGACGGATCGCGTCCTGGCGCAGCTCCTCGCGCTCGTACGTGAACACCGCGTCCAGGCCCACCGCCCCGTACACCTCCGCCCCGGCGGACGTCCCGGCAAACGTCCCGGCGAACGCGGCGGCGCCGAAGACGTGGTCGAAGTGCGGATGCGTGAGAGCGAGATGGGTCACACGGTGACCCGCGAGCGCCTGCGCCCGCGCCCGCACCCGCGCGCCCTCGGCCAGGCTCGACCCGGCGTCCACCACGAGCCCCGTACCCTCCCCGAGAACCAGCCCCACGGTGCAGTCCCAGCCGGGCAGCCGGCACCGCCCGACCCCCGTGGCGAGCCGCTCCCACTCCACCTCTTCCCAAGTCACCGTCATACCGCGACGCTAGCGACAACGGTCATCCTGAACACGAACCGGGCACGGTGACGCGGGGGCCGGCCTTGCCCGGGGCGTACCCCACAGCCGTACACTGGGCCGGGGAAGGCTGGCACTCGCGTGCGAAGAGTGCCAGGCGGACGATCCGAAGGGCCCAGGGGACGACGTGCTGGAGGTGCGCGCGAATGCTGAGTGAACGCAGGCTTCAGGTGCTGCGCGCCATCGTCCAGGACTACGTGGGCACCGAGGAGCCGGTGGGCTCGAAGGCGCTCACCGAGCGGCACAACCTCGGCGTCTCCCCGGCAACCGTGCGCAACGACATGGCGGCCCTGGAGGACGAGGGGTTCATCGCGCAGCCGCACACCAGTGCGGGGCGGATCCCCACCGACAAGGGCTACCGGCTGTTCGTCGACAAGCTCGCCGGCGTCAAGCCGATGACCGCGCCCGAGCGGCGGGCGATCCAGAACTTCCTGGACGGCGCCGTCGATCTCGACGACGTCGTGGCGCGGACCGTGCGGCTGCTCGCGCAGCTCACACGGCAGGTCGCCGTCGTGCAGTACCCGTCGCTGACCCGGTCCACCGTGCGGCACGTGGAACTGCTCTCGCTCGCTCCCGCGCGCGTGATGCTCGTGCTGATCACGGACACCGGCCGGGTCGAGCAGCGGATGGTCGACTGCCCGGCGCCGTTCGGCGAGTCCTCGCTGGCGGATCTGCGGGCGCGGCTGAACAGCCGGGTCGCGGGGCGCCGGTTCACGGACGTGCCGCGGCTGGTCGAGGACCTGCCCGAGGCCTTCGAGGCCGAGGACCGCGGCACGGTCTCGACGGTGCTCTCCACACTGCTGGAGACGCTCGTCGAGGAGAACGAGGAGCGGCTGATGATCGGCGGAACCGCCAATCTGACCCGCTTCGGGCATGACTTTTCCCTCACGATCCGGCCGGTGCTCGAGGCGCTGGAGGAGCAGGTCGTGCTTCTCAAGCTCCTCGGCGAGGCGAAGGATCCGGGCGTGACCGTGCGCATCGGGCACGAGAACGCCCATGAGGGACTCAACTCCACCTCCGTCGTGTCGGTCGGCTACGGTTCGGGCGGCGAGGCAGTCGCCAAGCTCGGCGTGGTCGGACCGACCCGCATGGACTACCCGGGAACGATGGGAGCGGTACGCGCAGTGGCACGGTACGTCGGACAGATCCTGGCGGAGTCGTAAGTGGCCACGGACTACTACGCCGTTCTCGGCGTGCGCCGCGACGCGTCGCAGGATGAGATCAAGAAGGCGTTCCGCAGGCTCGCGCGCGAGCTGCATCCGGACGTCAACCCCGATCCGAAGACCCAGGAGCGGTTCAAGGAGATCAACGCCGCTTACGAGGTGCTGTCGGACCCGCAGAAGAAGCAGGTCTACGACCTCGGCGGCGACCCGCTCTCGCAGTCGGGCGGGGCCGGTGCGGGCGGCTTCGGGGCAGGTGGCTTCGGCAACTTCTCCGACATCATGGACGCGTTCTTCGGTACGGCGTCGCAGCGCGGCCCGCGCTCGCGCACCCGGCGCGGCCAGGACGCGATGATCCGCATCGACGTCGAGCTGGACGAGGCGGCCTTCGGGACGACCAAGGAGATCCAGGTCGACACGGCGGTCGTCTGCAACACCTGCAACGGTGAGGGCGCGGCGCCGGGCACCTCCGCCCAGACGTGTGACATGTGCCGGGGCCGCGGTGAGGTCTCGCAGGTCACCCGGTCCTTCCTGGGCCAGGTCATGACCTCGCGGCCCTGCCCCCAGTGCCAGGGCTTCGGCACGATCGTGCCGAACCCGTGCCCGGAGTGCGCCGGCGACGGGCGTGTCCGCTCCCGCCGCACTCTTACGGTGAAGATCCCGGCCGGTGTCGACAACGGCACACGGATCCAGCTCGCCGGTGAGGGCGAGGTCGGGCCGGGCGGCGGTCCCGCCGGTGACCTCTACGTCGAGATCCACGAGCTGCCGCACCCGATGTTCCAGCGGCGCGGCGACGACCTGCACTGCACGGTCACCATCCCGATGACGGCGGCGGCCCTCGGCACGAAGGTGCCGCTGGAGACGCTGGACGGGATGGAGGAGGTCGACATCCGGCCCGGTACGCAGTCCGGGCAGTCGATCCCGCTGCACAACCGCGGTGTCACGCATCTGCGGGGCGGCGGGCGGGGTGACCTGATCGTGCACGTCGAGGTGCAGACGCCGAGCAAGCTGGATCCGGAGCAGGAGCGGCTGCTGCGCGAGCTGGCGAAGCTGCGCGGCGAGGAGCGTCCGCAGGGGCAGTTCCAGCCCGGGCAGCAGGGGCTGTTCTCGCGGCTGAAGGACGCGTTCAACGGTCGCTGACCGTTGCCGAGGCCGAGGGTTCAAGGGGCTTCGTCCCTTGAACCCTCGGCCCTGCTCGGTCGGCCGAGAAGTGGCATGTGCCAGGGGGAAGGTTGGATTCGGACTTGTTCGAAGGACGTGACAACATGCGGTCATGTCCTCCGCACTGACCGATCTCTTCCCCCACCCGATCGTGCAGGCCCCCATGGCGGGCGGTGTCTCCGTCCCGCAGCTCGCCGCCGCCGTCTCCGAGGCCGGTGGTCTCGGGTTCCTTGCCGCCGGGTACAAGACCGCCGACGGCATGTACCAGGAGATCAAGCAGCTGCGGGCGCTCACGAGCCGCCCCTTCGGCGTCAACGTGTTCATGCCGCAGCCCGAGTATCCCGGTGCAAGCACCGGCTCCACCGGAGCGGCTGACGCCGCGCCCTCTTCTGGCGCCGTCGAGGTCTACGCCCACCAGCTGGCCGGTGAGGCCGCCTGGTACGAGACCGAGCTGGGCGACCCGGACAGCGGACGGGACGACGGCTACGACGCCAAGCTCGCCGTCCTCCTCGACAACCCGGTGCCGGTCGTCTCCTTCCACTTCGGCATCCCGAGCCGGGACGCCCTCGACTCCCTCCGCCGCGCCGGGACCCTCACCCTGGTCACCGCCACCACCGCCGAGGAGGCCCTCGCGGTGGAGCGGGCCGGTGCGGACGGGGTGATCGCGCAGGGCGTGGAGGCCGGCGGCCACCAGGGCACCCACCGGGACATCCAGGAGAACGACGGCTCCGGCCTCGGACTGCTGTCCCTGATCGCCCAGGTCCGTGACGCCGTGAGCATCCCGGTCGTCGCCGCCGGCGGCATCATGCGCGGCAGCCAGATCGCCGCTGCCCTCGCGGCGGGTGCGAGCGCGGCCCAGCTGGGCACCGCCTTCCTCGCCACCACCGAGTCCGGTGCCAGCCCCCTGCACAAGCAGGCGCTCACCAACCCCCTGTACGCGCGCACCGAGTTGACCCGTGCGTTCTCCGGCCGCCCGGCGCGCGGACTGGTCAACCGGTTCATGCGCGAGCACGGCCGCTACGCCCCCGCCGCCTACCCCGAGATCCACCACCTGACCTCGCCGCTGCGCAAGGCCGCCGCCAAGGCCGGTGACCCGCAGGGCATGGCGCTGTGGGCGGGCCAGGGGCACCGCATGGCCCGCGAACTGCCCGCCGGGCAGCTGGTGGAGCTGCTGGCGGCCGAACTCGTCGACGCCCGGGCGGCGTTGTCCGACGGAGGCGCGCGATGACGGCCCCCGTCTTCGTCGTCGAGCACTTCCGCGCCGAAGGCAGCGGCCACTACGTCCTGGACGGCCCCGAGGGGCGGCACGCGGTCTCCGTGAAGCGGCTCCAGGCCGGCGAGGAGGTCGTCCTCACCGACGGCAACGGGCGCTTCGCGGTGTGCGACGTGATCGGCACCGAGGGCAAGGACCGGCTGATCGTCCGCATGAGCACCGTGGAGGAGGAGCCCGAGCCCTCGCCCCGGATCACGGTCGTCCAGGCCCTGCCCAAGGGCGACCGGGGTGAAGTCGCCGTGGAGACCATGACCGAGGTCGGCGTCGACGCGATCGTGCCCTGGCAGGCCGCCCGCTGCATCACCCAGTGGAAGGGCGACCGCGGTCTGAAGGCCCTCGGCAAGTGGCGGGCCACCGCCCGCGAGGCCGGCAAGCAGTCCCGCCGGGTCCGCTTCCCGGAGGTCGCGGACGCGGCAACGACCAAGCAGGTTGCCGCACTTCTCGCCAAAGCCGATTTCGCCGCCGTGCTCCACTCCGACTTCGAGCACGACAGTGCGCCGCTCGCCGCCGCCGAACTCCCCGACCAGGGCGAGATCGTGCTGGTCGTCGGGCCCGAAGGAGGCGTGTCCCGCGACGAGTTGGCGCTTTTCGAGGGGGCGGGTGCGCAGGCCTGCGTGCTCGGTCCTACCGTGTTGCGTACGTCCACTGCCGGCACCGCCGCGGCGGCCCTCCTCCTGGGACGCACCGGCCGCTGGTCCTGACCGACAACGGGGGAACTCCATGGAACTCGCCCAAGTCCGGCTCCTCGTCACCGACTTCGCCGCCTCCTACCGCTTCTACGCCGACACCCTCGGCCTCAAGCCGCAGTCGGGGGCGACCGAGGGGCCGTACGAGAAGTTCAGCCCGCACGCCGGCTCCGCCGGAATAGCCCTGCAGGACCGCTCGATGATGGCCGAGGTCCTGAACGAACTCGGCGACACCGCCACCGGCCACCGCTCCCTGGTGGTGCTGCGCGTGGACAACCTCGACACCTACTGCGACGAGATCACCACCCGGGGCGCCACCCTGATCCACGGCCCGGCCCCCATGACCGACCGCATGCGCGTCGCCCACCTCAAGGACCCTGAGGGCAACCTGGTGGAACTCCAGGAGTGGCTCCTCCTGCGCAGCTGACGGCGACACCGGGCAGCAGGGCCCATCCGTCCACCTCACCGGCCTCCAGGCCGAGCCGCCGCACGGCGTCGGCGAAGGCCCGCACGACTCCCGGCTCGTGCAGATTGACCGTGTGCCCGCGGTCGTCGAACACGAGCCCGGAGTGCGTGTACGCCCCGGCGGCGACCCCGTGGAACACGATCCGGGTGGCGGCCCCGTCCCGGTGCAGCGACAGGATCTCCTGGCAGGTCCCCGCGTCGTCGTGGCGGTGCCGAACGGTCCACCGGTACTCGGTCCCGTCCTCGACGACCAGCCGCCTGAGCCTGCGTTCGCTGCGCATCGGGCCAGCGTAGACGGGACCGGACGGCCGTCACCCGAAGGTGATGTTCCCGAACGTGTGAGTGGCCGCAAGTGGCCTACCGCCCCGGCCGGGCCGGTGGCACGCTGCACTTCATGGGGGCATTGAGACGGAACGGGCAGCGGACGGGGAGCGCGCGGGTCGTGGCCATTGCGGGGCTCGCGGTGGTCGCCGGGGGTGCGCTGGTGGCGTGTGATCCGGGCGGGCTGAGTTCCGCGTCGGCCGCGTACACCACCAGTACGACCGCGAGGGCCGAGCTGAAACGGCAGCACGTGGACGTCAGTTGGCTCAACTGCACCGGCCGGGGCGGTGACCCGCCCGGCAGGTCGCACTCGCCGACACGGCGCACCGTCGTCTCCGTCGACTGCCAGGGCCGTACCGGCGACGGGCGGAAGATCACCGTCACCGGGAAGGTGACCAAGGCCGTCGACGGCGCCTGTGTGCGCGGCGATCTGACGGCCAGGGTCGGCGGCAGGCAGGTGTTCCACGTCAGCGGGCTCGGCGACTGCAGTTCCAAGCCCGGCCCGTCGTACCGGCCCTCGTACAGGCCTTCGTACAAGCCGTCCTACCGGCTGCCCGGCGGGTCCCGGCCCACGGTGACGGTCACCGTCACCCGCACCCTCTGGTGCAAGGGCGACCCGACCTGCTGGCCGGCGCAGGGCAAGTGATCGGAAACCGGGGCGGGAACCGCCGGGCGCTGCGTAGGCTGACCAGGTGACTCAGGGCGCTACGACGGACTCCTCGGCATCCCCGACATCCTCGGCCTATCTCCGGTTCCCCCACCTGCGCGGCGACTTGGTGACCTTCGTCGCCGAGGACGACGTCTGGCTGGCGCCCCTCGACGGCGGCCGGGCCTGGCGGGTCAGCGCCGACAACAGGCCGGTGACCCACCCCCGGATATCCCCCGACGGAACCTCGATCGCCTGGACCTCCACCCGGGACGGCGCGCCCGAGGTGCACGTCGCCCCGGTCGCCGGCGGTTCCGCCACCCGCCTCACCCACTGGGGCAGCCGGCGCACCGCCGTACGCGGCTGGACCCCGGACGGGCGGGTGCTCGCGCTCGGCGCGCAGGGCCGGCCCAGCAGCCGCCCCTGGGCGCACGCCGTGCCGCTGGACGGCGGACCGGCCGAGACCCTGCCCCACGGGCCCGTCGGCGACGTGGCGTTCGGCCCGGCCACCGTGCTCCAGTCCGCGACCATGGGCCGCGAGGCCGCCCACTGGAAGCGGTACCGGGGCGGTACGGCGGGCAAGCTGTGGATCGACCCCGACGGCACCGGCGCGTTCGTACGGCTGCACGCCGAACTGGACGGCAACCTCGAGTGCCCGGTGTGGGTGGGCGAGCGCCTCGCGTTCCTCTCCGACCACGAGGGCACCGGCGCCCTGTACTCCTCCCTCGCCGACGGCTCCGACCTGCGCCGGCACACCCCGCATGGGGGAGGCTTCTACGCCCGGCACGCGGCCGGCGACGGCAGCCGGGTCGTGTACGCCTCCGGCGGCGAACTATGGCTGCTGGACGACCTGGAGGGCGCCGAGCCGCGCCGGCTCGACGTCCGGCTCGGCGGGCCCCGGCTGGACCTGCGGCCGTACCCGGTGAACGCCGCCCGCTGGTTCGGGGCCGCCTCCCCCGACCACACCGCGCGCGGCAGTGCCGTGTGCGTGCGCGGCGGCGTCCACTGGGTCACCCACCGCTCCGGGCCCGCCCGCGCCCTCGCCGCCACCCCCGGCGTCCGCGCCCGGCTGCCGCGCACCTTCCGCGCCGACGGCGAGGAGTGGGTGGTGTGGGTGACCGACGCCGAGGGCGACGACGCCCTGGAGTTCGCCCCCGCGACCGGGACCGTACCCGGCGCCACCCCGCGCCGGCTGGCCGCCGGACAGCTCGGCAGGGTCCTGGAGCTGGCCATGGCGCCCGACGGCAGCCGGGCCGCCGTCGCCGCGCACGACGGGCGGCTGCTGCTCGTCGAGCGGGAGACCGGCGAGGTCCGCGAGGTCGACCGCTGCGACGACGGCGAGGTCTCCGGTCTGGCCTTCTCGCCCGACTCCGCCTGGCTGGCCTGGGCCCACCCCGGCCCGCGCCCGCTGTCCCAGCTGCGCATCGCCCACACCACCGACCTGTCGGTCACCGAGGCGACCCCGCTGCGCTTCCAGGACTACGCGCCCGCCTTCACCCTCGACGGCAAGCACCTCGCCTTCCTCTCCAACCGCGCCTTCGACCCGGTCTACGACGAGCACGTCTTCGACCTGGCGTTCGTGGTCGGCGCCCGCCCGCACCTGATCACCCTGGCCGCCACCACCCCGTCCCCGTTCGGCCCGCAGCGGCACGGCCGCCCCTTCGAGACCCCCGACAAGGACGAGACCCCCGACAGCGAGGGCACCCCCGCCACCCGGATCGACCTCGACGGCCTCGCCGACCGGATCGTCCCTTTCCCGGTGGAAGCCGGCCGGTACTCCACGCTCCGCGCCGCCAAGGACGGCGTGCTCTGGCTGCGCCACCCCGTCCACGGCGTCCTCGGTGCCTCCCGCGCCCATCCCGAGGACCCCGACCCGCACACCGAGCTGGAGCGCTACGACCTCGCCCAGCGGCGCCTGGAGCACCTGGCCTCCGACGCCGGCCACTTCGAGGTCAGCGGTGACGGCAAACGGGTCCTGCTGTGGACCGACAGCCGCCTCCGGGTCGTCCCCAGCGACCGCCGCACCGGCTCCGACGACGACGGCGACAACAGCGTCGGCGTCGACCTCGCCCGCGTCCGGCAGACCGTCGACCCGGCCGCCGAGTGGCGGCAGATGTACGACGAGACCGGCCGGCTCATGCGTGACCACTTCTGGCGGCCCGACCTCGGCGGCGTCGACTGGACCGCCGTCCTCGACCGCTACCGCCCCCTGCTGCACCGCCTCGCCACCCACGACGACCTGGTCGACGTGCTGTGGGAGGTGCACGGTGAACTCGGCACCTCGCACGCCTACGTCAGCCCGCCCGGCCGGTACCGCGGCGGCCCCCGGCAGGGACTGCTCGGCGCCGACATCTCCCGCCACCCGGACGGCAGTTGGCGCATCGACCGCATCCTGCCGTCGGAGACCTCCGACCCGGACGCCCGCTCCCCGCTCGCCGCACCCGGCGTCGCCGTACGGCCCGGAGACGCGATCGTCGCCGTCGCCGGACACCCCGTAGACCCGGTCACCGGCCTCGGCCCGCTGCTCGTCGGCACCGCCGGACACCCGGTGGAGCTGACCGTCTCCCCGGCGGGCGGGGGCGAGCTACGGCACACCGTCGTCGTGCCCGTCGCCGACGAGGAGCCCCTGCGCTACCACGCCTGGGTCGTCGGCCGCCGCGCCCACGTCCACGCGGCCTCCGGCGGCCGGCTCGGCTACCTCCACGTCCCCGACATGCAGGCCCCCGGCTGGGCGCAGATCCATCGCGACCTGCGCGTGGAGGTCGCCCGCGAGGGGCTCGTGGTCGACGTCCGGGAGAACCGGGGCGGGCACACCTCCCAGCTCGTCGTGGAGAAACTCGCCCGGCGCATCATCGGCTGGGACATGCCGCGCGGCATGCGGCCCACCAGCTACCCGCTGGACGCGCCCCGGGGACCGGTCGTCGCCGTCGCCGACGAGTTCTCCGGCTCCGACGGCGACATCGTGAACGCGGCGATCAAGGCCCTCGGCATCGGCCCGGTCGTCGGCACCCGCACCTGGGGCGGGGTCGTCGGCATCGACAGCCGCTACCACCTGGTCGACGGCACACTGATCACCCAGCCGAAGTACGCGATCTGGCTGGAGGGTTACGGCTGGGACGTCGAGAACCACGGCGTCGACCCGGACGTGGAGGTCGTACAGCGCCCACAGGACTGGGCGGAGGGGCGAGACGCCCAGCTGGACGAGGCAGTGAGGCTGGCGCTGGAGGCGCTGGAGACGGCGCCTGCGAAGACACCGCCGACCATGCCCACCTGAGGGGCGCGGGACTGTATCGATATGCGGCTCCGCCGCGATGGGGGTACCTCCCTGCTCGAACGTAGTTGAGAGCTTGGGGGAGCGACCAGCCCCCACCGACCTGCAGCCGACCGACTACCATGCCCCCGTACTGATCACCGGCGAAAGCGAGCGCAGCGCAATGGCGGGAGAACCGCAGGACGACTGCCTGTTCTGCAAGATCGTCGAGGGGCACATCCCGGCGACGATCGTCCGAGAGACGGAAACCACCGTTGCCTTCCGGGACATAAACCCCCAGGCGCCCACACACGTCCTGGTGATCCCCAAGGTGCACTACAAGAACGCGGCCGAACTCGCCGTCGCGGAACCGGCCGTCGCCGCCGACATACTGCGCGAGGCGCAGGCCGTCGCCGACGAGGACAAGCTGGAGAGCTATCGCATCGTCTTCAACACCGGCAGCGGCGCGGGCCAGACCGTCTGGCACACCCACGCGCACGTCCTCGGCGGCCGTGGCATGCAGTGGCCCCCCGGATAAGTCGCCATGTCGGTCCGTGAATTGGTGGTCCTCGGCACCGCCAGCCAGGTCCCGACCCGGCACCGCAACCACAACGGCTACCTGCTGCGCTGGGACGGCGAGGGCATCCTGTTCGACCCCGGCGAGGGCACACAGCGGCAGATGCTGCGCGCCGGGGTCGCCGCCCACGACCTGAACCGGATCTGCGTCACGCACTTCCACGGGGACCATTCGCTGGGCCTCGCGGGCGTCATCCAGCGGATCAACCTCGACAAGGTCCCGCACGAGATCACCGCCCACTACCCGCGTTCCGGTCAGCGCTTCTTCGACCGGCTGCGGTACGCGACCGCATACCGGGAGACCGTCGAGCTGACCGAGGCACCCGTGGACGCCGACGGCGATCTCGCGGTGACCCCGTCGTACACCCTCGAGGCCCGCAAGCTGTCCCACCCCGTCGAGTCCTACGGCTACCGGCTGACCGAGCCCGACGGGCGCCGCATGCTGCCCGAGCGGCTCGCCGAGCGCGGGATCAAGGGCCCGGACGTGGGCCTGCTCCAGCGCGAGGGCAGGCTCGGGGACGTGACCCTGGACGAGGTCAGCGAGGTGCGGCGCGGGCAGCGGTTCGCGTTCGTCATGGACACCCGGCTGTGCGACGGGGTGTACGCACTCGCCGAGGGCTGCGACATGCTCGTCATCGAGTCGACCTTCCTCGACGAGGACGCCGAAATGGCCGTCGACTTCGGGCACTTGACCGCAGGGCAGGCGGCGGCCGTGGCGCGGGACGCCGGTGTGCGCCACCTGGTCCTCACCCACTTCAGCCAGCGCTACTCCGAACCGGAGGAGTTCGAGCGGCAGGCACGGGCGGCCGGCTTCGAGGGCGAGCTGACCGTGGCGCACGACCTCCAGCGAGTGCCGGTTCCGAAACGGCGATAAAACGCCCCGTACGATGCTTTGATGCCCCTTCCGAAAGCAGAACTGCACCTCCACATCGAAGGCACCCTGGAGCCCGAGCTGGCGTTCGAGCTGGCCGCCCGCAACGGCGTGACCCTTCCGTACGCGGACACGGGCGAGCTTCGCAAGGCGTACGACTTCGAGGACCTCCAGTCCTTCCTGAACCTCTACTACGAGCTGATGGCCGTCCTGCGCACCGAGCAGGACTTCGCGGACCTGGCGAACGCCTACCTCGCCCGAGCCGCCGCGCAGGGTGTGCGGCACGCGGAGATCTTCTTCGACCCGCAGGCCCACCTCGCCCGGGGCGTGGCCATGGGCACGGTCGTGGAGGGGCTGTGGCGGGCGCTCGGCCGCAGCGGGGAGAACCACGGGATCTCCACCCGGCTGATCCTGTGCTTCCTGCGCGATGAGTCCGCCGAGTCCGCCATGGCGACCCTGGAGGCGGCCAAGCCGTACCTGGACCGGATCACCGGCATCGGGCTCGACTCCGCCGAGGTCGGACACCCGCCGGTGAAGTTCCGGGAGGTGTACGAGGCCGCCGCCGCGCTCGGGCTGCGGCGCGTGGCGCACGCCGGTGAGGAGGGGCCGCCGGAGTACATCACCGAGGCCCTGGACGTGCTCGGCGTGGAGCGCGTCGACCACGGGCTGCGCTGCATGGAGGACCCGGCGCTGGTCGAGCGGCTGGTGCGCGAGCGCGTCCCGCTGACCCTGTGCCCGCTGTCGAACGTCCGCCTGCGCACCGTGGACACGCTCGCCGACCACCCCCTCCCGGCCATGCTCGACGCCGGGCTGCTGTGCACGGTCAACTCCGACGACCCGGCCTACTTCGGCGGCTACGCGGGCGACAACTTCCACGCCGTGCGCGCCGCCCTGGGCCTGACCGAGGACCGGATGCGCGAACTGGCCCGCAACTCCTTCCTCGCCTCCTTCCTGGAGGACGACGAGGAGCGGCGGGCCCGTTACCTGGCCGAGGTGGAGGCGTACGAGTTCGGGTGACGACGGCCCGGCGTGGGAGGCACCCCCAGGCCTGCCCGCTTTCGCTCCGCGTCCGGGCGCCTTCTGTGTGATCGGCCGTGCCGGGAGTGTGGTGTGGTGCACACTGGCCAGGTCCGCACCACCGCAGGGAGCGCACCGTGAGCCCGTCCCGCACCATCGCCGGAGAGGAACCCGAGCACCTCACCCGGGCAGCGCGCTGTCAGGCCCAGGTCGATCCGCTCGCCGCCCTGCGCACACCGGGCGACCCGCCCTGGGACGTCTACCTCACCGGCACGGTCTTCCTGGACATCATCTTCACCGGCCTGGACTCCGCGCCCGTGCGCGGCACCGAGTCCTGGGCCCGGGGCATGGGCTCCAGCCCCGGCGGAGTCGCCAACATGGCCACCGCGCTGGCCCGCCTCGGCCTGAAGACCTCCCTGGCCGCGGCCTTCGGCGACGACCACTACGGCGACTACTGCTGGAACGCGCTCGAACAGGGCGAGGGCATCGACCTCACCGCCTCGCGGACCGTGCCCGGCTGGCACTCCCCGGTGACCGTGTCGATGGCCTACGAGGGCGAGCGCACCATGGTCTCCCACGGTCACGAGCCGCCCCCGGAGGCTGTGCTCATCCAAGAGGGCGCCCCCGACTGCCCGCCCCGCGCGCGGGCCGCCGTCGCCTCCCTCACCCCTGGCAGCCGGGCCCACTGGATCGCCCGGGCCGCCCGCGAGGGCACCCGGATCTTCGCGGACGTCGGCTGGGACGACACCGGCGCGTGGGATCTGGGCGGGCTCGCCGATCTGGAGCACTGCGAGGCGTTCCTGCCCAACGCGGAGGAGGCGAAGCGGTACACGGGCGCCGACTGCCCGCGGCTTGCTGCGCACGCCCTGGCCGAGTACGTGCCGGTGGCCGTGGTGACGCTGGGGCCGGAGGGGGCGTACGCGGTGGACCGGCGGACCGGGGAGGCCGCCGAGGTGCCCGCGATCGCCGTGGAGGCGCTGGATCCGACGGGGGCGGGGGATGTGTTCGTCGCCGGGTTCGTGACCGGGTCCCTGGCGGGGTGGCCGCTGGCGGACCGGCTGGCGTTCGCCGGGCTTACGGCCGCCTTGTCGGTGCAGGAGTTCGGGGGGTCCCTGTCGGCGCCGGGGTGGTCGGAGATCGGGGCGTGGTGGCGGCGGGTGCAGTCCCTTCCGGGGCAGGACCCGGCGGCGTTGCAGAGGTATGCGTTCCTTGAGGGGCTCGTTCCCCAGCAGCTGGACCGGCCCTGGCCGCTGCGGCGGGCTGTGCCGACCATCGGGTTCCGGCGGGCCGGCTGACCCGGTTCGCTGAGCAGTGGCCCCGTGAAAAGCCCTTCGGGCTTGTCAGTCCACCGTCGTACCCTGGAATCGCGAGGCCGCCCTCAGCCGTGCGGCCGTGACGAGGAGGAACCGCAGGCCTACAGCGCCGGCCCATGACTCAGACACCCACAGCTCACACCTCCGCGCAGGAGCGGGCGAGAGCACAGTTCACCGTCCCCGCCCAGCACCCGATGGTCACCGTACTGGGATCCGGCGACTCCCTGCTGCGCGTGATCGAGAAGGCCTTCCCGGGGGCCGACATACACGTCCGGGGCAATGAGATCAACGCGGTCGGCGATCCCGCCGATGTCGCCCTGATCTCGCGCGTGTTCGACGAGATGATGCTGGTGCTCCGCACCGGGCAGCCGATGACGGAGGACGCAGTGGAACGCTCGATCGCCATGCTCAAGGCGAGCGAGAACGGGACGAGCGACGGGGCGGAGACCCCGGCGCAGGTGCTGACGCAGAACATCCTGTCCTCTCGCGGCCGTACGATCCGCCCCAAGACCCTCAACCAGAAGCGCTACGTCGACGCGATCGACAAGCACACCATCGTGTTCGGCATAGGGCCCGCTGGTACCGGCAAGACCTACCTGGCCATGGCCAAGGCCGTGCAGGCCCTGCAGTCCAAGCAGGTCAACCGGATCATCCTGACCCGCCCGGCGGTGGAGGCGGGCGAGCGGCTCGGCTTCCTGCCCGGCACGCTCTACGAGAAGATCGACCCCTACCTGCGCCCGCTGTACGACGCGCTGCACGACATGCTCGACCCGGATTCCATTCCGCGGCTGATGGCCGCCGGGACCATCGAGGTCGCGCCGCTCGCCTACATGCGCGGACGCACGCTCAACGACGCCTTCATCATCCTGGACGAGGCCCAGAACACGAGCCCCGAGCAGATGAAGATGTTCCTCACCCGCCTCGGCTTCGACTCGAAGATCGTGATCACGGGCGACGTGACCCAGGTCGACCTGCCGAACGGCACCAAGTCCGGTCTGCGGCAGGTGCAGGAGATCCTGGAGGGCGTCGAGGACGTCCACTTCTCGTGGTTGTCTTCCCACGATGTCGTCCGGCACAAGCTGGTGGGCCGTATCGTCGACGCGTACGAGTTGTACGACAGCAAGCACGGCACCGAGAACGGCACCCACAAGGGCGGCCATGGCAAGACCGGTGCCAAGGGCACCAAGGGGAAGTAGATCAGTACGGCCATGTCGATCGACGTCAACAACGAGTCCGGCACCGAGGTAGACGAGCAGGCGGTCCTGGACATCGCCCGCTACGCGCTCGCTCGGATGCGCATCCACCCGCTCTCCGAACTGTCGGTGATCGTCGTGGACGCCGACGCCATGGAGCAGCTGCACATCCAGTGGATGGACCTTCCGGGTCCGACCGATGTCATGTCCTTCCCGATGGACGAGCTGCGCCCGCCCACGAAGGACGACGACGAGCTCCCGCAGGGGCTCCTCGGCGACATCGTGCTGTGCCCGGAGGTCGCCGCCAAGCAGGGCGCCGAGGCGCCGACGCAGCACTCCATGGACGAGGAGCTCCAGCTGCTCACCGTCCATGGTGTGCTGCACCTGCTGGGGTACGACCACGAGGAGCCCGACGAGAAGGCGGAGATGTTCGGGCTCCAGGCCGCCATCGTGGACGGGTGGCGGGCCGAGCGCGGGCTGACCGGGCCGTCGCCGGCGCCGACCGTCTCGTAAGCGAAACGGTCCTCCCATGAGTCCGCAGATCGTCCTCGGCGCGATCGCGCTCGTCGTCGTCGCCTGGCTCGCCGCCTGTGCGGAGGCGGGCATCGCACGCGTGTCCAGCTTCCGCGCCGAGGAGGCCGTGAAGTCCGGCCGCCGGGGCAGCGCCAAGCTCGCCCAGGTCGCGGCCGACCCCACGCGCTATCTCAACGTGGCCCTGCTGGTCCGCGTCGCCTGCGAGATGGCCGCGGCGGCCCTGGTCACCTACGCCTGCCTGCAGGAGTTCGCGGCCACCTGGCAGGCGCTGCTGGTCGCCATCGGCGTCATGGTCCTGGTGTCGTACGTCGCCGTCGGCGTCTCCCCGCGCACCATCGGCCGCCAGCACCCGCTCAACACCGCGACGGTGGCGGCGTACGTGCTGCTGCCGCTCGCCCGGGTGATGGGCCCGATCCCGTCGCTGCTGATCCTCATCGGCAACGCGCTGACGCCCGGCAAGGGCTTCCGTCGCGGGCCGTTCGCCTCCGAGGCGGAGCTGCGCGCGCTGGTGGACCTCGCCGAGAAGGAGTCGCTGATCGAGGACGAGGAGCGCCGCATGGTGCACTCGATCTTCGAGCTGGGCGACACCCTCGTCCGCGAGGTCATGGTGCCCCGCACCGACCTCGTCACCATCGAGCGCTTCAAGACCATCCGCCAGGCCCTCACCCTCGCCCTGCGCTCCGGGTTCTCCCGCATACCGGTGACCGGGGAGAGCGAGGACGACGTCGTCGGGATCGTGTATCTGAAGGACCTGGTCCGCAAGACGCACATCAACCGTGACGCGGAGGGCGACCTGGTCTCCACGGCCATGCGCCCCGCCGTGTTCGTGCCCGACACCAAGAACGCCGGCGACCTGCTGCGCGAGATGCAGAAGGAACGCAACCACGTCGCCGTCGTCATCGACGAGTACGGCGGCACCGCCGGGATCGTCACCATCGAGGACATCCTGGAGGAGATCGTCGGCGAGATCACCGATGAGTACGACCAGGAACTCCCGCCCGTCCAGCGCCTTGGCGACGACCGCTGCCGGGTCACCGCCCGCCTGGACATCACCGACCTCGGCGAGCTGTACGGCCTGGACGAGTTCGACGACGAGGACGTGGAGACCGTCGGCGGACTCCTCGCCAAGGCCCTCGGCCGGGTGCCGATCGCCGGCGCGTCGGCCGAGGTCGAACTGCCCGACGGCCGCAGGCTGAAGCTGACGGCGGAGGCCGCGTCCGGCCGCCGGAACAAGATCGTGACCGTGCTGGTGGAGCCGGTACCCGCGCCGGCCGCGGAGGAGACGAAGCCGGAGTGACCCCCGAGAAACTGCGCGCCTTCTGCCTGTCCTTCAACGCGGCCGTGGAGGACTTCCCGTTCAGCCCGGAGGTCTCGGTCTTCAAGGTGCTGGGCAAGATGTTCGCCCTGAGCTGGCTGGACGCGCGGCCCCTGACGGTCAACCTCAAGTGCGACCCGGAGGACGCGGTCCGGCTGCGGGGCGAGCACGAAGGGCTGATCATCCCCGGGTACCACATGAACAAACGGCACTGGAACACCGTGACCGTGGACGGCGGGCTCCCCGACCGGCTCGTGAAGGAGCTGATCGAGGACTCGTACGACCTCGTCGTCGCGGGGCTGCCGAGGGCGGAGCGGCTGCGGCTGGACCGGCCGTAGGCCGTTGGTGAACGACGCTGCGCGCGGCCGTGTTGTGCACACGGCCGCGCGCAGCGGGTCGTTCAGGCCCTGGAGTCGGCTCCGCGCAGGCCCAGGGCGACCAGGACCGCGGCGGCGAGGACGAGTGCCGCGTCCAGGGCGAGGACCGTGTGGACGCCGGTCAGCAGGTTGCCGGAGGTGGTGGCCAGCACGCCCAGCAGCGGGATGCCGACCGTGAGGCCGACCTGCTGGGTGGAGGTCACCAGGCCCGTGGCCAGGCCCTGTTCCTCGTCCGGGACGCCGGAGGTGACGGTCAGGCCGTACGAGATGATCGCGCCCAGGTGGCACATGCTGGCCAGGGACACGGCAGCCGTGGCGAGCCAGACCGACCAGTTGTGGGTGTTCAGCGGCAGCAGCGCCCCCACCAGCACGCCCTGTCCGGCCAGCGAGCCCACCAGGGTGCGGCGGGCGCCGAAGCGGCCGATGGCCTTCGGGGCGAGCGTGCCCGCGACCGCCGAGAGCACGCCCTGGACGCCGAAGACCAGACCGGTCTCGAACGCCGACAGATGCAGGATCTCCTGGAGGTACAGGGTCAGCACGAAGACCACCGTCGACATCATCGAGAAGGTGACCAGGCCGCCCAGGTTGCCCCACGCCACCGTGCGGCGGCGCAGCATGGGCAGCGAGACCAGGGGGGCCTGCGTGCGGGATTCGATCACCGTGAACGCGGTCAGCAGGGCGAGGCCGGCGATCAGGGCCGTGATGACGTCGGGGCGGCCGAAACCGTGGTCGGCGGCCGTGGACAGGGCGTAGATCAGCGACAGCAGGCCGGTGGTGACGGTGACCGCGCCGGGCACGTCCAGGCGCGGGCGGTCCGGGGTGCGGGACTCCGGCAGCAGGCCCGGCGCCAGCGGCAGCACGATCAGCGCGAACACGGTGAGCAGGGCCATCGTGGAGCGCCAGCCGAGCGCGTCGGTGAGCCCACCGCCCGCGACCATGCCGACGGTGAAGCCCAGCGACAGCAGCGTGCCCGAGATGCCGAGGGCGCGGTCGCGGGCCGGCCCCTCCGGGAACGTGGTGGTCAGCAGGGACATGCCCGTCGGAACGATCGCCGCCGCCGCGAGGCCCTGCAGGGCGCGCCCGGCGAGGAACGCCGCCGGATCCCAGGCCAGGGTCGCCAGCAGCGAGGCCGCGCCGAACAGGCCCAGGCCGGCGAGGAACAGCCTGCGGCGGCCGTACAGGTCGCCGATCCGGCCGAACAGGAGCAGGAAGCCGCCGGACGGGAGCGCGAACGCCGTGACCGCCCACTGCAGGGCGGAGCGGCTCATGCCGAGGTCGGTGCCGAGGTCGGGCAGCGCCACGTTCAGGACGGAGAAGTCCAGGGCGACCATGAACTGGGCCGCGCACAGGACGAAGAGGACGAGTTTGTCGCGCGTCGACAGCCGGGGGGCGCCGAGCGGTTCGCCTACAGGGGTGGTGGGTCGGGTGGTGGTGTCGATCGCCATGGAACGAGCTTCGGGCCCGCGGAATACGGGTGGGGAGTCGGAACTTATGGTGGTGGTGGCACCACCAGACGCGACGGGGGAGGAGCGGGTACGTGCCTGCTGCGGAGGCGATGAAGAACCACCGGCGGAACGAGCTGCGCGAGTTCCTGATGAGCCGGCGGGCCCGGGTCAGTCCCGAGGATGCCGGACTGCCGGTCGGCGGCGGCCGGCGCCGTACGCCCGGGCTGCGCCGCGAGGAGGTCGCCGTGCTCGCCGGGGTGGGCGCCTCCTGGTACCAGTGGCTGGAGCAGGGGCGGGACATCTCCGTCTCCCCGCAGGTCCTCGACTCCGTCGCCCGGGTGCTGCGGCTGAGCAACGCCGAGCGGCGGCACCTGTACCTGCTCGCCGGGCTGAACCCGCCCGCGCCCGAAGTGGCGCCCGAGAAGCGGGACATGTGCGACGGGCTGCGGCGGCTGATCGACACCTGGATGCCGTATCCGGCGCACATCATGGACCGGTACTACAACTGCGTGATGTACAACGAGGCCGCCGCGCTGGTGCTCGGCATGCGGCCCGGCATCACCCAGAACTGTCTCATCGACTTCTTCACCGATCCGCTGTACCGGTCGCGGAGCAGGAGCTGGGAGCGGAACGCGCGTACGGTCGTCGCTCAGTTCCGGGCCGCCTGTGCCGCCCGGCCGGACGACGAGGGGTACCGGGCGGTGCTCGCCGAGGTGAGCGAGGCGAGCCCGGAGTTCCTGGCGCTGTGGGCCGAGCAGGGCATCGAGGACGCCGGACAGGTCCGCAAGGAGCTGCACCATCCTGTGGTCGGGCTGCTGGCGGTGGAGTCGACGGTGCTGACGGTGCCCGCCCGGCCCGATCTGTCGATCGTGCTGCACACCCCGCTGGACGAGGCGAACACCGCCGCGAAGCTGGAGTGGCTGGCCTCCCCGGAGGGCAGGCGCGGAACGATGTACCCCGTGGCGGGGTGAGCGGCCCGTGTCTCCGTATGCTCGGGGCATGACCGAGAGCAACGCGCTTGACCCCGAGGACCGCAAGATCGTGACCCTGGCCCGCTCGGCACGGGCCCGCAACGGCGTGCCCGAGGGGGCGGCCGTACGGGACGAGACCGGGCGTACGTATGTCGCCGGGTCGGTGCAGCTTGAGCATCTTCAGCTGACCGCGCTGCAGACCGCCGTGGCCATGGCGGTGGCGTCGGGGGCGCAGTCGCTGGAGGCGGCGGCCGTGGTGAGTGAGGCGGCGGAGGTCGCTGCCGGGGACCGGGCCGCTGTGGCCGACCTCGGTGGCGCCGAGACGCCGGTGCTGCTCGCCGGGCCCGACGGAGCCGTGAAGCTGACGGTCCCGGCGGGCGCCGCGGAGTAGTCCGGATTTCATCCTTGCCGTCGCCTGCCTCTCGCGCATCAATGGAGCCGTAAGTTCCGACGACCCGTCAGATCCGCACCGCCGCCGCAGCGTGCCGCACCCACCTGCTCAGGCCTGCCGTTCGTCGGCGCACCTTCCGACCATCCCCACATGGCATCCTCACAGGGAAGGGAAGCGGATCCCCATGAGAGGCAAGCGCACGGCAACAAGTGCGGCGTTAGCGGCCGGGGCCCTCGCGGCCGTCGGGCTCGCCTTCGCGCCCACCGCGGTCGCCGTCACCCCACAGTCGGCGACCATCAACGCGAACTGCGGTATCTACGGCGGCGGAGCGGCCACGCTCACCGCCACCCAGAGCGGCACCTCGGCCACCATCACCATCAAGTCCTCCGCCATCACCGTGCCGATCGCGGTGTCGCGGGACTCGGTCTCGTCCGCCCTCACCCTCGTGAAGGGGAGCGGCGGTACGAGTGTCTTCAGCGGCAGGAAGAACCCGGCCATGGCCGCGGGTTCCACCGTCACCGTCGGTCCGCTCAGCGGCACCGTGGCCTCCGGTGACCGCCTGGAGGCGTACGGCGGCTCGCTGAAGATGACCGTCTTCGGGATCACCATCACCTGCACGGCGACCGCCAAGCAGTCGCCCGGCCCGTTCGTCTTCAGCTGAGCCATGACCAACCCGGTGAACTGAGCGATCTGTTCCGGATGCCGCAGAATCTGATGATCCGTCAGATTTCTGCGGCATCTCCATTGACTTCTCACCCCTGCTCCACATCAATGCCCCCTGTCGGCGCAGACGAGCCGCTGCGCCCGCAACCCTCAGGAGGGGGCCCATGGGTCCGACACCCCACAGATCCCGACGGTGGCGCTGGGCGTCACTGTTCGGGGCGACCGCGCTCGCGGTCACCGCGGGCGGCGCGCTGGCCGTTCCGGCCGGTGCCGCCGGCACGAACGTGGACTTCGCCACGCACTGCATCCCGCCCGCCGTCGCCGGCATCCCGCCGATCGACGGCACCACCACCGCCAGTGTGTCGGTGGACAAGACCAGTCCGAAGGTCGGCGACACGGTCAACGTGACCTACACGGTGGTCACGGCCGCCGCCAGCAACCCCACCGACCTGGCCCTGCCGGCCGACATCATGACCCCGACCGGCAAGGTCACCCTCGGTGGCGCCCAGACCGGTGGCGTCACCGTCGCCGGACCGAAGAAGAACCCCCCGGTGCCGGGGAAGGCGGCCTTCCCGTCCTTCTCCATGACCGGGTCGTTCACCGTCACCAAGGCCGGCCAGATCACCCTCTCGCCGGGCGACTACAACATCCACACCAGCTACATCATGGAGCTGGACACCCCGTGCACGGTCATCAACCCGCCCGCACCGGCGTCGGAGACCATCACGGCGAGCGACGGCACACCGGCCAACACCCGTGCCATCTCGCTCGGTTCGGCCTCCGGTGACCCGGGCGCCAGTGTCGCCGTCAGCGGCAGCAACTTCACGCCGGGCGCCACCGTCACCCTGGCCGGGCGGTCCGGGGGCAACCAGACCGCGGACACCGCCACCGTGACCGCGAACGCCCAGGGCTCCTTCAGCGGTTCGCTGGTCGTCAAGGACAAGACGACGACCGGGATCGTGGCGTACGAGGGCGCCTCCTGGAACGCGGACAAGGGCGCGGGCCCCGCGGCCTACGTCGTCAACGACAACACGCCCGTCCCGCCCGGCAGCCAGAAGCTGACCACCACGGTCAAGGCGGGAACGCTGTCCATGTCCCAGGCCGGGGACGCCGTCGCGCTGTCGGCGGTCGACTTCGGCAAGGGCGGGGCCTCGACCGGGTCCCTGCAGACGGTGACCGTCAAGGACTTCCGTGGCGGGCCCGCGGGCTGGTCCCTGACCGGCAAGGTCACCGACTTCACCGGCCCCGGCGCCAAGATCGATGCCGGGAAGCTGAGCTGGACCCCGGCCTGCGCGACCAAGCCGGGCAGCCCCAGCACCTGCAAGGCCGGTTCGGCGGGCACGGTGGGCACCTCGGGAGCGACCCTCGCGTCGACCTCCGACGCCACGCTCACCGGCGGTGAGTTCACCGTCGACGCCGGACTCTCCCTGGACGTACCGGCGTTCACGCCTCCGGGCTCGTACTCCGGCGTGCTCACGCTGACGCTCACCTGAGCGTGCGGGCGTCCGCACCCGCCCGTTCCCCTGTCTTCCGTCCGTGGGGGTCCGCACTCATGCGCAAGCTGTACGTCGTCCTCCTGGGCCTCCTGCTGGCATGGCAGGCCACGCCCGCGCACGCCGCCGACAACGGCAGCTGGTCCGTGTACCCGCTCGCCTCGAAGGTCGCCGCGCGGCCGTACTTCTACCTCTCCGCCGACCCCGGCCAGACCCTCACCGACAAGGTCGCCGTCCAGAACAAGACCGGGCGTCCGCTCACCTTCCGGCTCTACGCGGCCGACGCCTACAACACCGCCCGCGACGGCGGGTTCGCGGTACGCACCCTGAAGGAGCGGATGCTAGGGGTGGGTGCGTGGGCGCGGATCGCGAAGACGCGGGTCACCGTGCCCGGGCACAGGACCGTCACCGTGCCCTTCACCCTGCGCGTGCCCCAGGGCGCCGAACCCGGCGACCACCCGGGCGCGATCGTCGCCCTCGACGAGCGGATCGACCCCGGCAGCGGTTCACTGGCGCTCGGCGTGCAGCGGGCCGTCGGCGCCCGTGTCTACCTCCGGGTCAGCGGACCCGCACTCCCCGCGCTCTCCGTCGGACAGGTGCGCATCAGCCACCACCAGCCGCTCGTGCCGGGCCTCGGCGACAGTACGGCGACCGTCTCCTACACCCTGCACAACACCGGGAACGTCACCCTCGACCCGAAGGTGGAGCTGAAGGCGCGCGGGCTGTTCGGCCGTACGCTGCTCGACCGGGACCTCACCCGAGTCCCCTCCGAGCTGCTGCCCGGCCAGCGGGTCCGGCTCACCGAACGCTGGTCCGGGGCACCCCAGCTGGACCGGGGCCGCGTCACGCTGACCGCGAGCGCCCAGGGCACCCGCGACTCCGCGGGCGCGTCCTTCCTCGCCCTGCCCTGGCTGCTGACCTCGCTGGTCCTCGGCGCGGGCGCGGTGGGCGGGGTGCTGCTGGTCAGAGCGCGTCGGGGCCGCGCTCGCCGGTCCGTACCCGTACGACCGTCTCGACGGGGACGGACCACACCTTCCCGTCCCCGATCTTCCCCGTCTGCGCGGCCCTGACCACCGCGTCGATCACGTCGTCGGCGACCGCGTCCTCGACCACGACCTCGATCCGCGCCTTCGGCACCAGGTCGACCCGGTACTCGGCCCCCCGGTACACCTCCGTGTGGCCGCGCTGACGGCCGTAGCCGCTCGCCTCGGTCACGGTCAGCCCGTGCACACCCAGCTCCTGCAGGGCGGTCTTGACCGCGTCGAGGCGGTACGGCTTGACGATCGCGGTGATGAGCTTCATCTGATTCCTCCGTGGATACTCCGCCCTTCAGGGCGGACCGCAGTGCTCTGATCCGCAGGTTTGATCTTTACCGATTGCCAGCCTAGTTTGTGAGGATGACCACTCGCGTGAAGCGGGCGTTCAAGTACCGCTTCTATCCGACCGATGCGCAGGCAGCGGAGCTGTCGCGCACGTTCGGATGCGTGCGCAAGGTCTACAACATGGCGCTCGCGGCCCGCACCGAGGCGTGGGCGCGTCAGGAGCGGATCAACTACAACGCCACCTCGGCGATGCTGACCGCGTGGAAGAAGACCGAGGAACTCGCGTTCCTGGGCGACGTGTCGTCGGTCCCGCTCCAGCAGTGCCTTCGGCATCTGCAAGGGGCTTTCGTCGCTTTCTGGGAGAAGCGGGCGAAGTATCCGCGGTTCAAGTCCCGGAAGAGGTCGCGGAGGTCCGCCGAGTACACCACCAGCGGTTTCCGCTTCCGGGACGGCAAGCTGACGCTGGCGAAGATGAGCGAGCCGCTGGACATCGTGTGGTCGCGTGCCCTGCCAAAGGGCGCGGCCCCGTCGACGGTGACCGTGTCCCAGGACAGTGCGGGGCGCTGGTTCGTGTCCCTGCTGTGCGAGGACCCGTCCGTCACGCCGCTCCCGGCCGCGGGCGCGGCGATCGGCGTCGATGTCGGCCTGGACCACCTGCTGACCCTGTCCACCGGCGAGAAGATCGCCAACCCGAGGCACGAGCGCCGCGACCGCGCCCGCCTCGCCAAGGCTCAGCGGGAGCTTGCCCGCAAGGCCAAGGGCGACGGCACCAACCGGGCCAAGGCCCGGCACAAGGTCGCGAAGATCCATGCCCGGATCGCCGACCGGCGCCGCGACGGCCTGCACAAGCTGACCACTCGTCTCGTTCGTGAAAACCAAACGATCGTGATCGAGGACCTGACCGTGCGGAACATGGTCAGGAACCGGAGCCTGGCCCGCGCCATCTCGGACGCGGCATGGAGCGAGTTCCGGAGCATGCTGGAGTACAAGGCCGCCTGGTACGGGCGGGAAGTGATCGCGGTCGACCGCTTCTTCCCCTCCTCCAGGCTGTGCTCCCACTGTGGCACCCTGCAAGAGAAGATGCCGCTGAACGTGCGCACGTGGACGTGCGACTGCGGCACCACGCACGACCGCGACGTGAACGCGGCACGCAACCTCAAGGCCGCCGGGCTGGCGGTGTCGGCCTGTGGAGCCGGTGTAAGACCTCAACGGAGCACTCCGGGCGGGCAGTCGGCGACGAAGCAGGAACCCCCACGGCGCGAGCCGTAGGAATCCCCCTCGTTCACGAGGGGGAGGAAGTCAAGCCTGGGTGACCTTCTGGGCGCGCGGGCGCTGGGGACGGAGTGGCAGACCGGGGCGCCGTGGCCCAGGACGCCGTTGGCGCGCACCGTAAGGTCCAGGCCGGTGTGCTCCTGCTCCTCGCTCGCCCGGAAGCCCAGCGCCTTGTCGAGCAGCTTGCCGAGGCCGTACGTCACCGCGAAGGCGTACACGGCCACGACCACCACGACCACCACGGCGACCAGCTGCTTGCCGAGCGGGGCGAGTCCGCCGCCGTAGAAGAGGCCCTCCGTGCCGCCGGTCATCGCCTTCTCGGCGAGCAGGCCGATCGGCAATGCCGATGACGGGGTTGTGGTGCTCTGTTACGTTCGGTGACTACGATTCCGTGACGTTTCATTGCCTGAGGGTTACGAACCCTCACGGTGCGGCCGGGCCTCGTGGATCAGGGACAATGAACGGCATGAGCGTTCGTACCCAGTCATCCGAAGAGCCGGCCGAGACCGCCCACCGCGCCGGCTTCGCCTGCTTCGTGGGCCGTCCCAACGCGGGCAAGTCCACCCTCACGAACGCTCTGGTCGGGCAGAAGGTGGCGATCACCGCGGACCAGCCGCAGACGACGCGGCACACGGTGCGTGGCATCGTGCACCGGCCCGACGCCCAGCTGATCCTGGTGGACACCCCGGGGCTCCACAAGCCGCGCACCCTGCTCGGTGAGCGGCTCAACGATGTCGTACGGACGACGTGGGCCGAGGTCGACGTGATCGGCTTCTGCCTTCCCGCGATCGAGAAGATCGGCCCCGGCGACCGCTTCATCGCCAAGGAGCTGGCCGGGATCCGGAAGACCCCGAAGGTCGCCATCGTCACCAAGACCGACCTGGTCGACTCCAAGACCCTCGCCGAGCAGCTGATCGCGATCGACCAGCTGGGCAAGGAGCTGGGCTTCGAGTGGGCGGAGATCGTGCCGGTGTCGGCGGTCGGCGACAAGCAGGTGGGCCTGCTGGCCGACCTGATCGTCCCGCTGCTGCCGGAGGGCCCGGCCCTCTACCCCGAGGGTGACCTCACGGACGAGCCCGAGCAGGTCATGATCGCGGAGCTCATCCGCGAGGCGGCGCTGGAGGGTGTGCGCGACGAGCTGCCGCACTCCATCGCGGTGGTCGTGGAGGAGATGCTCCCGCGCGAGGACCGCCCGGCGGACCGGCCGTTGCTGGACATCCACGCCAACGTCTACATCGAGCGCCCCAGCCAGAAGGGCATCATCATCGGCCCCAAGGGCAAGCGCCTGAAGGAGGTCGGCATCAAGTCCCGCAAGCACATCGAAGCGCTGCTGGGTACGCCGGTGTTCCTGGACCTCCATGTCAAGGTCGCGAAGGACTGGCAGCGGGACCCGAAGCAGCTGCGCAGGCTGGGCTTCTGAGTCCTCTTTGCCATCAAGCCCAGCGCGCACATCGAGGCGCTGCTGGGCACGCCGGCCGCGCGGCGGTAGCCGCACGTTGATGCAGCCTGGACCTCCATGTCAAGGTCGCGAAGGACTGGCAGCGGGACCCGAAGCAGCTGCGCAGGCTGGGCTTCTGAGTCCTCTCTCCCGCCATAGGTCGGGGGAGAGGGCGGGATCAAGTCCAGCGCGCACATCGGGACCCGAAGCAGCTGCGCAGGCTGGGCTTCTGATGCACTGGGGCTCTGCCCCGGACCCGGTCAGGGCCGGCTCGGTGACAGGTCCTGGAGGCCCACCACGCGCAGCAGTTGGAGCCGTTCGTGGGACTCCGTGCCCGGGCGGGCGGTGTGGATGATGAGCAGGTGGTGCTGGGCGTCGTTGAGGAGGACCGCGCAGTCCAGCTCCAGGAGGCCCACCAACGGGTGCTGGAAGCGTTTCGTCGACGCGCGGCGCACCGCCACCTCGTGCTCGTCCCACAGCTGGGCGAACTCCTCACTCACCGCCCGCAGTTCGGCCACCAGCGCCGCCGGTTCCGGGTCCGAGGGGCGGGCCGCCGCCACCGCCCGCAGGTTGGCCACGTGCTGGCGCGCGTGCTCCGCCCGGTCCTCCGGCGGGAACAGCTCGCGGGCGGTCGGGTCCAGGAAGTAGCGGCGGACCAGGTTGCGGTCCCGCGGCGGGCGGGCGGACGCGTCGCCCGTCAGCGCCCTCGCCAGCGCGTTCTGGGCCAGGACGTCCCCACAGTCCGTCACCACCTGTGCGGGAGTGTCGTGCAGCCGGTCCAGGACCAGGAGCAGCCCGGGGCCGACATGCCCCGACGCCGCCGTACGGCGCGGTGGCTCCTCGCCCGCCAGGTGGAAGAGGTGGTCGCGCTCGTCGTCGGTCAGGCGCAGCGCCCTCGCCAGGGCCGTCAGCATCTGGCGGGACGGGCGCGGGCCCCGGGACTGCTCCAGGCGCGTGTAGTAGTCGGCGGACATGCCGGCCAGGGACGCCACCTCCTCCCGGCGCAGCCCGGGCGTACGGCGGCGGGCGCCCGCCGTGAGGCCCACGTCGGAGGGTTCCAGGCGGGCGCGGCCACGGCGCAGGAAGTCGGCGAGTTCGGCTCGGTTCACGCCTCAAGACTGGCCGAGTCCGCCCGGCTTATCCAGGGAGTGCCAATCCCCCGATCAGGAGGTCTCTCCCGCCGGGCCCGGATCGCGCCGAAGCTGGAGGCACCCCAGAGGAACGGATCATCGGAGGAGCACATCATGCTGACACTCGTCACCGGCACCACCGGCCAGGTCGGCCGCGCGTTCGTCACCCGCCTGCTGGCGCAGGCCCGCCCCGGAGAGCAGGTGCGCATCCTGGTGCGGGACGAGAGCCGCGGGGCCGCCCTCGCCGACCTCGGCGCACAGGTCGCCGTCGGTGACCTCCGCGACAGTGAGGCCCTCGGCAAGGCGCTCGCCGGAGCCGACGCCGTGGTCAACCTCGCCGCCGCCTTCCGGGGCGTGCCGGACGAGGAGATGCGGGCCGTCAACCGTGACGCCGCCGTGGAGCTGGGGCGAGCCGCCGTGGCCTCCGGTGCACGGCGTTTCGTGCAGGTCAGCACCAACCTCGTCTACGGCGAGGGGCGTGCCCGCCCGCACGACGAGGACGACGCGAGCGTCCCGGGCGGGCCGCTGTGGGGCGCCTACCCGGAGTCGAAGGCCGAGGCCGAGTGGGAGTTGCTGGCGCTCGACGGCCTCGACGTGCGCGTCGGCCGCCTCGCCTTCGTCTACGGCGAGGGCGACCCGCACCTCGCCCAGTCCCTGCGCTGGCTCGCGCACTGGCCCGCCGCCAAGCGCTTCCACCTGGTCCACGTGGCCGACGTCGCCCAGGGACTCATGCGTCTGCTGTACGCCCCCGGTGCCGACGGCCGCGTCTACAACATCGCCGACGACGCCCCCGTCACCGCCCTGGACGTCCACCGACTTCTCGGCGTCGACCTCCCGGCGGAGGCCCACACCCGCGTGGACGAGGACCCCTGGCACGGCATCGTCTCCACCGACCGCATCCGGCGCGAGCTGGGCTTCCGCCCGCAGTACCCCACGATCTGGACCGCCCGGGACGCCGGAGCCCTCTGACCCCGCCCGCGGCCCCGCCTCAGTCCACTCCCCGGATCCGGCCCACCAGCCCCGCCCCCGCCAGCCCGATCACCGCCGCCACCAGGTACAGCACCCGGTAGCCGCCCAGGTAGGTGACGATCGGTGCGGCCAGGGCGGGTGCCGCGACCTGGGGCAGGGCGTTGGCCACGTTGATGACGCCGAGGTCCTTGCCCCGGTCCCCGGCCTTCGGCAGGACGTCCGTCATCAGCGCGAAGTCGACCGACGTGAACACGCCGAAGCCGATGCCGAGGAGCGCCGCCGCCACGATCGCGCCCGGCCAGGTCTGCCACCCCGACAGCGCCGCCGTCGCCACCGCCATCAGCGCACCCGACCAGAGCACGAACGGCTTGCGCCGGCCCACCCGGTCCGACCAGACGCCCCCGACGACGACCGTCGCGAGCAGCGTCAGCCCGTTCACCGCCGTCAGGATCAGCACGCCCTGGTCGGGGTCGTGGTAGTGGATGCGGTCCCGCAGGTAGTAGAGGAGGTAGAGCAGGACGAGCGAGTTGCTCAGGTTGATCAGGAACCGGGTCAGCCATGCCCAGCCCAGGTCCGGGTAGCGGCGCGGGCTGAGCCAGAAGCCCGCGAGAAAGCCCCGCCAGGACCAGGACGGCCGTGCCTCGGGCGGCAGCCGCAGGTCCTCGTGGCGCAGGACGTACGGCAGCACGCCCACCGCCGTGAACACCGCGCACGCGACGTACCCGGCCCCGACCCCGCCCGCCGCGGTCGCAAGCCCCGTCCCGCCGACCACCCCGAGGATCTGTGCCGCCCCCAACCAACCGCCCACAGCGCCCCGTTGGAGCCGCGGCACGCGGTCCGGCACCGCCGCCGTCACCGCCGCGAAGGCCGCGTTCAGCGTCAGCTGGACCAGGCACCAGCCCGCCGCCATCGTCCACACCCCGCCCGCGCCCGCGAGCAGCAGCAGCGAGAGCGCGCCACCCGCCGTCCCGGCCACGATCCATGGCGTACGGCGGCCCCGGCGGGAGGTCGTGCGGTCGGACAGCGCGCCGAAGACCGGGTTCGCCACCAGCGACACCACCGCGCCGGCCCCCGTCACCCAGGCCAGCATCGTCTCCTTCGACATCCCGGAGCCGGGCGCGAAGTCCTTGGCCTGGGAGGCGAGCAGGATCTGCAGCGGTCCGAACCAGCCCACCCATATCGCCCCGTTGGCCAGCGACAGGGCCGCCGTCCAGCCCCGGCCGACCGGTTCGACGGGCTCGGCGAGGGCGAGGGCCGGGCCCGTCGGGCGGGTCGTGGTCATCTCTGCGCCCGCAGCACGTCCCGGAACCAGTGGTACGAGGCCTTCGGGGTGCGCTGCTGGGTCGCGTAGTCGACGTGCACGAGGCCGAAGCGGCGCGCGTAGCCCTCCGCCCACTCCCAGTTGTCCATCAGGGACCAGACGAAGTAGCCGCGCACGTCCACACCCGCCTGCGAGGCCGCCTGCAGGGCGCGGATGTGGGCGTCCAGGTAGGCGATGCGGTCCTGGTCGTCGACGCCCTCGTACGAGCAGCCGTTCTCGGTGATGACGATCGGCGGGAGCCGGTCGCCGTAGCGGTCGCGGAAGCCGGTCAGCAGCTCGGTCAGCCCCTCCGGGACGATGGGCCAGCCGAAGTCGGTGACCGGGCGCCCCTCGATCTCCTGGACGGAGAAGGGGAGTTCGGCCGGCATGGTGATCCCGCCGAACTCGGTCTCCGTGCCCTTCGGGGCGCCCACCCTGGTCGGTGCGTAGTAGTTGACGCCGTAGAAGTCGACCGGCTCGGCGATGACCTTCAGGTCCCCGGCCACATCGCCCGGCATCAGCTCGCCGATGCCCTCCGGGTAAGCGCCCAGGAGGATCGGCTCGACGAACGTCCGGTTCAGCAGGACGTCGTAGAAGTCCGCCGCCTCCACGTCGGCCTGCTCCTTCGAGGCGGCCCAGGTCGGCCCGTGGGAGTTGGCGATGCCGATGTCCGTCGCCCCGGCCGCGCGCAGGGCCCGTACGGCCAGGCCGTGGGCGAGGAGCTGGTGGTGGGCGACGGGGAGGGCGTCGAACAGGAGCTGTTTGCCGGGCGCGTGGATGCCCAGCGCGTGTCCCAGCAGGGTGTGTTCGGCGGGCTCGTTGAGCGTGATCCACTTGTGCACGCGGTCGCCCAGCCGTTCGGCCACCACCGACACGTACGCGGCGAACCGGGCCGCGGTGTCCCGGTCCAGCCAGTCCAGCGCCGCCGGCAGGTCCCAGTGGTAGAGGGTGGGCACGGGCCGTACGCCTGCCGCGCACAGCTCGTCCACCAGGCGGTCGTAGAAGTCGAGGCCGCCGGGGGAGTTCACCCGGGGCCAGGAGATCGAGAAGCGGTAGGCGTCCACGCCGAGCTCGGCGAGGAGGGCCACGTCCTCCGGGTGGCGGTGGTAGTGGTCGCAGGTCACCGCCGCCGTCGAGCCGTCCTTCACCCGCCCCGGCCCGGCCGTGAACGCGTCCCACACGGACGCCTCGCGTTCGCCGACGGCGCCCTCGATCTGGTGTGCCGAGGTCGAGACGCCCCACAGGAAGCCGGCCGGGAAGCGGGGGATCTGATTGCCTGCATCAGTCGCCATGCGCGGGATCATCTTTACCGGCGGTAACAGAAGTCAACGCCCGCGCAGGAAAAGGTGGTTACGCGCCTTCCTTGAGCACCCGCGAGATCAGCTTGCGCTGCTCGTCGGTCAGCCGCGGGTCCGCGCAGTACACCGTGTGCCCGTCCACGGTGATCTCGTAGTTGAAGCCGTCTGGTACTCCCACGGGCGGCGTGCCCCGGCCGTCGGCGACCGCCTGCCCGGCCAGGGCCTGCCACTCGTCCGCATCGGCGCGCCCCGAGGTGTCCACCTCGGCAAACCGCTCGATGCCCGCGAAACCACCCGTGCGCCTCACCTGAATCTGCATGGGTCCATGTCTAGTACGGAACTACGCCGACGGCACCCCGACCTGCTCCCACGCCTTCTGCACGGCCTGCAGCTCGTCCCCGGCGCCGTACCGCTCCCGGGCCGCCTTCACCGTCAGCGCGGCGAAGGCCGCGAAGTCCGCGCCCGATCCCAGCTCGCCGCCGGTGAGGACGTCGTACCAGATCTGCCCGGCCCTCTCCCAGGCTTGCCCGGCGAGGGCCGTGGCGGTCAGGTAGAAGGCGTGGTTCGGGATGCCGGAGTTGATGTGCACGCCGCCGTTGTCGCGGCTGGTGTGGACATAGCCGTCCATCGTCGCGGGCTGCGGGTCCTTGCCGAGGTTGGGGTCGTCGTACGCCGTGCCCGGGGCCTTCATCGAGCGCAGCGCGGTGCCGTGGACGGCCGGGGCGAGCAGGCCCTCGCCGATCAGCCAGTCGGCCTGGTCGGCGGTCTGGCCGAGCGAGTACTGCTTGATCAGGGAGCCGAAGACGTCGGAGACCGACTCGTTGAGGGCGCCGGACTGGCCGTAGTACTCCAGGTTCGCGGTGTACTGCGTGACCCCGTGGGTGAGTTCGTGTCCGATGACGTCGACGGAGGTGGTGAAGTCGACGAAGATCTCGCCGTCGCCGTCCCCGAAGACCATCTGCCGGCCGTCCCAGAAGGCGTTGTCGTAGTTCTCGCCGTAGTGCACGCTCGCGTTCAGCGGCAGTCCGCTGCCGTCGATGGAGTCGCGCCGGTAGGCCTTCAGGTACAGCTCGAAGGTGGCGCCCAGGCCCGCGTAGGCGCGGTTGACGGAGCCGTCCTGGACCGGGTCGTGGCCCTCCGCGCGGACCTTCTTGCCCGGCAGGGTGGTCCGGTGCTGGGCGTCGTAGATCGTGCGGTTCGGGCTGCTGGTGTCGGGCGCCGAGGCGGCGAGGGTGGCCGCGGTGCGGACCGCGGTCACGCGGCGGCGGGTGCGCTGTGCGGAGTCGTGCTCCAGGGTCTGGAGCGCGCGCTGGGCGAGGGAGACGTCGTCGTGCCGCGCGAGGTGGTCGAGGATGTGCGGCGGGACGATCGTGCAGAAGACGGGCTCGAAGCCCCCGTTGGTCGTCATGCCCGGAACCCTTGCACTGAGTGATGTCGCTGTCACTACTAGCGACCTTGATTGGTGAAATACGCGGACATTCGTCATCACTCTGTGTCGCGGAGTGGTAGGGGACGGCGACCGGCGAGTGGCGTGGCGCACTCTTTGTCCTGTTTTCCGACCCGGTTCCGCATACTGATACAGGCCCGCGCACCCGGCGCGGCTCGGCTAGGCTGCGCAGCATCATGCGTTTCGGGCTGCTTCTTCTTAGCTGCCGCGGCGAGGGCCTGTAGTCAAAGGCCGACTCCCTCCCCGCGGAGCTCTGGCGTTGCGTCGTCGGCCGTCCACCGGACCCGCGGACCCGCGGTCTTCTCGAGGAGCCCACGCAATCATGGCGAACCGCCAGCAGCCCAGTTCCATGCCGATCCACAAGTACGGCCGCTACGAGCAGGTCGACATCCCGGACCGCGCCTGGCCGGAACAGCGCACCACCGTCGCCCCCCGCTGGCTCTCCACCGACCTGCGTGACGGCAACCAGTCCCTGATCGACCCGATGTCGCCCGAGCGCAAGCGCCGGATGTTCGACCAGCTGGTCAAGATGGGCTACAAGGAGATCGAGGTCGGCTTCCCCGCCTCCGGCCAGACCGACTTCGACTTCGTGCGCTCGATCATCGAGGAAGAGGGCGCGATCCCCGAGGACGTGACCATCTCCGTGCTGACCCAGGCCCGCGAGGACCTGATCGAGCGGACCGTGGAGTCCCTGAAGGGCGCCCGCCGGGCCACCGTCCACCTGTACAACGCCACCGCCCCGGTCTTCCGCCGGGTCGTCTTCCGCGGCTCCAAGGACGACATCAAGCAGATCGCCGTCGACGGCACCCGCCTGGTGATGGAGTACGCCGAGAAGCTGCTGGGCCCCGAGACCGATTTCGGCTACCAGTACAGCCCGGAGATCTTCACCGACACCGAGCTGGACTTCGCGCTGGAGGTCTGCGAGGCGGTCATGGACGTCTACCAGCCGGGCCCGGGCCGCGAGATCATCCTCAACCTGCCCGCCACCGTGGAGCGTTCGACCCCGTCCACGCACGCGGACCGCTTCGAGTGGATGCACCGCAACCTCTCCCGCCGCGAGTACGTCTGCCTGTCCGTCCACCCGCACAACGACCGCGGTACGGCCGTGGCCGCGGCCGAGCTGGCCGTGATGGCCGGCGCCGACCGCGTCGAGGGCTGCCTGTTCGGGCAGGGCGAGCGCACCGGCAACGTCGACCTGGTCACCCTGGGCATGAACCTGTTCTCCCAGGGCGTCGACCCGCAGATCGACTTCTCCGACATCGACGAGATCCGCCGTACGTGGGAGTACTGCAACCAGATGGAGGTCCACCCGCGCCACCCGTACGTGGGCGACCTGGTCTACACGTCCTTCTCCGGCTCCCACCAGGACGCCATCAAGAAGGGCTTCGACGCCATGGAGGCCGAGGCCAAGGCCAAGGGCGTCACCGTCGACGACATCGAGTGGGCGGTCCCGTACCTGCCGATCGACCCGAAGGACGTCGGCCGCTCCTACGAGGCCGTCATCCGCGTCAACTCGCAGTCCGGCAAGGGCGGTATCTCCTACGTCCTGAAGAACGACCACAAGCTGGACCTGCCGCGCCGCATGCAGATCGAGTTCTCGAAGCTCATCCAGGCGAAGACGGACGCCGAGGGCGGCGAGATCACGCCGAAGGAGATCTGGGCGGTCTTCCAGGACGAGTACCTGCCGAACCCGGACAACCCCTGGGGCCGTATCCAGGTGAAGACCGGCCAGTCGACCACCGACACGGACGGCGTCGACACGCTGACCGTCGAGGCCACCGTCGACGGTGAGGACACCGTCCTGTCCGGCTCCGGCAACGGTCCGATCTCGGCGTTCTTCGACGCCCTGGAGTCCATCGGCCTGGACGTACGCCTGCTGGACTACCAGGAGCACACGATGAGCGAGGGCGCCTCCGCGCAGGCCGCCTCGTACATCGAATGCGCGATCGACGGCAAGGTCCTGTGGGGGATCGGCATCGACGCGAACACGACGCGTGCGTCGCTGAAGGCGGTCGTCTCCGCGGTGAACCGCGCGGCCCGCTGACGGCGGTGACCCGCTCCTGACCGGGCATTTCGGGGCCCCGGCCGCTGCTTGCGGCGGCCGGGACCCGTTCGCTGCTCGTCGCTTCTCGGCCAGCGTGGCCAGCAGGTCACGGAAAGGTCTCTTACGGGGTACTGACTGAACCTCCGTGGTGTGGCTAACATCACGCAAGCGCTGCGATGTTGCCGCGCGGTTACGGAGGTGCGACGTGCTGCCAGTACGGGGACGAGAAGACCGCGCCGCCAGGGCTGTGCGCATCCTGGGCATCCGCACCGCGTGGACACCGGTCGGGGACGGCGAGTTCTTCTGCCCCGGCTGCGGCGGGGACCGCAACTACCAGCGGCTCACCGGCCGCCGCCGCGTCACCCTCTTCGGGATGCCCGTGCTGCCGCGCGGGACGACCGGACCGGTCGTGGAGTGCGCGGCCTGCCGCCACCACTTCGGCACCGACGTCCTCGACCACCCCACCACCCGCCGCTTCGCCGCGATGCTCCGCGACGCCGTGCACACCGTCGCCCTCGCCGTGCTCGCCGCGGGCGGCACCTGCTCCCGTACGGCCCTGGAGACCGCCGCCGGAGCGGTCCGCGCGGCCGGCTTCGACGGGTGCACCGAGGACCAGCTGGCCGCCCTGGTCGAGGCCGTGGCCGCCGACACCGGCCGGGTCCTCGGCGGGCCCTGCGGGTCCAGCCTCGCCATAGAGCTGCACGAGGCCCTCGACCCGCTCGCCCCGCACCTGGCCACCCCGGGACGCGAGTCCCTGCTCCTCCAGGCCGCCCGGATCGCGCTGGCCGACGGGCCCTACACGCCCGCCGAACGCGAAGTCCTCACCACCATCGGCGCGGCGCTCACCATCTGCTCCGACGACGTCAGCCGGCTGCTGGCCGCGGCCCGGACTCCGTCCTGACCGGGGGTCCTCGGCGATCGGGTGCCGTCAGCGCCGGATGAGACCGAGGTCGCTGGCGGCGGCGACGGCGGCGGTGCGTGAGTCGACGCCGAGCTTGGCGTAGACGCGGGCCAGATGGGACTTGACGGTGCCTTCGGTGAGGTGGAGCCGCCGGGCGACGGCCTGGTTGGACAGACCCTCGGCGACCAGGGCGAGGACCTCGGTCTCCCGCCGGGTCAGTGAGGTGCCGGGAGCGCGCAGCCGGTTCATGAGCCGGTCCGCGACCGCGGGCGCCAGTGCCGTGCGCCCGGTGGCCGCCGTGCGCACGGCGGCGGCCAGCTCCTCCGGAGGGGCGTCCTTGAGGAGATAGCCGGTGGCGCCGGCTTCGATGGCCGGGAGGGTGTCGGCGTCGGAGTCGTAGGTGGTGACGATCACGACCCGGGGGGCGCCCGGCCGGGCGGTGATCGCGGCGGTGGCCTCGGCGCCGCCCATCCCCTTGCCGAACTGCAGGTCCATCAGCACGACGTCGATGCCGCCCGCGGCGGCGCGGGCGACGGCGTCCTCGGCGGTGGCGGCCTCGGCCACCACGACGAGCCCCGGTTCGGTCTCCAGGACGGCCCGCAGCCCGGCCCGCACCACGGGGTGGTCGTCGGCGAGAAGGAGGCGGACGGGGTTGTCGGTCACGGGCGGGCCTCGGTCTCGGCGGGCGGGGTCGGCGGGGTCCGGCTCCCGGCGGGCGGGGCCGGCGAGGCCTGGCCCTCTGCGGGCCGGGTTTCGTCTCGCGGGGTCTGGGTTTCTGTGGACGGGGGCGCCGTCTTGGTGGGCGGGGTCGGCAGGGTCCGGCTCTCCGCGGGCCGGGTTTCGTCTCGCGGTGTCCCGGTCTCGGCGAGCGGCTTCTCGGTCCCTGCGGGCCGGGTGGCGGTGCCGGTGGGCCGGGTCACCGTCCGGACGGGCAGGATCCCGGTCTTGTCCGGCGGGGTCTCGGCCAAGGCGGGCGCGGTCCCGGATTCGGCGGCCGGCGTGAGCGGGAGCCGGGCGGTCAGGGCGGTGCCGTGGCCGGGGGCGGACTCGATGGTCAGCGTGCCGCCGAGGGCCCGGATGCGGGCGTGCATGGCGGCCAGGCCGAAGCCGCCCGTCTCGGGGTCCGGCGCGGGCAGACGGCCGGGGTCGAACCCGACGCCGTCGTCGACGACGGCGAGGGTGACCTGGTCGCGGAGGTGGCCGAGCGTGACCTCCACGGCGCCGGCCCGCGCGTGGTGGACGGTGTTGGCCAGTGCGGACTGGGCGATGCGCAGCAGGGCGACCTCGTGGGCGGTCGGCAGGGGAACCGGCTCACCGCTGAGACGGAAGCGGACGGTGAGCCGGTGCCGGGTGCCCGTGGTGGCACACAGGCGCTCCAGCGCGTCCACCAGGGTGCTGCCTTCCAGGGCGGGCGGGGAGAGGGCGGCGACGAAGCGGCGAGCCTCGGCGAGGTTGTCGACCGCGGCCTGGCGGGCCTGGCCGACGTAGCGCGCGGCGTTCTCCGGGGCGGCGGGCAGGGTCCGTTCGGCGGCGCGCAGCAGCAGCTGGATGCTGGACAGACCCTGGGCGAGCGTGTCGTGGATCTCGCGGGCCAGGCGCTCGCGTTCGGCCAGCACACCCGCGGTGTGCTGGGCCTCGGCCAGGTCCGCGCGGGTGGCGGTGAGTTCCTCGATCAGGCGCCGACGCCGTTCGCTCTCCCGGTACAGCGCCTGGTACCCCCACACCACCGCGACCGCGACGGCGGCTCCGAGCGCCGGGCCGATCGCCATCGCCGCGCTGAAGGAGCCCTGATGGGCGGCGTAGGCCGTGATCGCCGCGAGCGCGGTCGAGGCCACGGCGGCCAGTCCGGCCCGGCGCGGCAGCAGATGGAGCTGGAGGAAGTACAGCGGGAAGGCGACCCACACCCCGTCGGCAGACAGCGCCAGCAGCACCAGCCACACCGCGCCGACGGCGGCCAGCCACCAGGCGGCGGCCCGCCGGTCGCCGCGGATCCGGGGCACGAGCGGGCCTGCCGCGTACACGAGCCCGCACACCGCGGCCACGGCGACGGCCGGCGCGGAATGCGGCCCGGGGCCGGTCAACGCCCGTACGGCGGCCAGCGCGAGGAGGCCGACGACCAGCAGGTGCAGGCACCAGGACAGAGTCCGGGTGGTCGGGGTCAGGGCGGGAGCGGCGGTGTTCACAGTGCTTCCAGGGTAAGGAAGCGATCCGCGCCCCGGCCTCTGCCGAAAGTTGCAATCCGGGCGCCGCCGTTCGGTCCGCGAAGTGCTCTCCGCCGCCAGATGCCCGGGCGGGGTGCGGGCGGCGACGGTGGGGGCACACCGCATCCACCACCGCAGAGAGCAGCCGAAGCCGTGTTTGTCGCCTGGAGAGATCTGAGGTTCGCCAAGGGCCGGTTCGCCCTGATGGGAACCGTCATCACACTGATCACCCTGCTGGTCGGGCTGCTGTCCGGACTGACCGCCGGTCTGGGCCGGCAGAACATCTCCGCGATCACCGGCCTGCCCGTCGACAGGATCGCCTTCGCCGCGCCCGGCGGGCAGCAGAGCCTGTCGTACTCCAACTCCACCGTGACCGCCAGGCAGTGGGAACAGTGGGCCAGGGTGCCCGGGGTCACCCGCGCCGAACCGCTCGGGATCGCCACCACCAAGGCCACCGCGGGCGCCCGGTCCACCGCGGTCTCCGCCTTCGGCGTCCAGCCCGGGTCCCGCCTGGCCCCCGACGGCGGCACGATCCACGGGCGTACGGCGGTGCTGTCCACCACGGCCGCCGAGGACCTGGGCGTCAAGCCGGGCGACACCTTCACCCTGGCCGGTCGGAAGCTGACGGTGGCAGCCGTACAGGGGGACGCCTCCTTCAGTCACACCCCCGTGATCTGGACCAGCCTCACCGCCTGGCGGCAGGCGGCACCGCCCAGTGGGACCGGCGACGGTCCGACCGCGACCGTGATCGCCCTGGACACCACCGCCGGCGCCGATGTCACGGCCGCCGACCGGAGCATCGGCACGAAGACCGTCACCAAGGCCGACTCGCTGTCCGCGATCGGCTCCTACACCTCCGAGAACGGCTCCCTCCAGCTGATGCGCGGCTTCCTGTTCGCCATCTCCGCCCTCGTCGTCGGCGCCTTCTTCACCGTCTGGACCATCCAGCGCGGCGCTGACATCGCCGTCCTCAAGGCGCTCGGCGCCTCCACCGCGCACCTGCTCAGGGACGCCCTCGGCCAGGCCGCCGTCCTGCTCGCCGCCGGCACCCTCCTCGGCACCGGCATCGCCGCCGCTCTCGGCGCCACCGTCGTGTCGGACGTGGTGCCGTTCCTCCTCACCCCCACCACCGTCCTCGTCCCCGCCGCCGTGATGATCCTGCTCGGCACGCTCGGGGCCGCCCTGTCCGTCCGCCGCATCACCTCCGTGGACCCGCTGACCGCTCTGGGGAGCGCCCGATGAGCCTGCACCTGTCCGACATCACCCTCACCTACCCCGACGGCGAAGGCCGCCTGACCGCCCTCGACCAGGTCACCCTGGAGGTGCCCAAGGGCACGCTGACCGCCGTGGTCGGCCCCTCCGGCTCCGGCAAGTCCAGCCTCCTCGCCGTCGCCGCCACCCTCGTCACCCCCGACGCCGGCACCGTCACCGTCGACGGCGTCACCACGACCGGCATGAGCCGCGGGGAACTGACCGATCTACGCCGCCACAAGATCGGCATCGTCTTCCAGCAGCCCCATCTGCTTGCCTCCCTCACCGCGGCTGAGCAGCTCCAGCTGATGGCCTCGATCGACGGGCGCTCACCGGCCAAGGCCCGAGGCCGGGCCCTGGAACTGCTCGACGCCGTGGGCCTCGCCGCCCAGGCCGGACGGCGTCCCCACCAGCTCTCCGGCGGCCAGCGCCAGCGGGTCGGCATCGCCCGGGCCCTGATGAACGACCCCACCCTTCTCCTGGTCGACGAACCCACCAGCGCCCTCGACCACGAACGCGGTGCCGCCGTCGTCGACCTGATCACCCGCCTCACCCACGAGCGAGCCACCGCCACCGTGCTGGTCACCCACGACCGCACCCATCTGACCGCGGTCGACCGGATCGCCGAAGTCCATGACGGACGCCTCCGCCTCTCCGCGACGGCCCGCTGACCGGCCCCGGGAAGCGGGCCGCAGTACCGGCTCGGGCGTGGGCTGCGCGCCGGGGCGGGTGGTTGCGGAGAACATGAGCGGATGACCCCGCTCAGCCGTGCTCTCCTCACCGGCCTCGCGCTGCTCACCCCGCTCGCCTCACTCACGGCCGGCCATCCGGTCCACGCGACCGGCGGCTGCACCGCCTCGGTGCCGTACGTGTCGGGCGCGGCCGGCTACACCGCCTACCGCATCCCCGCCGCCGTCGTCACCCGGCGCGGCACGGTCCTCGCCTTCGCCGAGGGCCGGCGCGACGGCTGGGGCGACAGCGGTGACATCGACGTCGTCCTGCGGCGCTCCACCGACGGCGGCTGCACCTGGGGCCCGCTCGGGGTGGTGGCCGCGGGGAAGGGGGACACCCGGGGCAACCCGTCGCCCGTCGTCGACCCGCGCACCGGCGACGTCGTCCTCGTCACCTCGTACAACGGCGGAACCGTCACGGAGGCGCAGATCATGCGCGGCGAGGTCGGTCCCGGGCAGAGCCGCCGGGTGTTCGTGCAGCGCAGCGGGGACGACGGCCGCCGCTTCACGCCCCCGAAGGAGATCACGGCCGAGGTGAAGCGCCCCGGCTGGCGCTGGTACGCCACCGGCCCCGGCCACGCCGTCGCCCTGACCCGGGGCCCGCATTCCCCCAGAGGGGGGACCCCCAGCCGCCTCCTGGTCCCCGCCGACCACTCCACCGCCCCGCCCCCGGGCTCCGCGGACTCCGGCCACGAGCCCGGACACCACGGCGGCCACGCCCTCTACAGCGACGACGGCGGCCACACCTGGCGGCTCGGCTACGTGACCGACACCCACGACGGCGTGACCAACGTCAACGAGACCAGCGCCGCCCAACTCCCAGACGGCCGCCTGTACTTCAATGCCCGCGACCAGAAGGGCACGGCCCGCGGCAACCGCCTGGACACCTACAGCAGCGACGGCGGCACGACCCTCGACCGGCCCTACGCCGTCCAGCCCACGCTGAACGACGTCCCGGTGGTCGAGGGCAGCGTGCTGCAACTGCGGGGCCCCGTGACCCCGCTGCTGTTCTCGGCCCCCTCCGTGCCGACGGCGCGCCGCGCCATGGCCCTGTGGTCCAGCTCGGACGCGGGCCACACCTTCACCAGGCTGCTCACCGTCTCGGGCCGGCGGGCCGCTTACTCCGACCTGGTCCAGCTGGGCCCCACCACGGTCGGGCTCCTTTACGAGACGGGGACGGCGGGACCGTACGAGACGATCGCGTTCCGCCGCATGCGCCTGTCCCGGACCTGATCACCATGCCAGGCGCATGCGCAGCCGCGGTTCTCCCGGGCCGAAGTAGTCCTCCTGGGGGAGGCCCCAGGGCGCGAAACCCAGGTGGCGGTAGAGCGTCACGGCGGATTCGTTGGCTGGGTCCACGGTGAGCAGGACCTCGCTCGCGCCCTCCTTGCGCAGCTGCTGGAGCATCTCGGTCATGAGCGCGCGGCCCACGCCGTTGCGGCGCAGCTCGTGGCCGACGATGAGGCTCAGTATCCAGCTGCGGGCGCGGTGCGGCGGGGTGGCGAGTACATAGCCCCGCAGCCCGTCGCCGCCGTCCACGACGAGCAGATGGTCCCCGAGGGCGTCGTGGAACTGACGCAGGGCGAAGTACGGATACGGCCCCTCCGGGAACGCCTCCTGATCGAGGCGCAGCACCTCGGGCAGGTCGGACTCCACGATCTTTCTGATCCGCTGGTCCCCGGGAAGAGGAATCATTCCGTCCCCCATGCATATTGATGTGACGGTATGCATTTGATCGCTCAACCCGCGATCGGCGCGGCTCCGCCCATCGTGATCCACTGATTCTGGCCGTTCAAGGAGAGATTCGGGCCAATTGTGGTTAAGTGTGTCGGGCGGCCGAAAGTGTACGTTCGCGTGGCGTAATTCAATGATCATCTGCGGTGAATCTTGCGTGGCGCGGGTTCACTGTGCGACTGCTCTGCTACCCTGCGTTAATGACCTCGGGATCGCCGATCGGCGCGGAGAAGCTGAACGATGATGTCGCCTGGGAGGATTTCGATCCCCAGGAGTACATCAAGCACAATTACCTCGTCCTGCATCCCGATGACGAGGCGATCATCGGCATCGTTCGCGATCATTTCAGCGGCCATTTCGGCGCTTCCGGTGGTGTGGCTTCCGGTATCGACGTCGGAGCAGGACCCAACCTCTACCCCGCCCTCAGCATGCTCCCCTGGTGCGACAAGATCACGCTCCTGGAGCGCTCGCCGGCGAACGTGGCGTACCTCAACGGGCAGCGCGATTCCTACGCGCCTCAGTGGGACAAGTTCTGGGGCGTCCTGTGCCGGGACGAGGCCTACGGCCGGCGCTGCGGGGACCCCCGGGCATGCTTCGCGCAGAGGGTCCGCCCCCGGCCTGGCAACCTCTTCGACCTCTCCGCGAGTGACGAGCGCTGGGCGATGGGCAGCATGTTCTTCGTCGCCGAGTCGATCACCACCTCGCTGGAGGAGTTCCGGCGCGGCATCGGCTGCTTCATGAACGCCCTGGAGCCCGAGGCTCCGTTCGCCGCCGCCTTCATGGAGCACTCCCGGGGCTACTGGGTGGGGGAGAGTCATTTCCCCGCGCTCGACATCGACGAGCAGGAAGTCCGGGACACTCTCGGTAAATACGCGTCGAAAATCGAGATCCATCGTCTCGGCAAGCCCGGGGGCCTGCTGCGCGAGGGGTACACGGGAATGATCGTCGCCTGCGGCCACCGGGGCGTCTGAGAAATGCTCATACCAATTCGCCGTCCGGGTGACATACCTGTGTGAGGGGCATGGGGATGCAGATCAAACCCAGACAGAATCTTCTGTCCATTTGGCAGTCGATCGCTCGTCACTTGTATCCGGACGGCGTATGGGACTGGGGGGAATGGGGTGGCCTCAGCAGTGTGGCCGACGCCGAACGGCTGCTGTGCCTGCTGTATCCCGCGACCGAGGTTCCCGCGTTCAGGCTGGACGCGCCCGACACCACACAGCCGGACGTCGAGAAATCCCTGAAGGCTGTCGGCGACGCCACGGAGATCCCGGAGAGCCTGGTCCGGGCGCTCACCGAGTTCATGGAGAAACACCGGTCCGGCGACACCCCCACCTTCTCCGGCGGGCACTATTTCACCGCCGAGGACCCCGATCAGGAACTGACCAAAGAACAGCGGGCCCTCGGCGTCGTCGACTCCTTCAGCCTGTCCGTCACCCTGTGCCTGGCCACCCTCGGATTCCTCAAGGTCTACCAGACCAAGACCGAGCGGTCCGGCACGCTCCAGCTCATCGAGAGACTGCGCAGCGCGACCAGCGACCGCCTCACCGCGGCCATGGTCAGCCTGCTGAGATCCTTCACCGTCGACGTCTACGAGGTCGAGTCACCGCAGGGCCAGGCGCTGTGCCGGCTCATCGGCCAGGGCCGCACACCGGACCGGATGGTCCTCCAGCAGTTCCAGGAACGCTTCCGGGCGCTGCGCGCCGTCATCCGCGAGAGCGTCGTCCTCGGCGTCGACGTGGAGGAGCAACTCGGCAACGAGAACCGGCTCTTCGAATGCGGCTGGGCCTGGAGCCTGGTCAAGGGCGCACCCCAGGTGGAGACCGCCGAGACGATCGGCGACCAGCCCGACGGCGTGGCCCGCGGCGTGCCGTACCTGTACTTCACCGTGGTCGCCCTCGACGGCATCCAGGACCTGTTCTCCGACCGCACCCTCGTCCTCGGCCTGCTCAACCCCGAGCAGCAGAAGCTCGCCGACGCGCTGCGCCTGCGCTGGACCATCACCCAGCAGTACTGGTCGGGCATCGCGCGTTTCGACGACGACAGATGGCCGCTGGAGGACATCCCCTGGCGGACCACGGGCCAGCAACTGGAATCGGAGTACTTCTCCCTCTCCGTAGCCTCCATCCTCGTCCACGACCTGGTACGGCGCCGCGCCACCGACGACGACCTCACCCGCACCGTCGGCGTCATGCAACGCCTCGCCGAACGCGGCCGGATCACCTCCAGCACCACCCGCCAGGACCCGGCGGTCCTGCTGCACAACCCGGGCGTCGCGCTGCCCCTCCAGTCCGACGACCCCCTCGGCCCGCCCATGCGGTGGACGATGACCGACTTCTCGGCCCAACTGCTCAAGCGGGTGATCCAGTTGTGCGCCCTGTCCCGGAACATCGCCGCGCACGACCGGCTGCTCCGGCTCGCCGAACAGACCCTCGACCACCTGTGGGCACGGCGCATCCCCGACGGCGAGGGCGTCGGCCTGTGGGACAACGTGCACGCGGCCTACCCGGACTCACCGGCCCGCCCGGGATCGCTGTCCTGGAGCATCACCGAACGCGTCACCGAGTGCATGGTCGCCGCCCAGCAGCTCTACACCCAGGCACCGATCCGCAGCCCCGAACCGGCGGCGCTGGCCCGTTCCCTGCTCAGCGAGGCGACCCACCTCCTCGGCACCGAGCAGATGGAACAGCCCGCCCCCATCGCCAAGAGCCAGGAGGGCGCGGAACTCAAGGGCATCGAGGCCGACCTGCGCCGCGCCCGCGCACTGCTCGACACCCAGCCCGGTACGTCCTGCGCGCTCGCCCTGAGCGTGCTCGGCAGGCTCGACGCCCTGGCCCGCGCCAGGGCCGCCGGGCGCCAGGGAGTGTGAGCCGTGCTCGTCTTCGCCGCCTCCGACAAGGGAGGCACCGGCCGTTCGGTCACCAGCGCCAACCTCGCCTACCGCCGTGCCCTCGACGGCGACGACGTCTGCTACCTGGACTTCGACTTCGGCTCACCCACCGCCACCGCGGTCTTCGACACCCCGAACGTCAAGGCGGAGGCCGACAACCGGGGCCTGCACTCCTACCTGAAGGGCAAGACCGGCGAACCGCTGCGCGTCGACGTGTGGAGCCGCACCGAGCACCCCGTCCTCAGCGACCGCCCCAGCGGCTCCGGACGCCTGGTCCTGCTGCCCGGCGACCGTGGCGGCGGGGAGTTCGTCACCGACGAGGAGAACCTGCACCGCTGCGTCGACCTCTTCCTGCGGCTGCACCGCGAGTTCGACCTGATCGTGGTGGACCTGAGCGCCGGACGCAGCTACGCCATGGACCTGGCACTGGCCGCCACCGCCCGCGACGAACTGCGCCGCATCCCCGCCCGCTGGCTCCTCTACCACCGCTGGACCCGGCAGCACGTCATGGCCGCCGCCGAACTGGTCTTCGGCCGGCAGGGCATCGTGTCCCACGGCATGGCCATGGGGCACGACCGGACGGCACTTCTCGGCGCCGTCCGCTTCGTCCGGGCCGCCGTGCCCGATCTGGAGTCACCGCAGTGGGCGCAGATGCCCGCGGCCCAGTACGCCTGGATGCGCCAGTGCACCAAGAAGCTGGAGGAACTGGCGGCCACCCTGGACATCGGCAAGTCCCGCGTCCTGGGATCGGTCCCCCTGGAACCCGTGCTCCAGATGCGCGAACAGCTCATCACCGACGACGACGTGCTCGACAGCAAGATCGCCAACTTCAAGACCCGGCAGGCGCTGGTGGAACTGGCGGAGCGGCTGACCGACGACAAGTACTGGGGGCAACTGTGACGGAAGCCGCCGCCTTCCGGGAGACCAGCGCCGACCCGGTCACCGCGTCCCTCCCCTTCTCCCATCTCTCCCTGGAACTGGGCCACCTGTACATGGAGGACTTCGCCGAGGGCGCCGAACGGCTGGTGCGCCACTTCACCGCCGTACGCCCCTGGGCCGAGACCGCCCGCGCCTGGACCGCCGCTCTGCCGACCGGCAACCGGCCCCGGATCAGCACCTGCTTCCTGATCGACGACTACTTCAGCCGGCTGTCCACCCCCGCCGAACTGTTACCGACCCTGCTGGGAGCGGCCGAGCGGGCCGGGCTGACCATCGACTACCTGGCCCGCGAGTCGGGTTGCGCCCTGACCGACCCCGCCCGCCCGGACCGGCCCGGCCTCGCCGACTCCGTGATGCACCGGTTGGTGGAGTCCCCGCCGCCCGGCAGCACCGGCTTCCGTCCGCCGGTCAGCCGCACCGGATGGCTCACCAACGGCAGACGCGCACCGACCCGGCGCACCTCCGCGGCGCTGGACGCCGACGGCGCCTGGCAGCCCCCCAGCGAGACGGGGGCCCGCGGCCACTCCGTCTTCGTCGACGTCGAGCTGTGGGACGACGCCGGCGAACACCGCACCTGGTCCTGCGCGTTCCTCGCCGCCGTCTGGCAACTGGCCCGCCTCGGACTGCTGCGCGACGACGGCCGGCCCGTGATGACCCCCACCCCGTGGGAGCAGGAGGCCTTCCCCGACGACTGGGACGCACTGCCGCCCCTGCTGCGGCTCAATCCCTCCGCGCCGTCCTTCACCGCCTACTACACGTGCAGCGTGCTGCCCACCCGGTTCCTGCCCGTGGAGCACGCCGTGCGGGTCGTGCTGGAACAGGTGCACGTCGACGCGCGCGCTGTCGGCCAGGTCGTCGAGCGCGCCGAGCGGGAAGCGCTCACGGTGCCGGAGGACGTCGCGGCGCGCACCTCCTACCTCTTCCCGCCGGGGCTGTGACATGGGAGCCCAGGCGCGGTCGGCGGGGCCGGCCCTGATGTGCGGCGAGGTCCGCACCTGCCTGCTGCCCACCCGCGACGCCGTCGGCGCCCGCGCCGCGCAACGGCTGCTGCAACTGCGCCCCGACGAACGAGTCCGCCTCTCCCGGCGCCCCAACCTGCACGCGCTCTCCCCGGACGTCCTCACCGGCGTGGACTGCCGGCTGCCCACCGCGAGCGGCGCCAAGGTCCGCGCGATCGGCACGGTGACGGCCCGCGCCGCCCTCACCGAGGGCCGGGTGCTCCAGGCCACGGCGTACTTCTCCGCTCCGGCCACCGGACCCGACCGGCGCCGCCCGTGGGGGTACTACCTGGTCCGCCCCGGCGTGCTGGTCCCCGTGGGCCGCCTGCCGCGCGAGGCGGTCGCCCAAGGCTTCCTGGACGACCCCCACGCCCCGGAGCTGCTCGACATCGGCTCCATCGCCGAGGGTCTGCTGGCCCGGATCTCCCGGCAGCACCGGCTGCTCGACCACAACCCCCCGCTGCGGACCTCCGGCACCCGGCTGCGCTGGGCCGCCCTGCCCGCACCCGCCGGGACGCCGGCCCACCTCGTGAGCTTCACCGTCGACGACGAGGACAGCCTGCGCACCGCCGAACTGCGCGTACCCGAGGACAGCACGCCCGACGCAGTCGCCGGACTCTGCGAGGACCTGGCCCTGCACGACTGGCTGCTCACGACCGTCGGACACAAGCTCGACGGCCTGCCGCTCGCAACGGCGGACGGGGGCGCCGCCCTGAAGGTGCTGCGCCCCCTCGTCGAACATCTGCTGCACGTCTGGATGCCCAGGGCCCGCGTCGACCCGGCGCTCGCACCGCTGTGGCAGACGCTGGAGCAGCGCCCCGGCTTCACCCGCCAGTGGCAGAACCTGGTGCAGCGCGTCCGCGACCAGATGGCCCTGAGAGCGTTGCTGCCCCGCAGCGACGAGGCGCTGGCGGCCCGCTGACCGAACAACCCTCACCCATACGGTCCCGACGGGGGGAGAAAGCGAGATGACCGGAACGATCACACCGCGCGGCCACACCGCGTACGACGACAGAGATGACCGCGGCAGGGAGGATGTCGCGTGGAAGCTGATACAGAAGCTGCTCGTCACAGCGCTGGCGGGCGGCGTGGTGTACGTGCTGAGCACGGTACTGGCCCCGACGGCCGACGACATGTGGCAGCTGGTCCTGTCGGTGCTGTGCGGCGGCGCGGTGCTGATCGTCCAGTTCATGGTGACCTTCGCGCACCAGCTGGGCGATCTGAAGAGCTCCGTCGAGAAACGCTTCGTCGACATCGGGCGGGCCACCAAGCTCTTCAACGAGGTGGAGAAGCTCCGCGACGACGGCGTGCCCCGGCTCGCCGAGAGCGCCACACACGTGGTCTCCATCGGCCCGCAGATCCTGCATGACTTCGCACGCGAGGAGATCAACCGGCTCGCCCTCCAGATGGACGACCTGACCAACCTCAGCGCCGAATGCCCCGGGGAGAACCACGACTGGCTGCTGGGCCTGACCAAGTGCGCCAGGAAGAGCATCGACGCCATCAGCACCTCCGTCGACCAGAACTTCTGGAGCACCGAACCGGCCGGCCGCTATCTGGAGGCCCAGCGCAAAGCGATCGACGAGCGAGGTGTGAAGGTCAGGCGCCTGTTCATCGTCAGGAATCCTGCGGACATCCCCCAGCTGGCGGACATCTGCAAGGAGCAGCGGGACGTGCGCATCGAGGTGCGGGTGGTGGCCCTGTCCCAGCTCCCGCTGTACGTCCAGCGCGGCAAGATGATCGACTTCATCGTCTTCGACGGGGCGCTGTCCTACGAGATCGGCGTCGACCAGCTGAGCGTGAACTCCTGGACGACGGTGAACGCCCGCGAGGACGACGTACAGCAGCGGATCAGGCGCTTCGGCGAGCTGTGGAACGCCAGCCCGAGCGGCAGCCCCAACGGCGTGCCGGACAGCGCCCGGACGCTGCGCGGCGGCCCTGAGCCGACCGGCACCTGAACCGAAGGTCCCGAACCGCGTCCGCCGTACCTCGACCCGAACCCGCACGCGGGGGGTCCGGGGCGAGCGGCGGGCGCAGTGGCGACCAGGGCCTGGCGGGTCACAGCAGCCCGGCCGCCGCGAGGAACTTGCCGACCTTCTCGACCTCCTCGCCGGACAGCGGGACCTGCGGCTCGGCCGTCACCGGGCAGTCGATGATCCCGCGCATGTGCAGCGCCGCCTTGAACGCGCCCAGCGCCGAGGAGCTGCCGCCCATCCGCGCCGGATCCCCGACGCCGACCAGCCCGAACAGCGCGCACAGCCGCTCCTGTTCGGCCCGCGCCCCCGCCCAGTCACCCGCCCGGCTCAGCCGGTAGAGGCGGACGTAGCCGTGCGGGTCGACGTTGGCCAGGCCCGGCACCGCCCCGTCGGCGCCCAGCGCCAGCGCGGCGTCCGCGACCACCTCGGAGCCGGTCAGGACACTGAACCCGGCGAGCGCGCGAGCCCCGGCGACCAGCCCCCGGAAGGCGCCCAGGTCCCCGCTGGAGTCCTTGATCCCCGCCAGCACCCGGTCGGCCGCCAGCCCCAGCACCACGTCGGTGGGGAGCTTGCTGTGCACGGCGGCCGGGATGTCGTAGGCGATGACCGGGACCGGGCTGGCGGCGGCGATCCGGCGGTAGTGGTGGACGATCTCGGAGGGGTGGGTGCGGGCGTAGAAGGGGGCGGTGACGACGACGGCCTGCGCGCCCGCCTTCGTCACGGCGCGGACGTGGTCGAGGACGCGCGGGGTGGTCATGTCGATGACCCCGGCCAGCACCGGCAGCTGCCGGCCCACATGGCCCACGACGGTCTCCACGACCCGCTTGCGCTGCCGGTCCGTCAGAAAGGCTGCCTCCGAGGTCGAGCCCAGCAGGAACAGCCCGTGCACCCCGCCCTCCAGCAGATGGTCGACGAGCCTGAGCAGCGAGGGCACGTCCACCTCGCGGTCCGGTGTCAGGGGCGTGCAGACGGGCGGTACGACACCGGTGAGCGGGGCGGGGAAGGTCATTCAGGACTCCTGGCGGCTAGATCTCGGGTCGACTGGTCCTCCCTCACAGGATGGTGACAGCGGTAGCGGTGTCCGGGCCGTGACGCGGCCGAGAAGCCGGGCATCGCGTCGGCGCACAACTCGTCTGCCTTCCAGCAGCGGGTGCGGAAGGGGCAGCCGCTCGGGGGGCGGGTCGCCGAGGGCACCGGGCCGGTCAGCGGGATCGGGTCGATGGGGTCCAGCAGGCCGGGCGTGGCCGAGAACAGGGCGCGGGTGTACGGGTGCCGGGCGCCGTCGGTCACCCGGTCGGCCGGGGTCTCCTCCACGATCCGGCCCAAGTACATGGTGATCACGCGGTCACTCATCCGCCGTACCGTCTGGATGTCGTGCGAGACGAACACCAGCGCGAGACCGAGGCGTTCCTTCAGGTCGAGCAGCAGGTTGAGGATCTGCGCGCGGACCGACACGTCCAGGGCGCTGGTCGGCTCGTCGGCGACGACGAGCCCGGGGTCCAGGGCGAGCGCGCGGGCGATGGCGACCCGCTGCTGCTGCCCGCCGGAGAGCTGCCCCGGGAGGGCGTCGGCGAGGGCCCGGGGGAGCCCGACCAGCCCCATCAACTCCCTCACCCGTTCCTCCCGTTCGGCCTTGGTGCCGCGCCGGTGGACGTCCAGCGGGTCGCGCAGGACGCGGCGTACGGTCAGCCGGCGGTTCAGGGCGGTGGCGGGGTCCTGGAAGATCATGCCGGTGCCCGCGCCGACCGTGGCCCGGCGTTCGGCGGGCGGCATGGCCCACAGGTCGCGCCCGTGGAAGGACACCGACCCGGAGGTCGGCCGCTGGATGCCCACCAGCACCTGCGCCAGCGTCGACTTCCCGCACCCCGACTCGCCGACCACACCGACCGTCTCACCGGGGGCGACCGAGAGCCCGGCGCCGGTCAGCGCGTACACCCGGTCCCGCGTGAACAGGCCGCCGCTGCGGGCCTTGTGGACGACATGGGCGTCCCGGACTTCCACGACAGCGGTCACTGGAGGGCCTCCTCGCTCTCCGTGGAGGTCAGCTCGATGGCCGGATGGTGGCAGGCGGCGGTGTGCGTGGGGGTGCCCGAGAGGACGGGGACGGTCGTGTGGCAGACCTCGGTCGAGACCGGGCAGCGGTCGGCGAACCGGCAGCCCGCCGGGAAGTCGGCCGGGGACGGTACGACCCCCTTGATCTGCGTCATCCGTTCCTCGGCCGACTCCAGCGAGAGCACGCTGCCGAGCAGACCGCGCGTGTAGTGGTGGGCCGGTGCCTCGACCAGGTCGGCGGTCACCCCGGTCTCCACGATCTGCCCGCCGTACATCACCGCCACCCGGTCGGTGACATCGGCGATCAGCGCCAGGTCGTGCGAGACCAGGATCAGCGAGAACCCCAGTTCCTCGCGCAGCCGCAGCAGCAGCTCCATGACCTGCGCCTGCACGGTGACGTCCAGGGCGGTCGTCGGCTCGTCGGCGACGATCAGCCGCGGGTCCCGGGACAGGGCCATGGCGATGAGGACGCGCTGGCGCTGGCCGCCGGAGAGTTCGTGCGGATAGCTGCGCAGGGTGCGCTCCGGGTCGAGGCCGACCAGCGACAGCAGCTCCTGCGGGCTGCGGCGGCCACCGCGCCGGACGAGCTGCTTCAGCTGGGCGCGGATGGTCATCGCCGGGTTCAGCGAGGACAGGGCGTCCTGGTAGACCATCGCCATCTCGTGCCCGAGCAGCCGCCGCCGCACCCGCATGGGCTCGGCGAGCAGGTCGCGCTGCTGGAACCGCACCTGGCCGCTCACCCGGGCCCCCTTCGGCTGGAGCCCCATGACGGTGAGCGCGGTCAGTGACTTGCCGCAGCCCGACTCGCCGACCAGGCCCAGCACTTCACCGGGGTGCACCTCGAAGCTGACCCCGGCCACGATGTCCACGCCCCGGTGCCGGCCCGGGAAGCCGATGGCGAGGTTCTCGACCGCGAGCACCGGCTGCCCGCCGGGCGCCGGGCGGGGCCGGGCCCGGGAGCGCAGCCGCCGGGCGGCCTCGGTCAGCCCCGGGAGCCGGACCGCCTCTCCGATACCGGGTTGCGGGGTCTCCACGCGATCCTCGGGAGCCTCCACCTCCCGGGGCGCCAGGGCGGCCCAGGCGTCCGAGACGCCCTCGGAGAGGATGTTGAGGGACAGCACGGTGATGAGGATCAGCAGCCCGGGGAAGACGGTCGCCCACCAGCCGCCGGTCAGCACCATGTTCTTGCCGTCGGCGATGACACTGCCCCAGGACGGGTCCGGGGGCCGGACCCCGGCACCGATGAAGGACAGCGAGGCCTCGAACACGATGGCCTCGGCGACCTGGACCGTACAGAACACCAGGACCGGCGCGGCACAGTTGACGGCGACATGCCGCAGCACGATGTGCGGAGTGCGCGCGCCGATCACCCGTTCCGCGGTGACGTAGTCCTCCCCGTACTGGTCGAGCACGTTGGCCCGCACCACCCGCGCCACGGGTGGGGTGAACAGGAAGGCGATCGCGCAGATCAGGACGGTGATCCCGCCACCGAAGACCGCGACCAGCACGGCGGCCAGGGCGATCCCCGGGAAGGCCATCACCACGTCCAGGCAGCGCATCAGCGTCTCGTCGACCGCCTTGCGGGAGGTGGCGGCGAGCGCGCCGAGCACCGCGCCCACGACCAGGGCGAGCGCGGTGGCGCCGAGCCCGATCGCGAGCGACCAGCGGGCGCCGTACATCAGCCGGCTGAGCAGGTCCCGGCCCAGACTGTCCTGCCCCATCCAGTGCGCGGCGGACGGGTGCCCGCTGCCGTCGACCGGATCCTGCTGGTCGAGCGGGTCGTCCGGGGCGAGCACCGGGGCGAGTACGGCGACCAGGACGACGACCGCCAGGAAGCAGACGGCGGCCTTCGACAGCGTGGGCAGCCGCCCCCAGCCCCGCAGCCGGACGCCGCCGGGCCGCGACAGCCGCTCGGTGAGGCTCGCGCGTGTACTCATCAGGCCGCCCTGAGACGTGGGTTGACGAGCAGATACAGGATGTCGATGACGAGATTGACGACGACGAACCCGGCGGCCGTGGTGAGCACGACTCCCTGCACCACCGCCGGATCCCCGTTCTTCACGGCGTCGATCATCAGCTTGCCCATGCCGGGCAGCGAGAAGATCGTCTCGATGACGACGGCACCGCCGAGGAGATAGCCGACGCGCAGCCCGAGCACGGTGAGCGGATTGACGAGCGCGTTGCGCAGCACGTTCCGCCCCACGACGACCCGTGGCGGCAGCCCGCTGCCGATCGCGGTCCGCACGTAGTCCTTGTCCAGCTCTTCCACGACAGAGGTCCGGACGATCCGGGTGAGCTGGGCGGCCACCGGCAGGGAGAGGGCGAACGCGGGCAGGGCCATGGTCTTCAGCCAGCCGGTGAAGGAGTCGGCGGGGTTGATGTACCCGCCGGTCGGGAACCAGCCCCGGTCCACCGCCAGGTACTGGATCATCAGCAGCGCCAGCCAGAACCCGGGAGCGGCGACTCCGACGAGCGAGACGACCCGGATGACCTGGTCCGGCAGCCGGTCCCGGTAGACGGCGGCCGTGACCCCGCCCGCCAGCGCCAGCACGACCGCGAGGGCGAGACCCAGGAAGGTCAGCTGGAGGGTGAGCGGCAGCGCGGTGGTGACCTGGTCGACGACCGGCGCCCGGGTCAGGGCGCTGGTGCCGAGGTCGCCGTGGAGCAGATCGCCGACGAAGTGGACGTACCGCACGGGCAACGGGTCCAGCAGCCCGTTGCGCTCCCGGAAGTCGTGCAGCTGCTGCGGGGTCGGGTTGGCTCCCTGGAAGAACGCGGACGCCGGGTCGACGTCCGAGAACCGCATCACCAGGAAGACGAACAGCACGATCCCGAGCAGCAGCGGCACGAGCAGGGCGATACGGCGCAGCAGGATCCGTACGACCGCTGTCATTCCGTCAGACCCACTTGGCCTGAAGGAGGTTGATGCCCGGGTACGGCTGTGCCCTTATGCCGGTGAGCTTGCGCGGGTCCCAGGCGGTCATCAGCTCGTTGTGTACGACGGGGTAGAGCACGGCCTGCTCGGCGACGACGTCGATGTAGTCCTGGATCATCGCGGCCTTCTTCGCCGGGTCCGGCTCCTGGGTGGCGCGGTCCATGTCCTTGAAGAGCTGCTTGGCGACGGGGTTGCCGGCCCAGCGGGTGTACTGCATCCAGACGTTCTGGGGCCCGTAGTTGTAGTGCATGATCAGGTCGGCGTCGAGCCCGAACTGGTTGGGATTGGATGCGGCGACGACGACTTGGTAGTCCTGTTTCTGGTCCATCTTGGTGAAGACGGCCGTGGTCTCCTGCGGCGAGAGGGTGGTCTCGACACCGATGGCGTCCCAGGAGGACTTGATGGTGGGCAGGCAGTCGACGATCCAACTGACGTTGTTGGACAGGATGTTGACCTTGAGCTTGCTGACCCCGGCGGCCTTGAGCAGCGCCTTCGCCTTCTCGGGGTCGTAGTCGTAGACGGTCTTGGCCCGCCGGTAGCTGGGGTTGCCCTCGTTGAGGAACGACGACGCGGGCTTGCCGTGCCCCTTCAGGGCGACCTGCACCATTTTGTCGGTGTCGATGGCGTAGTGGAGAGCCTGCCGCACCCGCACGTCGTCGAAGGGCTTGTGCTGGGTGTTGAACATCATGAAGAGGTTGTTCATGCCGGCACCGCCGGCGACCGTGAGCCCGCCCTTTTCCAGCCGCGGGATATTGGCGTAGGGGATGTTGTCGGCGATCTGCGCACCGGCGTCGCTGCCGGAGATCTTGGCCACGCGGGGAGCGGCGTCCACTATCGTCAGCCAGTTCATGCGCTTGAAGGCGGGCGGGCGGGGGCCGTTGTAGGCGGCGTAAGCCTCGAAGGTGGTGTTCGACTTCGGGTGGTGCGCGGTCTGCCGGTACGGCCCCGAGCCGATCGCCTTGCCCTTGATCGCGTCGTCCCAGGCACCGGGCTGCGAGAAGACGTGCTTCGGCATGATCTTGGCGAGCGTGAGCCGGGAAAGCCCGTCCGGGAAGGGGAACTTGAGGATGAGTTCGACGGTGCGGGAGTCGACCTTCCTGACCTCCTTCAGCCAGCCGGCGAAGAACCCCTTGGCGAGGGTCTGGGTGTTCGGGTCGAGGATCCGGTCGAAGACGAACACGACGTCGTCGGCGGTGACGGGCTTGCCGTCGTGGAAGGTCGCGCCGGAGCGCAGGGCGAACCGCCAGGTGGTGGCGTTCGCGTCGCTCGGGATCGCGGTGGCCAGGGCCGGGTACGGCGCCCGGGAGATCGGGTCGGTGTCGAGGAGCCCCTCGTAGATGTGGTTGTTGGCGGCCATGCCGAACGCGGACGCGGTCTGCGTCGGGTCCCAGCTGCCGTCGTTGCCGTAGCCGATCACCGCGGTCAGCGTGCGGTCCTTGCCGCTGCCTCCGCCGCCGGTGTCGTTCGTGGACTCCGGCCCGGAGGAACAGGCGGCCAGGGCGGGGGGCAGTGCGGCTGCGGCGCCGAGCATCCCCGTGAACTTCAGGAACGACCGGCGGCGCGGTGCCGGCACGTCGTGGGTCACGTCGGTCACGTCGTCGCGCACGGTTCCTCCAGCGAGGTCGGGAGGGGAGGGGGAGGAAGGAGGGAGGTACGACGTCCTACGTCCTACGTCTGGTCGGTAGCGCGACCATAGGAGCGGCCCCGGGGGCGGTCAAGGCGCCGCGCGCGAATGGCGTAGCCGCCAGAGGTCGAGCCAATGGCGGCGCGTGTTCAGTGAGTTGCGGCGGCATCCCGCACCAAAGGCCGTGTACTCTCCGTGACGGATCAGCTGCAATGAGCTACCAATCGTGCTGTCGTTCGGAAGGAACCGTGATGCTCAAGCGTCTCGCTGCCGCCCTCGGCGGTCTCACCCTCGCCCTCGGGGGCACCGTGGCTATGGCCCCGGCGGCCCACGCGACCCCGCAGGCCTGCTTCTACCAGGTGCTGGAGAAGCATCCCGGCGTGAATCTCGAGGTCGTCGAAAATGCCTGTGTCACCGCAGCCGAAGGCACCCCGGTGAGCATTCAGGTCTGCTACTTCGAAATGCGGGCGGTCTATGTCCCCGCGACGGAGGCCTTGGCAGCCTGCCGACTCGCGGCCGAGGGGTAACGGCAGCACTGTGAGGCATTCCACCGCGCAGAGGACCCGACGTCTCACCACTGTCCTGACCGCTGTCCTCCTGTTGGCAGGAGCGAGCAACGCCGTCGCTTACGAGACGCCGGCCGGCCGCCCGGCCCCAGGGCGGGCACGTGCTGCGGCCCTGTCCCAGCCCGTGATGGTCACTGGCGCAACCAGGGGCATGGGCCCCAGCGAGGTACAGACGGCATGGGTGCAGTGCCCCGCGGGCTACTACGCGACCGGAGGCGGCGCCAACACCAGCGGCGGTGGTGTGCCCGGCCCCTTCCTGTCCATTTCGGTCGGCACTCCCCGGTCCGACAACGCCAGCGGGGCCAGCAGCCCCACCGGCTGGTTCGTGGAGGCCCGGAACTACAGCACTACCGCCCCGGCGACCATCACGGCCTACGTGATCTGCGACCAGACCTACCACTACGTGCGGGAGGTGACCTCGGAGTCCGTACCGGCGGGGCAGGTCGGTTATGCGAGGGCGGAGTGCCCGTCCAGCACCACGGCCAGCGGCGGCGGCTACTTCCTGTCCGGCGACCGCGCCCAGTTCTTGGCGACCGACTCGATCACGAACGGGAGTGACTGGGCGGCCGAGGGAATCAACTACGCTTCTGAACCCGGCATCATGTCGGCGCAGGTGATCTGCTCGACCGCGACGAACATCATGCGTCTGGGCCAGCTCGACAAGCCGTCGGGGCACGCGGACGGCTCCTCGGGTGCGTACTGCAAGCCGGGCGAGACTCCCGTGGGCGGAGGCCAGTACGTTGGCGACCAGGTCAGTCTCTTCGCCTCGTACCCCTCGTCCTTCGGCTGGGATACCCGGGCCTACAACGGCAGTGACATCCCGCAGCACATCCTCGCAGAGGTCATCTGCCGCCCCACGGGCTGAGGCCCTTGAAGACCGCCCTTCAGGAAGCCTGGCGCTCGGATCGTTCTTCACCCTGTGAGGTGGCTGGCACTGAGGGGTGAGGGTGGGCCGGTGCTGGATTGGTTGCCGTTGGGCCACTCGCTTCTCGGTAGAGTCGTGCTTCCGTGAGGCGAGTCAAGGGCGCTCCCGTTGCGCTG
>NZ_JBSFVU010000023.1:0-162670 GCF_053592475.1 Streptomyces sp. NPDC002671
CACCTGGCGCGGCACCGGTTCTACGACCGTACGGTGTGCCATCGGCTGACGGCGTATCCGACGCTGAAGGTCCTGCAGTGTGGCGACCCGACCGGAACTGGCGAGGGTGGGCCGGGGTACGAGTACAAGGACGAGCTTCCGGTGGACCTGCCGCCGGCACCGAGCGATCCGACCGGCGTCCGTCGCCTTTACGGGCGCGGTTTGCTGGCGATGGCCAACGCCGGGCCGAACACGAACGGTTCGCAGTTCTTCGTCGTCTACGGCGACTCCGCGCTGCGACCGAACTACACGGTGTTCGGCACAGTCGGTGCCGCCGGCCTGAAGACGCTCGACAAGATCGCTGCTGGCGGTATTGAGCCAACTAGTCAGGACCCGGCGCCTGTCGATGGCACGCCCGTGCTGCGGACCGAACTGCTCAGCGTCCGGCCGTCCTGCCGGCCCTGATGAACTGCGGCGCGATCACCATGGGTCCAGCTACGTGCCTGGTCTCACGGTGATCTGACGCCTCAAACGATATGCCGCCGGCGAGGTCTTCAACCTGGTCAGGACGGTATCCACCGAGCCTCCGTTATAGGGGCGTGTGATCGCTAGTGACAGGTGAGGATTCCCGTCGGATCGCTCCGGCGGGGGTCCTGCGTAGACGGGGACCTGATACAACGACGCCCCGCTGGCTTGCTGCGGCGGGGCGTCGTCGTGCGAATATTCCGTTGATGTTGCGGGCGTCAGGCACTGAGGCCGGACGGGTGTCAGTCCGAGAAGTCGAGGCTCTCCTGACCAGGGCCGGGGGCGCGTCGAGACTTCCGCGGCGGTTTCGGTTCCTTGGTTGCGTAGGCAGGTACGGGCAGGATGCCCTCGCCCCGTAGGTCGTCGGTGCTGATGAGCGGGCCGCTGGTCACTGCGTCCAGCAGCCTGGCCTGTCGGGGTTCGAGGGCTATGAGGAGCCCGAGCGCGTTGATGAGGTCAAGCAGGTCAACGGTCCACCGGGCAGGCCAGGTCGGGGGCAGGATGTCGTTCAACGGGGTCTGTCGTTCCACGTCTGGCTTGCGCTTGCGGAAGCTGAACCACTTGCGGATCACCTGCACCCCGCCGATCCGATAGTCCCACACTTCCGGCGCCACCGGACGTATGCAGCCCGTGCCCACCGTGAGGGTTCGCGTGGACGCGTCGTAGGAGATGTCCGCAGGTAACCCGTCGTCCTCTCCGATCACGACGACGCATTCCGGTTGTTCCTCCGGGGGAAGCCTCGGGGACGAGCCAGGTGAACTGTCGTGGTGGGAGGCGAAGCGCTGGCCGTACGTGTGGATCCACACCGTGCGTCGGCCCACTTCCACGAGCTCCGCCCATAGAGCCGGGTCGCGTGTTACGGGGATACGGACACCGCGCTCGGCGAGGTTTGCGGCGAAGCGGCGGGTGTAGCCGCTGTGGCCGGCTGTTCCCGCGATGTACGCGAAGAGGTCCTCAGCGGTGACCGTCACGCCGTGCGTCTTGGTGAGGAGACGCAGCAGGCCAGGGGTGACGTTTGGTTCAGCCTGGTGAGGGTGGCGATAGAGAGGGGCGACGCGGCCGCCTTCGGTGCCTTTGAAGTGGTGCATGTCGGGCAGCAGGGCAGTGAAACTCACCGCCGGCCCCGGACGGCCTGATTCCGTGTGGAGTTCGGACAGGTAGATCTGACGCTGGTCGTTGTGGGCGAACCACAAGGCCGGTCGGGGAAAGTCGATCACTCGTCTGTCCGCGATGATGTACTGCCTGTCGAAGGTCATCCGGCCGTAGGGAACAGTGACCGGCAACGTCTCCTTCTCTGCGGCAAGGCTGTCCCTTTCCTGCTGGCCGGGCAGTGGCGGTTCCGGCTTGTCCGGACGGCGGTCTCTGGTTGTTTTCAGCAGTGCGGCCTTGTCCTCCGCTGGGGCTTGGACGAGTCTGCGCCACCGGCTCTCCAGGACGTCGCGGCTGGGTGAGACGGGCCAGCTGCGGTTGTTCTTGTTGCCGGAGCTCGTCCAGGGCAGCAGGGCGTCCACCGGTGGCATGGCCGACCACTCGGAGTCGGACGGGACGTGAAAAGGCGCGGTCCACTGTGTGGGGCATAGTTGCCAGGAGGTCCCGTCGCGATGACCGTCGAGGCCAAGCCCTTCCAGCCAGTTGAATTTCTCCTCGCGTGTGCCCGCGGGGACGTCAAGTCGCCAGACCCGCGCCGGTGTACCCGCGTCCGGGGCGCCATGGCGGACGAAGACGGCGATGCAGATCTCCCGCTTAACATCCTGGAAGACCCGGGTGCGCGTGTCCGAGTAGGCGCCCTCGGGGGAGAGACCGATGACCCAGCCCTCGTCGGCGGCCTCGCGCAGGTAGTGGCGCATGCCGGCCGATCCCTCGCTGTCCAGGTATCCGGAGTTGGTGATGAGGGCGACGATCCCGCTGGGGGCCTTCGGCGCTCCCGAGGCGGTCAGCTGGTCGAAGACCTTCCAGGTGGACCAGGCCCAGAAGTAGACGTAGAGGTTGTCGAGGGCGTATCCGACGCGTCCGTTGTCCTCTGGGTGGAAGCGGGCGAGGATCGGGCCCTGGCCGTTCGGGTTGCCCTCGGTGATCCAGCGTCCGACGCCCGACTGTCTCGCACCTCGCAGGTAGGGCGGATTGCCGATGACCACCATGACCTTCTCGTCCGCCTTGATCTTGTTCGCCATTCGGCGGTGGCGGGCGATCGCCTCGTACATGAAGCCCAGGTGGTGCTCGACGGCGGGATCGTCGAGTGTGTCGGCCACCAGAAGTCTCGGCGGGCGGCGCGTGATGTCGGCGTCGTGGGACCGGAAGGCGTGGTGCACACGGAGTTCGGCAACGGCGTACGGCCCGGTCTGTTTCTCCAGCCCGACCAGCCGGCCCGAGAGCTCCCGGAGAAGCCCGGACTTGAGCGTGCTGCCATACTTCAGTGACAGGGACTTGGCGACGTGGTCGATGATGTTGATGAGGAAGGTCCCGGTGCCCATGGCCGGATCGACGACGGTGACGTCCTCGCTTCCGTAGCCGTCCTCCTGGCCGAGCCGGTCACGCAGCACCTCGTCGGTGAAGCCGACCATGAAGCGGACGACCTCGCCAGCCGTGTAGTACGTACCCGTCCGCCGTCGCAGTTCCGGGTCGTAGGCGCCCAGAAAGCCCTCGTACAGGTGGAGGTAGGCGTCTCCGGTCTCGTCCTTGAACATCTCGGGGTCGACGGCCGATAAGACGTCGATCAGCGGGTCGATGATGCCCCGCAGATCGTCGAGGGCGTCGTCCGTCAGCACCGCCAGCGCCTTGCCCATCAAGGAATGCCGCTTGCCCAGTCGAATCGCGACCTCGGGAAGCGTGAGCCTGCCCAGATCAATGTGCTCAAGACGAGCCAGCAGCATGGCAAACGTCAGGGTCTGACTGTATTGGTCCGCGAACTCCTCCGGGCGAGCATCGGGAAAGAGCAGGTCCTTCCAGTTGCCGGCCAGGATCGAGAACGCAGCGTCAGCCTCCCCGTGCTCCTCTCGGGTCAGACGCTCGGTGACCTCGTCACGCAGCAGGGCGCAGATTCCCGCGATGCGCTTGACCAGTTCGTTGATGCTGTCGTGGACGATGGGCGCTGGCAGGAAGAAATGCGTGAGGGCCCGCTCGAACCCGGTGTCCGCGACGATGAGTTGCCGACTACCGGAATCAAGGTCTCCCACCAGGATCCCGGTCGGGCCAACCTGTACGCCGAAACGGTAGACCGCCCACTGGTATCCGTCGGTGTACAGCACATTGTGGAGTGCCTTGATCTTCTCCCACTGCTTGCGGTCGTGGCTCTTCACCGACCACTTCTCCGGATCGGCCCCCGAGCCCGGCTGCTTCAGCTCGACGTGCCCTATGGTCCTGCCGCCGCAGGCGATGGCGAAGTCGGGCCGGATCCCGAGTTCCTTGATGCGACTCTGACCGTGGACGATGAGCTTGAGGCGTTGCCGCGAGGCCATGCCGCGCAGCAGATGCTCCACCGGCGCGGTCAGGCTGTCCTCCTTACTGCTCACCGCCCCTGCGGGACCTTGCAGCTTGGCCCTGACCTCCTCGCCGAACTGGGCAACGAGGTCCGCTACCGATCCGGTCGTGCCCTTTCCTGCCCAGACGTCCCCTCTTGCCATCGGCCCCCCAAGGTTGCACCCACGCCGACGATCAGACCCATACAGAATGCCCATGACATCTCAAGCAGCAAACACCAGTGGATGTAGGTTGATTGGTGACAAGCCGCCAAAGCCCCGCGTACGGAGGCCGGTTGGAGCGTGAGCCGGGAGTGCGTCCCGGGCGTGCCTCAACGTGCGGAGCGCAATCGGTGGACGGTACGGCGATCTTGCAGACACGCTGGGCGATCGCGGGGGCAGCGTGCGTGCGTCAAACGAAGCCATCATGGCTGCGCGGCTCCTGGTATGTCCCCGCTGCTGCTCAACGGAGATCGACCACGCCGCCACCCGCGAGCTCGGCCGTGCAGCGACGCTCAGCGCGATCGACGACATCCGACATTGGGTGCGACGAGGCCGTGCCGTGCTGTCTGAGATCACGGATGATCATCTGAGTGCCACCCAGTCGGTGCGCGCCCGCTATCGCGGCTCAGGGGCCGTAGGGGCTCCAGTGCCTGAGGAAGGGTTTCAGGTCGTCGGCCCGTGGGTTGGGGATGTCGGGCAGTCGGGGCGGTGTGTTCAGTGGGTCGAGGCGCTCCACAGTGGCTGCTGCCCAGCTGATCCATGCTTCGGCTTCGGTTCTGGTCTGCCCCGGTGGCATGGCCTCGACGCGTGTGCGTACCGCGCTCACGTACTCGGTCAGCCGGGTGGCGTGGCGCCATGCCGCTTCCTGGGCTTCGAGGTGCCTGACGCGGTACGCCTCCGCGTACCGGATGCGGGCTTGTTCCATGGCGGCTTCCCAGCGGATCCGCTTCTGGCGTGCCGCTTCGGCCTCGTCCCGGCGTCTGCGTTCGGCGGCTTCGCCGCGCAGCGTGACCTCCTGTGCGATCTCGGCGAGCTGCTCTTCAAGGGGACGGCCGGGGGTGTCGGCCCATTCGCTCGCTCGGTGTGGCTGGCCGCCGCTGATGATGAAGCGGAGGCGTTCGGACGGCGTGTAGTCGAAGCGGGGGATCCTGACCCAGGAGTGCTTCTTGGCGTCGGCGAGTTCCTTCTCGGTGGCGACGTGTTCGGCCCGGTCCTGCTCCTGGAGAACAAGAAACCCCACGGTCTGGCCCTGGGCGGTGATGGTGAAGTGGGGATTTGCCCTGCGGCGGCGATGAGACGGGGGTGCGAAGCCGGTTTGACCGGCCGAGCAGGTGTGTCCGTCGGCCTCGGCGGCGGTGATCAGTGCCTGGATGAGTCGGAGAGCGCGTCCTTGGACGGGCTTGGTCAGGCCGAGCGGCTGGCGTTCGTTCTGCATGGCCCGGACCACGGTGTGCGGCCGAGTGAGCCGCGAGGGCACGTGGACGGGGTCGAGGAGGGCAAGGCGCCAGGCGGGGATGTCGATGAGCTTGATCTCGTACCCGTCGCGGCACCAGTTTCCGTACAGCTCCTTCGCCTCCGGAATCCGTCCGGATCTGCGTGCGGCGGCGACGCGGGACGGCCACTTCTCCAAGTCAGGACCGCTGCCGCTCTTGACGATCTTGCCGCCGGCCTCCGCGAGTTCTTGCAGCAGCTGCTCCGTGAACGTTACGCGAGGCTGTGATGGAAGGCTTGGCTTCCGCTCGGTGGCCGGAGTTTCCTGCGCTCTGGTGGACTTAGGTCGTGGAGCGGCGGCTTGGGTCTTCCGCGGGCGTGATCCGCGGGAAGGGTACGTGCCGTGTGCCAGGTAGTGCTGGCCGGCGCTTGTCAGGGCGACGCTCCACTGCCCGCTTTTCCGGGAGACCGTTACCAGGCCACGGTTGTGGAGTGCCTGGCAGGTGGTCTTGTAGGAGCTTGTGTTCCATACCTCTGCAGGGCACCCGGCTCCCACCCACTGCAACACCGAGAGCTGCCGCTCATTGACCCGCCGTTCCAATGGTCTGCCTTCGCCTCGATGTGACGTACGACGGCGGCATGGTGCCAGTTCTGTTCGTCGGCGACGGGCGCTTCGAGTCAATTCGCTCGGACGAGCAGGCGGACGTGGCTGCAAGCCGGTTGGACGGAGAACAGTAGGCAGGTGCTGTTCTGCGGCGGGGGTCTGACTCCTGAGATGTCTGACCGGGGTGTCCTGCTCACACTGTGTCGACCACCGACCGGGGGCGGTGCATTGCTGGTCTCGGGCTGACCGGGCGTGTCTCGATAGGGGCTTGCCGAAAGGCGTCATCACGATTCTGACCGTCCGCACGGCCCGGTGCCGGCTAGCGATAAGCCGTCGGCCTGAAAGGGAACGAGCGTGATCGGCACGTCCACCGCTTCGCGTCCTCGTCGGCGTCGGCCGGCGAGGGAGGTGATTCTGGGAGTGGACACGCACCGGGATGCCCATGTGGCCGCCGTGCTCTCCCTGGTGGGGGAAGTGATCGGCACCGAGGAGTTCCCGGCCAGTGCGGCTGGATACCGGGACCTGCTGGGGTGGGCCAGGGCGTCGGGTACGGTGCGGCGGGCCGGAGTGGAAGGAACCGGTTCCTTCGGGGCGGCCCTGTCCCGCTACCTGCTGGCCCAGGGCGTGGACGTTTTCGATGTGAACCGGTTCGACCGGGCCGACCGCCGCCGGCGCGGCAAGTCCGACCCGCTCGATGCCGAGAACGCGGCCCGGGCGGTGCTGAGCGGACGGGCACGCGCTCAGGCCAAGACGGGCGACGGGCCGGTGGAGATCGCCCGGATGTACAAGCTGGCCAAGGACTCGGCGGTCAAGGCCCGCACACAGGCGATCAACCAGCTCAAGGCTGTCCTCATCCGTGCTGATCCGCAGCTGAGGGAGGAACTTGCCGGGCTGGGCAACGCAGACCTCTTCCGCACCTGCGCAGGGCTCGTCGACGACAGCCTGAACCACGAGGCCGACGAAGGGGCGGTGCTCCACGCCACCCACGTCACCCTGGCTCTCCTGGCCCGGCGCATCAGACAGCTCAGCGAAGAGATCCAGGACCTGGGAGGCCGCCTGACTCGGTTGGTGGAACGCCACGCTCCGCAGCTGCTCGAGGTAGTGGGCATCGGCCCGGACACAGCCGTCACTTTGCTGATCACGATCGGAGACAACCCGGAACGCCTGGGCAGTGAGGCGTCGTTCGCGGCGCTGTGCGGGGTCAGCCCCGTCGAGCGTTCCTCGGGCAGTCGGCAGTACCGTCGCCTCAACCGGGGCGGCGACCGGCAAGCGAACGCGGCCCTGCACCGGATCGTGCAGACCCGCCTCCGCGTCGACCCGCGCACCCAGGACTACTACGAGCGTCGCAGCAAGGAGGGCAAGACCCGGCGCGAGATAGTCCGAAGCCTCAAGCGCTACGCGGCCCGGGAGGTCTTCCACCTGGTCAGACCAGTGCAGTCGTCACCTCCGTTATAGGGGCAGTCGTGAGACGTGAGAGGGTCTGGAGCGTGAGTGAGACACCACCGAACACCCTGCAATACCGCTTTGACGGGCCAGAAGACGCTCCGGTCCTGATCTTGGGTCCCTCACTGGGTACCACATGGCACATGTGGGACCGGCAGGTACCGGAGCTGGCCAAGCAGTGGCGGGTCTTCCGGTTCGACCTGCCGGGTCACGGCGGCGCCCCCGCCCGTCCGGCCGACTCGGTCGCCGAGCTGGCGTCCCGGCTGCTGGCCACGCTGGACGCGCTCGGCGTGCAGCGGTTCGGCTACGCGGGCTGCGCGCTGGGCGGCGCCGTCGGTGTCGAGCTGGCCCTGCGTCACCCGGAGCGGCTCGCCTCGCTCGCGCTGGTCGCCGCCTCGCCCCGGTTCGGCACCCCCGACGAGTTCCGCCAGCGCGGGGTGGTCGTCCGGACCAACGGGCTCGACCCGATCGCCCGGACCTCGCCCGAGCGCTGGTTCACCGGCGGGTTCGCCGCCGCGCAGCCCGCGATCACCGACTGGGCCGTGCAGATGGTGCGCACCACCGACCCGGGCTGCTACATCGCCGCCTGCGAGGCCCTCGCCGGTTTCGACACCCGCTCCGAGCTGGGCCGGGTCGCCGCGCCGACACTCGTGCTGGTCGGCTCCGAGGACCAGGTCACCGGGCCGGCCGAGGCCCGCACCCTGGTCGCGGGCATACGGGACGCGCGGCTCGCGGTCGTCCCCGGCGCGTCCCACCTGGTCCCGGTCGAACAGCCCGCCGCGGTCACCGACCTCCTCGCCCACCACTTCAGCACCGCCTGGCAGCAGCCCTACGACACCGGCCAGACCGCCCTCCCGGCCGTGCCCGTGCCGGCGCAGGTCGTGCCCGTAGCCGAGCTCACCCCCGCCGTCGTACCGGAGCGGTCCCTGGGGCTGCCGGACCGCTACGAGGCCGGACTCAAGATCCGCCGCGAGGTGCTGGGCGACGCCCACGTGGACCACACGCTGGCGCAGGCCGACGAATTCTCCGAGGACTTCCAGGACTTCCTGACCCGGTACGCCTGGGGCGAGATCTGGGACCGGCCCGGCCTCGACCGGCGCACCCGCAGCTGCATCACCCTCACCGCGCTGATCGCGGGCGGCCACCTGGAGGAGCTGGGCTTCCACACCCGGGCGGCCCTGCGCAACGGCCTGACCCCGAACGAGATCAAGGAAGTGCTGATCCAGACGGCCGTCTACTGCGGCATGCCTGCGGCCAACAGCGCGTTCAAGGTGGCCCAGCAGGTCATCCGTGAGGAGACCACCCCCGCCGAGTGAGCCCAGCGTGAGCCCGGTGTGAGCTCGCAGTGAGCCGGGGCGAGGGCGCGCGTGAGGATCACGCGGCAGGATGGGGAGCCATGAAGCTCACCAAGAAGTCCCACGCCTGCGTCCGCCTCGAAAAGGGCGGGCGGACGCTCGTCATCGACCCCGGCGGGTTCAGCGAGCAGGACGCCGCGGTCGGCGCGGACGCCGTCCTGGTCACGCACGAGCACCCGGACCACTTCGACGAGAGCCGGCTGCGGGCCGCTCTGGAGGCCAACCCGGCCGCCGAGATCTGGACCCTGCGCTCGGTCGCCGAGCAGCTCTCGGCGGCCTTCCCGGGCCGCGTGCACACCGTCGGCCACGGCGACACCTTCACCGCCGCGGGCTTCGACGTGCAGGTCCACGGCGAGCTGCACGCGGTCATCCACCCGGACATCCCGCGCATCACGAACGTCGGCTACCTGATCGACGGCGGCAAGGTCTTCCACCCCGGCGACGCCCTCACGGTCCCCGACCACCCGGTGGAGACCCTGATGCTCCCGGTGATGGCCCCCTGGAGCAAGATCGCCGAGGTCATCGACTACGTGCGCGAGCTGAAGCCGGTGCGCGCCTACGACGTGCACGACGCCCTGCTCACCGACCTCGCCCGCCCGATCTACGACCGCCAGATCGGCGCCCTGGCCGGAGCCGAGCACCTGCGGCTGGTGCCGGGCGGCTCCGCCGAGCTGTGAGCTGACCAGTGAGCCGGGGGCGGGCCGGTTGTCACACCCGCCAGGTAGTTTGTGAGGCATGCGCATCGCTACCTGGAACGTGAACTCGATCACCGCCCGCCTCCCGCGGCTGCTGGCCTGGCTGGAGAGCAGCGGCACCGACGTGCTCTGCCTCCAGGAGGCCAAGCTCGCCGAGGAGCAGTTCCCGTTCGAACAGCTGCGCGAGCTGGGCTACGAGGCGGCGGTCCACGCCACCGGCCGGTGGAACGGCGTGGCGGTGCTCTCCCGCGTCGGCCTGGAGGACGTCGTCAAGGGGCTGCCCGGCGACCCCGGATACGACGGCGCGACCGAGCCGCGCGCCCTCTCGGCGACCTGCGGCCCGGTCCGCGTCTGGTCGGTGTACGTGCCCAACGGCCGCGAGGTGGACCACCCGCACTACGCCTACAAGCTCCAGTGGTTCGAGGCGCTGAAGGCCGCAGTCGCCGGCGACGCGGGCGGCAGCCGCCCGTTCGCGGTGCTGGGCGACTACAACGTGGCGCCGACCGACGACGACGTCTGCGACGTGGCCGCCTTCGAGGGCCTCACCCACGTCACCCCCGCCGAGCGCGCCGCCCTCGCCGCCCTGCGCGAGACCGGCCTGAACGACGTCGTCCCGCGCCCCCTGAAGTACGACCACCCGTACACGTACTGGGACTACCGCCAGCTCTGCTTCCCCAAGAACCGCGGCATGCGCATCGACCTGGTGTACGGCAACGAGCCCTTCGCCCAGGCCGTCAAGGACGCCTACGTCGACCGCGAGGAGCGCAAGGGCAAGGGTGCGTCCGATCACGCGCCGGTGGTGGTCGACCTCGACGTGTGATGTCACGCTGGGTCCATGCATCTGTGGTTCCCGGGCCATCGGCACAAGAAGGACGGTGAGGATGGGGGTGCCCCCGCGCGAGCGCATTCGAGCGTGGGGGAGATCCCCGCCGACCCCGAGGGAGTCGCCGCGCTCCTGTCCGAATGCGAACTGCTCCGCTCCCAGGCCGGCCTGGCGGGCGTCCGGCTCGACGATACGCCGGGCTCCCTGGAGGCCCTGGACCAGTTGCTGCCGCGCTGGCGCGACGACCCGGAGATCCTGCCCTGGCTGGGCAACGACGCCGGGCTGTACCTGGGCACCGTCGTGGTGCGCACCGTACCCGGCGCCGCCTGGGAGCTCCGCCCCGACGCCGAGCCCGTCGTACGGCTCGCCACCGGCCGCGAGGTCGAGGTCGTCGCGGCCGGGCGGGAGTGGGCGTCGAGCGGCGTCCCCGAGCTGTCCCAGTGGTACGCGGAGGTCTCCGAGACCTGACCCCGCGCACCCCAGCCTGTTAAATACGGCTTATGCCTGAAAAGTGCGTGTCGCCCGTCAACTCCCCTGGCCTCTGGATAGTTTGCGGCAGCCACGACACGGCTGAGAGCGGGGGGTAGAGCTGCGTACCGGGAATCTCATCACATCGAACCTCGACTACGATGGGCCGTTCATCCCTCCTTCAGCGAGGGGATGCTGCCGCCGGGGGGTGGCAGTTCACACGGGCCAGGCTCGTCCGGCGGCAGCCGGAGATCACTGCTCGCGCAGCGGGACCGACACGTATGACGGGTCGTCCGCGGGCGAGGAGAAGGTCAGCTGCGCGCCGGACGGGTTGTGCTCGATGTAGAGCGGGTCGACGGTGTCGACCACCAGCGCGAGCCGGTGCCCGGCGGGCACGTCGTACGCCGTCGAGAACAGGTCCAGATCCACGCCGAACGGCTCGCCCGGCGTCCGCCCGTGCCAGGTATAGGGGGCGTGGGTCACCAGCTTGCCGAAACCGAGCGGGCCCACGTCGTACAGGTAGGCGACGAGGGTGCCGCTCTCCGCGGTCGGGGTGAGCGTCGTGTGCAACCGCGCGGTCCCGCGCACCAGTTGCCCGTCCGCGTACCGCTCCGACTGCCACACCGCGGCCCAGAGGCGCGGCAGCAGTGGCAGCGAGGCGACCGGCGGCAGCTGCGCCACCTGGTCCAGGATGCTGGAGAGGAACACGATCCCGCCGTCCGCGCCCGAGTCGACGTTCGCGTGGATGGTCGTCGAGCCCGCGAGGTCGACCTTCCGCCGGGTGGCCCCGACCGACTTCCAGTCCGGGTAGCCCTCGTAGCCGCCCCCGCTGCGGGACTTGAGCCGCACGGGCTGCTCGCGGTCGACGCCGTTGTCCGCGCCCTTGAGGTAGTGGTCGAACCAGCGCTCGGTGTCCGTCCACACGTCGTTGGGCAGTCCGAACAGGCCGGTCAGTTCGGCGGTGGCGTGGTCGCCGGGGCGCAGCTCCAGCCGCTTGGGCACCGTCAGTTTCTCGTAGAAGTCGGCGTACTGGTTCGCCGGGAAGACGGTGTCGCCCCAGGCATTGGCGAGCATGACCGCGGCGCCGTTCCGGTTGAGCTGGTCGACGTAGGTGGCGGCCGAGCGCTTGCGCCCCCAGTCGATCATCTCCTGTTCCTTCGACAGGTTGGAGGAGTACAGGTCGTCGAAGGTCTGCCGGAGTTCGGGGCTCTCGCGGCCGGTGAGCGTGGCCGATCCGTCCAGCACGGCCATCGCCTGGACGTGCTGCGTGCGGCCGGAGTAGATCGAGCCGACCAGGTCCGCCCAGCCGCTGAGCGCGGCGACCGCCTTGATCCGCTTGTCGTGGGCGGCGGCGAGCAGGCTGATCCCGGCGCCGTAGGAGACGCCCGCCATGCCGATGTGCTGTGGATCGGCGGGGGTGTTCGCGAGGGCCCAGTCGATGACCTTGGAGGCGTCCGCGACGTCCGGCGGACCCGCCACTTCTATCTCGCCGCCGGACTGCCAGAAGCCGCGCACGTTGTAGGTGAGCACCACATAGCCGGAGTCGGCGAGTTGCTGTGCCTGGGCGAGATACTCCACCTGGGGCAGGCCCCAGCTCGTGGGCAGCACGATGAGCGGGTACGCGTGCGAGCTGTCGGCGCCCGCGGGCGTGACGACGTTCGCCTTCAGCACGGTGCCGCCGTCACCGGCGATGTCCACGAATCGGACGCTCGGTGCGGCCTGTGCGGCGGGCGCCAGACCGACGACGGTGCCGGCGACCAGCGCCGCCGAGACGGCTCCGACGGCTGCGGTGCGCAAGGTGGTGCGACGGGTGCGACCATGTCCCATGGGTCACTCCTCACTCGTGTCAGTGCAAAGTGACCCGACGGTAACCGTGCGTGCTACTGCAAGTAACCCGTCGGTAAGTTACGTGCCGGTAAAGATTATTGAGAGGTGCAAGTACGTCAGGAGGCCCTGTGGGACGTACGGGCGGACTCCGCATGCGGCAGGGGCGACTGTGCCGTGCGCGTCACGTCCCCGACCAGCTCGACCACGTCCGGGCCGTACGCCTTCGAGTTGACCACCTTCAGCAGCAGCACGAAGGAACCGTTGCCGTGCTTGCGGGCCAGCCGTTCGTGGTTGCGGGCGAGATAGCGGGTCGCGGCCTGGTTCGTGATCGCCCGCTGCCCGCAGAACAGGAACACGGGCCGCGCGTCGTCGTGGCGCGCGGGGGTGAGCCGGGCCAGCAGGACGTACTCCGTCACGCCCGGGTCCATGCGATAGCGGTCGGCGCCGATCTGGAACGCGCTCCGGTCCGGTCCGGGTTCGGGGTCGGTGTTCACCCGCACGCCCGGCAGCATCGCCGCCATGTGGGCCAGCATCCGCCGGTTCGAGGAGGGGCCGCCCACGCAGAACTCGGTGCGCTCGCCGAAGCCCTGCTGGACCGAGTCCTGGGTGACCATCTGCACGTGCGCACCGCAGTCCTTGATCAGTGCGGCCAGCTCCAGCAGCGCGAAGACGTCGAAGCGGTGTACGGCCGCTTCCGCGGTGGCCGGGTCACGGTTGACGACCAGCAGGGACTCGGAGTTCTCCGGCAGCCCGAAAAAGGCCTGTTTGCGGCGGAGTTTCCGCTTCCACAGATAGGTACGGGCAAGCCAGCCCAGCGCCGCGCTGATGCCGGCGGCTATCAGGCCCAGGACGATATTGCGCACGTCGTCGTTCATGACCGCGCATGCTAGCGGGCCGATCCACAAGGGCGTTCGACCAAGGGGTGTCCGACTCGGGTATGAGAGGTGGTGGCGAGGGCATGCAGAGGGAAAGATTCGTGAAGGTTCTCGACTGGAGGTGCGGATGCGTCGTCGGGCAGCACGAAGACTCGCGGTGGTGGCGGTCTCGGCCGCGGTGGTGTCGGTGGGAGCCGCGGCGCCGCCCGCCGCGACCAGTGATCAGATCACGAAGGTTCCGGTCGCCGTCGGTTACGGAGGAGCGGTCGCGAGCGTCGACGCGGACGCCTCCGCGGCCGGCATCGAAGTGCTCAGGAAGGGCGGCAACGCGGTCGACGCGGCCGTCGCCACGGCCGCCGCGCTCGGCGTCACCGAGCCCTACTCCTCCGGCATCGGCGGAGGCGGCTACTTCGTCTATTACGACGCCAAGTCCCGTACGGTGCACACCATCGACGGCCGCGAGACCGCCCCGCTGACCGCCGACTCCCACCTGTTCCAGGAGAACGGCAAGCCGCTCGCCTTCGCCGACGCCGTCAGCAGCGGCCTGAGCGTTGGCACCCCGGGCACGCCCGCCACCTGGCAGACGGCACTGGACGAGTGGGGCAGCAGGAGCCTCGCCACGGTCCTCAGGCCAGCCGAGCGGATCGCCCGCGACGGCTTCACCGTGGACGACACCTTCCGCGCGCAGACCGCGGCCAACGAGACCCGCTTCCGCTACTTCCCCGACACCGCCGAGCTGTTCCTGCCGGGCGGGCAGCTCCCCGCCGTCGGCTCCACCTTCAAGAACCCCGATCTGGCCCGCACCTACCAGGAACTGGGCCGCGAGGGCACCGACGCCCTCTACGACGGCGACCTCGGCGAGGACATCGTCGACACGGTCGACAAGCCGCCCGTGGACCCGGACTCGGGCTGGAACGCCCGCCCCGGCAAACTGTCCGAGGACGACCTCGCCGCCTACCGGGCCAAACTGCAGAGCCCCACCCGGACGACGTACCGCGGCCTGAGCGTGTACTCCATCGCCCCCTCCTCCTCCGGCGGCACCACGGTCGGCGAGGCGCTCAACATCCTGGAGAACACGGACCTTTCGAAGGCGAGCGAGGTGCAGTACCTGCACCACTTCATCGAGGCCAGCCGGATCGCCTTCGCCGACCGGGGCCGCTGGCTCGGCGACCCCGCCTTCGAGGACGTACCGACGAAGCAGCTGCTGTCGCAGGGTTACGCCGACTCGCGCGCCTGCCTGATCAAGGACGACGCGGTCCTCACCAGCCCGCTCGCCCCGGGCGACCCGCGCCACCCGGCGGCCTGCGGCGAGGGCGGAACCGCGGCGCCGACGACGTACGAGGGTGAGAACACCACGCACCTGACCGTCGCCGACAAGTGGGGCGACGTCGTCTCCTACACGCTCACCATCGAGCAGACCGGCGGCAGCGGCATCACCGTCCCCGGCCGGGGCTTCCTGCTCAACAACGAGCTGACCGACTTCTCCTTCGCCCCGGCGAACCCCGCCGTGCACGACCCGAACCTGCCCGGCCCGGGCAAGCGTCCGCGCTCGTCCATCTCGCCGACGATCGTCCTGGACCGGGACGGCAGGCCGGTCGTGGCGCTCGGCTCGCCCGGCGGCGCGACCATCATCACCACCGTGCTGCAGACCCTCACCGAGTTCCTCGACCGGCACCTGCCGCTCGTCGACGCCATCGCCGCACCGCGCGCCAGCCAGCGCAACGCGGCCCAGACCGAACTCGAACCCGCCCTCTACAACAGCGACTTGAAGACCCAGCTGGCGGCCATCGGGCACAGCTTCAAGCTCAACCCCGAGATCGGCGCGGCCACCGGCGTCCAACGGCTGCCGGACGGCCGGTGGCTGGCCGCCGCCGAGAAGGTACGGCGCGGCGGCGGTTCGGCGATGGTGGTGGACCCGGCGCCGTAACACTCACAACTCCGCGGCAGGCGGCCCCTCTTCGGGGCCGTCTGCGACGTCGGTGCCGTCCGTCGGCCGGGCTGCCGTCGTGCCGCCCTGCGCCCGGAAGTCCAGCCGCCCCTCCGTCGCGTCCACCGTGACCCGGCCGCCCTCCGTGATCGTGCCGTTCAGCAGCAGCCGGGACAGCTGGTTGTCCACCTCCCGCTGGATGGTGCGGCGCAGCGGGCGGGCGCCGTACTCCGGCTGGTAGCCGCGCTCGGCGATCCAGTCGACGGCCGCGTCCGTGAACTCGACGGTGACGTCCTGCCCCTCCAGCAGCCGGCGGGTGCGCTCCAGCAACAGATCGGTGATCTGCCGCAGTTGCTCGCCCGTCAGCTGGCGGAAGGCGACGATCTCGTCGATGCGGTTGAGGAACTCCGGCCGGAAGTGCTCGCGCAGCGGGCGCAGGATCCGCTCGCGCCGCGCCTCCTCGTCGGCCTCCGCGCTGCCCGCCCCGAAGCCAACCCCGGCACCGCGCCGCGTGATCGCCTCGGAACCGAGGTTGCTGGTCATCACGATGACCGTGTTGGTGAAGTCCACCGTCCGGCCCTGCGAGTCGGTGAGGCGTCCGTCGTCCAGCACCTGGAGCAGGATGTTGAAGACGTCCGGATGGGCCTTCTCCACCTCGTCCAGCAACAGCAGCGAGTACGGGAACCGGCGCACCACCTCGGTGAGCTGGCCCGCCTCCTCGTGGCCGACGTACCCGGGCGGGGCGCCGACCAGGCGGGAGACGGTGTGCCGCTCCTGGTACTCGCTCATGTCGAGGCGGACCATGCGGTCCTCGCTGCCGAACAGCACCTCGGCGAGCGCGCGGGCCAGCTCGGTCTTGCCGACGCCGGTCGGGCCGAGGAAGAGGAAGCTGCCGATCGGCCGGTCCGGGCTCGCGAGCCCCGCCCGGGAGCGCAGCACGGCCTCGGCCACCACGGCGACGGCCTCCTCCTGGCCGACCACCCGCTTGTGCAGGTGATCCTCCAGGCCGAGCAGCCGCTCCTTCTCCTCCTGGGTGAGGCGGCTGACCGGGATGCCGGTCTGCCGGGAGACCACCTCGGCGATGGCCTCCGCCGTCACCTCCAGGTCCTGGCCCTCGTCGGCCTGGTCCTCGCCGCTCGCCTCCGTGATCCGCTGCTTCAGCGCGCCGATCCGGTCGCGCAACTGCATGGCCTGCTCGTACTGTTCGTCGGAGACCGCCTGGTCCTTGTCCCGGACGAGCTGCTCGAGCTCGCGCTCCATCGTGCGTACGTCCGAGCCCTTGGTGCGGGCACCGAGCCGTACCCGGGCGCCCGCCTGGTCGATCAGGTCGATCGCCTTGTCCGGCAGCCGGCGGTCGGTGAGATAGCGGTCGGACAGCTCCACGGCTGCCATCAGCGCCTCGTCGGTGTAGCGGACCTGGTGGTGGGCCTCGTACCGGTCGCGCAGGCCGCGCAGGATCTCGATCGTGTCCTCGACGGTCGGCTCGGGCACCAGGACCGGCTGGAACCGGCGGGCCAGCGCCGCGTCCTTCTCGATCCGCCGGAACTCCTCCAGCGTGGTCGCGCCCACGATGTGCAGCTCGCCGCGGGCGAGCGGGGGCTTGAGGATGTTCCCCGCGTCCATCGCGCCGCCCTCGCCGCCCCCACCGGCGCCGACGACGGTGTGCAGCTCGTCGATGAAGACGATCAGCTTGTCGGAGTGGGAGCGGATCTCCTCCACGATGTTGTTCAGGCGCTCCTCGAAATCGCCCCGGTAGCGGGTGCCCGCGACGACCCCGGTCAGGTCCAGCGCGAACACGCGCCGCCCGGCCAGCACGTCCGGTACGTCCCCGTCGGCGATGCGCTGCGCGAGCCCCTCGACGATGGCCGTCTTGCCGACACCGGCGTCACCGATCAGCACCGGGTTGTTCTTCCCGCGCCGGGACAGCACCTCGATGGTCTGCTCGATCTCCGTTTCGCGGCCGATCACCGGGTCGATACGTCCTTCCCGGGCCTGTTCGGTCAGGTCGCGGCCGTACTTGTCCAGGGTGGGCGTGCCGGTGGCCCGCTGCCGCTCCGGGCGGGCCTGGGCGGTCTCCGGGACCTCGGTCGGCAGGGGTGCGGCCGAGAACCGGGCCGCGTGCAGGATGTGCCCGGCGGCCGAGTCCGGGTTCGCGGCCAGCGCGCTCAGCACGTGCTCCGGGCCGATGTACCCGGCCCCGGTCGACCGCGCCAGGTCGTGCGCGTCCAGCAGGGCCCGCTTGACGGCCGGGGTGAGCGACAGCGAGGTCGGCGGCGGCCCCTCGCCCGGGGCGTGCTGCACCGGACCCGCCCGGTGGTCGATCTCCGTCGCGAGTGAGTCCGGGTCCGCGCCGGACCGGCTCAGCAGGCTCCGGGTGGGCTCGGCCGACAGGGCCGCGCGCAGCAGGTGCTGGGTGTCCAGGTCCCGGCTGCCGTGCTCGACGGCGTACAGCGCGGCCCCTCTGACCAGCTCCCGGGCGGGCTGGCTGAGGAGTCGGCCGATGTCGATGTGGCGGGGGCGGCCGGCTCCGCCGGGGGCTCCGCCGGTTCCGCCGAAGAAGCGGGCGAAGAACTCTCCGAAGGGGTCGCCCTCCGGGCCTGGGTAGCCGCTGGTCATGGTTTCGCATCCTTCGCAGCAGACGACTGGCTCCGCCGGTTGGCTCCCGCCGGGTCAACCGGTGAGAGCCCGCTGTTGCCACGATGACACGAAGTGGGGGTGGGGGCATGTTCGCCTACGGGGGTGGTACCTCCTCGTGTGCGGCGGCTGCCGGTTGTTCGTGGTTGGTCACGCCCACGCGGCGGAGCCGCATATCGATACAGCCCCGCGCCCCTCAGAGCCCTGCCCTTGCCGTAAGAATCCTGGGACCGTCCTCTGTGATCGCCACCGTGTGCTCCACGTGGGCCGCTCGGGAGCCGTCGCTTGTCCGCAGTGTCCAGCCGTCGGCCGCCTCGTAGTAGTCGTCCTTGCCGCTCGCGATCAGCATCGGCTCGATCGCGAGGACCATGCCGTGGCGCAGGGGGAGGCCGCGGCCGGGGCGGCCCTCGTTGGGGACCTCCGGGTCCTCGTGCATGCGGCGGCCCACCCCGTGCCCGCCGAAGCCCTGCGGGATGCCGTAGCCGGCCGTACGGCACACCCGGCCGACGGCGTGCGCGATGTCGCCGATGCGGTTGCCGACGACGGCCGCCTCGACACCGGCCCGCAGCGCCCGCTCGGCGGTGTCGATCAGGCGGAGGTCGGCGGCGCGCGGGCGGCCCACAACGAAGCTGATCGCCGAGTCGCCCACCCAGCCGTCCAGCTCGGCGCCGCAGTCGATGGAGACCAGGTCGCCGTCGCGCAGGCGGTAGGGGTCCGGGACGCCGTGCACGATCGCGTCGTTGACCGAGGCGCAGATCACCGCCGGGAACGGGGTCGGGGCGAACGAGGGGCGGTAGCCGAGGAAGGGTGAGGACGCCCCGGCCTCCCGCAGCACCTCCCGTGCCACCCCGTCCAGCTCCAGCAGGCTGACGCCGACGTCCGCGGCCTGCCGTACGGCCGTCAGGGCCCGCCCGACGACCTGGCCCGCCGCGTGCATCGCGTCGACAGAAGTGTCCGTCTTCAGTTCCACCATGCCAATTACTATACCGGTATTTGAATTGGGGGCAGGGTGGGGGCGGTATTAGAATGGGCGGCATGGTGCGCACCCCTCTCACCCCTGAAGAGCGTGAACGCGGCGAGCGGCTCGGGCGGTTGCTGCGCGAGGCGCGCGGCGCACGCAGCATGGCCGAGGTCGCGGCGGAGGCGGGCGTGTCCGCCGAGACCCTGCGCAAGATCGAGACCGGACGGGCCCCGACGCCGGCCTTCTTCACGGTGGCCGCGCTGACCGGCGTGCTCGGGCTGTCCATGGACGACCTGGTCGCCCGCTGTGCACTGCTGGCCGTCTGACCCCGCCCCGCCCATCGGTGCGCGCAGCGGCCGAGGGCAAGTGATGAGCTGACGGCACTCTCCTGGAAAACTCTGCGTAGCAGAGTCGTAACACAGCTGGTGTTGCCTACCACCCGAGTGCTGGCAGGCGGGCGGGAGTCGGACGATGGCTGTGAATCAACTCCCCGGGCAGGTGCGGGAGTTCGCGAGCTACCTGAACGGCCTCCTGGCACGCCTGGACCCGGGCGGCGGCTGGTCCGGGGTCTTCTGGCAACGCGATCCGGAGGGCATGCAGGCCTGCCGTGACGGGCGGGAGGTGCCGCCGTGGGACGTCGTGGAGGCCCTGCTGCAGGACCTCGCCGCGGAACACGGCCCTGCTGCGGCGACGGCCGAGAAGAAGAGGGCGCGCGCCCTGCACGCCGCGGCGCTCAGCGCGTACGACGCCCGGCCCGGCGCCCGTGACTCCCTCGGCGACCGCCTCGACGTCATGCTCCGCGAGCAGCGGTACGCCGCCGAGCGCCAGGCGGAACTCGGCCGCCTCATGGTCACCGCGGCCACCCGCGAGGAGGCCCAGTCCCTCCACCTCGACCTCGCCTGGGCCCGCGACGACCACGAACGGGCGACCGCCCGCTGCGCCGAACTCCGGTCACGCATGGCCAGGTTGGAGAAGACCGACCGGGACGGGGGAGACGCGCCGGCAGGGGGAGGCTCGTCCGCCGCCGGCCCCCTCGCCCGGACGCTCCGAACCGCCGAGGACTCACAGACGTCTCAGCCGGCTCGGTCGGCACTGCCCGCTCAGCCCGCTCAGCCCGCTCAGCCCGCTCAGTCCGCACAGCGCACCCAGCCCACCCAGCCCACTGTGCCCGCCCAGGCCCCCGCGCCCGCCGCACCCATCGCTTCCGAGGCGTCCGGTAAAGTCCGCAAGCGGCGCCGTGGCAGTGCCCGGTTCGCCGGGGCCACCGAGGACGGCGGCGCGCCCGGCGCCGTACCCCAGACGCCGGATCCGGCCGCGCCCGACGCCTCCGCCCGCCGGCGTGTCCCCCGAGGGGCCCGGTTCGCCTGGGCGGGGGAGTCGGCCGAGCGGGCGGAGCCCCGCGTGGAGGAGGCCGACGGCGGGGGGCAGGCGGCCGTGGCCGAGGCCGTCGAGCGGCTGGTGCGGCTCAGGGCCGAGGGGCGTACCGGGGAAGCGCATGCCCTGATGGTCGAGGCCACGCAGTGGCCGCCCGCCCGCTTCCCGCTGCTCGCGGACGCCTTGCGGCGCGCCGGGCTCGGCGCGGACTGGGCCACGCTGCTGTGGGAGGCCGCCTCGCTGCCCGCCGAGCGGCTCGTCGCCGCCGCCGACGCACTGGAGGCGGCCGGCCGGGCCGATGACGGGCAGCAGATCCTGCGGCAGGGCGTCGCGCGGCCGGCCGCGGAGATAGGCGCCGCCGTGCTCGGGCTGGACACGGCGGGCCGGGACCGCGAGGTAGGGGCCCTGCTGGACGCCTACGTCCGCGTCCGCACCCCCGAGGAGGCCGCCGGCAGCGTCGCCGCCGACCCCCGGCGGCTGGTGCCGCTGCTGCTGAAGGCCGCTCAGGGGGTCTCGCAGGAGCGGTACTGGGATCTGGTGCACGCTTTACGAGTCGCGGGGTTCGCCGCCTGACCGAGGTGCACGTCGCCTGACCGGCCCTGCACGCCGCCTGACCGGCCCGCTCGGCATCGAGCGGGCCGGTTGCGCAGGGCGGCGAGGAGAAAACCGCGCACGCCCGGTTCTCGTGGTGGCTCGAAAGCGGTTCACTCGATCGAGTGGGCGGGCGTCCTTCCCAGCGGGGAATTTGCCCTCTACCGTCGGCGTACACGCGCGTAGACGCTCGGACATCGCGTCGAAGGAGCAGCTCATGGCCAACGTCGTACGTGCCGCACTGGTCCAGGCCACCTGGACCGGCGACACCGAGTCCATGGTGGCGAAACACGAGGAGCACGCCCGCGAGGCGGCCCGCCGGGGTGCGAAGATCATCGGCTTTCAGGAGGTCTTCAACGCGCCCTACTTCTGCCAGGTCCAGGAGCCGGAGCACTACCGCTGGGCCGAGCCGGTGCCCGACGGGCCGACCGTCCGCCGGATGCGGGACCTCGCCCGCGAGACCGGCATGGTGGTCGTCGCACCGGTCTTCGAGGTCGAGCAGTCCGGCTTCTACTACAACACCGCCGCCGTGATCGACGCCGACGGCAGCTACCTCGGCAAGTACAGGAAGCACCACATCCCGCAGGTCAAGGGCTTCTGGGAGAAGTACTACTTCCGCCCCGGCAACCTCGGCTGGCCCGTCTTCGACACCGCCGTGGGCAAGGTCGGCGTCTACATCTGCTACGACCGCCACTTCCCGGAGGGCTGGCGGCAACTCGGCCTCAACGGCGCCCAGTTGGTCTACAACCCGTCCGCCACCCACCGCGGCCTGTCCGCCCACCTCTGGCAGCTGGAGCAGCCCGCGGCGGCCGTGGCCAACGAGTACTTCGTCGCCGCCATCAACCGGGTCGGCCAGGAGGAGTACGGCGACAACGACTTCTACGGCACGAGCTACTTCGTCGACCCGCGTGGCCGGATGGTCGGCGGGACGGCCAATGACAAGACGGAGGAACTCCTCGTCCGCGACCTGGACTTCGGCGTCATCGAGGAAGTCCGGCAGCAGTGGGCGTTCTACCGCGACCGCCGCCCCGACGCCTACGAAGGGCTGGTGCAGCCGTGAACGACCTCTACAGCCGCCACCGCCAGGTCATGCCCGACTGGCTCGCCCTCTACTACGACGAGCCGCTGGAGATCACCCATGGCGAGGGCCGCCACGTCTGGGACTCGGCCGGCAACAAGTACCTGGACTTCTTCGGCGGCATCCTCACCACGATGACCGCGCACGCCCTGCCCGAGGTGACCAAGGCGGTCAGCGAGCAGGCCGGCCGCATCCTGCACTCCTCGACCCTCTACCTCAACCGGCCGATGGTCGAACTCGCCGAGCGCATCGCCAAGTTGAGCGGCATCCCGGACGCCCGGGTGTTCTTCACCACCTCCGGTACCGAGGCCAACGACACCGCCCTGCTGCTCGCCACCGCCTACCGCGGCAGCAACACCGTCCTGGCCATGCGCAACAGCTACCACGGCCGCTCCTTCAGCACGGTCGGCATCACCGGCAACCGCGGCTGGTCCCCGACCTCCCTGTCCCCGCTGCAGACGCTGTACGTCCACGGAGGCGTCCGCAGCCGGGGCCCGTTCGCCGAGCTGGACGACCGTGCCTTCATCGACGCCTGTGTCGCGGACCTGAAGGACGTCCTCGGGCAGGGCCGGCCGCCCGCCGCGCTGATCGCCGAGCCCATCCAGGGTGTCGGCGGCTTCACGTCCCCGCCCGACGGACTGTATGCGGCCTTCCGTGACGTGCTGAACGCACACGGGATCCTGTGGATCGCCGACGAGGTGCAGACCGGCTGGGGCCGCACCGGCGACCATTTCTGGGGCTGGCAGGCCCATGCCCAGAGCGGCCCGCCGGACCTCGTCACCTTCGCCAAGGGCATCGGCAACGGTATGTCCGTCGGCGGTGTGATCGCCCGCGGCGAGATCATGAACTGCCTGGACGCCAACAGCATCTCGACGTTCGGCGGCACCCAGATCACCATGGCCGCCGGCCTCGCCAACGTCGCCTACCTCGTGGAACACGACCTCCAGGGCAACGCGCGCCGGGTCGGCGGGCTGCTCATCGAGCGGCTGCGCGCCGTCGCCGCCCAGCTGCCCGGCGTCCGCGAAGTACGCGGACGGGGCCTGATGATCGGCATCGAACTGGTCAAGCCCGGCACGGACGAGGCCGATCCGCAGGGAGCCGCCGCCGTGCTGGAGGCGGCCCGCGCGGGCGGACTGCTCATCGGCAAGGGCGGCGGCCACAACACCAGCGCCCTGCGCATCGCCCCGCCGCTCACGCTGACCGTCGCGGAGGCGGAGGAGGGCGCGGCGATCCTCGAACACGCGCTGAGGAGCACGTACTAGCACCGCCCGAGCAAGGGATACGGCCATGACCATCATCTCGGAGTCCCCGCATTCCGCCCTCTCGGTCCGCCAGGTCCTCACCCTGGAGCGGGTGCTCGCCGGGGAGCCCGAGGTGGTGGCCGGTGCCGGTCAGCTCGACCGGCCGGTGCGCTGGGTGCACGTCGCCGAGGCCGCCGATGTCGGGGTGATGCTCAGCGGTGGCGAGATGGTGCTCACCACCGGCGTGCTGCTCGCCGGTGACGAGAGCAAACAGGCCGAGTACATCCAGTCGTTGTACCGGGCCGAGGCCGCCGCGGTCGTCCTCGGCCTCGGCCGTGCCTTCCCCGCGCCCCCGGACGCGATGCGCCGCGCGGCGGACCGCTGCGGCCTGCCCATGGTGGTCCTCCACCGCCCCTTTCCCTTCGCCGAGTTGACGGAGGAGGTCCAGTCCCGGCTGGTACGTCAGAAGTTCGCCGCCGTCAGCCTTTCGGAGTCGGTCCGTACCGCGCTCACCGGCCTCATCACGGCCGGCGCCCCCCTCCAGCGGCTCCTCGACGAAGTCGCCGTGCACAGCGGCTGTCCGGTCGTCGTCACCAACCTCGCGCACCGCGTCCTCGCCACGGCGGGGGAGCGGTCGGCGGTGGACGACGTGCTGCGGGACTGGGAGCGGATCGCCCGGCAGGCCGGCGGCAGCGCGGGCGACGGCTGGATCCGCGCCGAGCTGGGCGGGCGCGGTGAGCGCTGGGGCCGGATCCTACTGTGCGGGTACCGGGGTGACCCGGCCGCCGGGCGGCTGCTCGCCGACCGGGCCGCCGAGGCGCTGGTCCTGCACCGCATGCTCGGCGGCGGCTCCGCGCGGACCTGGGAGGAGCAGTCCGCGCAGAGCCTGCTGACCGACCTCGTCTCCGGTGCCGTACCGGCCCGGCAGCTGCTGCCACGGGCGCGGGCGGCCGGGCTGCCGGTCAACCGGCGGACCTTCGTCCCGCTCGTCGTACCCGACGGGGATCTCGGTCAACTCGACAGGGTGCTACGGATGTTGGGGCTGTCCGGGCTCGTCGCCGAGCTGGCCGACGGGGCCACCGCCGTGCTGCTCAGCCTCGCCCGCGACCAGCACGCCGAGGCGCTGACCGCGCACTTCGCGGCCCGGCTGCGCACCGAGACCGCGCGGCCCGCCGCCGTGGTCGCCGCCGCCGATCCGCGCACCGCCTGGGACGAGGTGCCCGCCGGGCTGCGCGAGGCCCGGCATGTCGCCGACGCCGTCGCCGACTCCGCCGCGGCCCTCGACCTGCCGGCCGTCGTCCGCCTGAAGGACGTGCATCTGCGCGGGCTGATCCGGCTGCTGCGCGACGACCCGCAGGTGCAGTCCTTCGCCGAACGGGAGCTGGCCGGACTGCTGCGCGGCGCCGAGCCGGAGCTGCTGAACGTGCTGCGCACCTACCTGGCGACCGGCCGCAACAAGTCCCGCACCGCGCAGCTCCACCACGTCTCCCGGCCCGCGCTCTACCGCCGCCTGGAGGCCATACAGGCCCGCCTCGGCGTCGACCTGGACGACTTCGAACAGGCGGCCTCCGTGCACATCGCGCTCCTCGCGCACGACGCGCAACAGGGGTGAAACATACAACGACCTGGAAAAACGGCGGTGAAACATGGGACCGTACGCGCGTGACACGGTGGCACGCCGACCGCCCGCAGACGTGACACGCTGCAACTCAAACCGGCCATCGGGGCTTTCTAGGCTCTTGGGGCGGGCGTCGGAGGTCCCGTCTGCCGGGCGACGCCCTGCACGCACTCTCGCCGCACCGGACGCAAGCCCAAGTACGTCCAGTACGTGGGCTCGCGCCCGGCACGCCGAGAGCACGCACCGGACGCCGCCCGCCCCGCCCTTCGGGCGGACGACGCGACCTCCGACGCCCGCCCCAGCACACCGAGCGACCGGAGGTCCCGATGAGCCGAGTGATCCGTGCCGCCCTCTTCCAGACCGCCTGGACCGGCGACAAGGAGTCGATGATCCGGGTGCACGAGCAGGCGGCCCGCGACGCCGCCGCGCAGGGCGCCCAAGTCCTGTGCTTCCAGGAGCTGTTCTACGGCCCCTACTTCTGCCAGGTGCAGGACAAGGCCTTCTACGAGTACGCCGAGCGGATCCCGGACGGCCCGACCGTCCAGCGCTTCCAGGCGCTCGCGCGGGAACTGGGCATCGTCCTGGTCCTGCCCATGTACGAGGAGGAGCAGCCGGGCGTCCTGTACAACACCGCCGCGGTGATCGACGCGGACGGCACCTACCTCGGCAAGTACCGCAAGACCCACATCCCCCAAGTCCAGGGATTCTGGGAGAAGTTCTACTTCCGCCCCGGCAACAGCGGCTGGCCCGTCTTCGACACGGCCGTCGGCCGGATCGGTGTGTACATCTGCTACGACCGCCACTTCCCGGAGGGCTGGCGGGCGTTGGGCCTCGCCGGCGCCGAGCTCGTCTTCAACCCCTCGGCGACCTCGCGGGGACTCTCCCGCTACCTGTGGCAGCTGGAGCAGCCGGCGGCGGCCGTCGCCAACGAGTACTTCGTCGGCGCGATCAACCGGGTCGGCGTGGAGGACCTCGGCGACAACGACTTCTACGGCACCACCTACTTCGTGGACCCGGAGGCCCAGTTCGTCGGCGAGGTCGCGAGCGACAAGGAGACCGAACTCGTCGTCCGCGACCTCGACCTGGCCAAGCTCCGCGAGGTCCGCGACCGCTGGCAGTTCTACCGCGACCGGGCGCCGGGGGCGTACACGCCGCTGACCGCACCCTGACCGCACCGCCGACCGAGGGAGCAGCATGAGCAGCCGTACCGTCATCCGCGGGGGCCTCGTCATCACCGCGTCCGACGAGATCCACGCCGACGTCCTGATCGAGGACGGCCGCATCGCCGCCCTCGCCGCCTCCGGCACCCCCGCCGCCGAGGCGTTTATTGCCGAGCGAAGCGAGATGGGGGCACCCCCGCCCGGAGGGTGGGGGAGGGTCATCGACGCCACCGGGAAGTACGTCATCCCGGGCGGCGTCGACGCCCACACCCACATGGAGCTGCCGTTCGGCGGCACCTTCGCCTCCGACACCTTCGAGACCGGCACCCGCGCCGCCGCCTGGGGCGGCACGACCACCATCGTCGACTTCGCGGTGCAGAGCGTCGGCCACACCCTGCGCGAGGGCCTGGACACCTGGCACGCCAAGGCCGAGGGCAACTGCGCGATCGACTACGCCTTCCACATGATCGTCTCCGATGTGAACGACGAGACGCTCAAGGAGATGGACCTGCTGATCGAGGAGGGCGTGACCTCGTTCAAGCAGTTCATGGCCTACCCGGGGGTGTTCTACTCCGACGACGGCCAGATCCTGCGGGCCATGCAGCGCTCCGCCGACAACGGCGGCCTGATCATGATGCACGCCGAGAACGGCATCGCGATCGACGTGCTCGTCGAACAGGCCCTCGCCCGCGGCGAGACCGACCCCCGCTACCACGGCGAGGTCCGCAAGGCCCTGCTGGAGGCCGAGGCCACGCACCGCGCCATCCGGCTCGCCCAGGTCGCCGGGGCGCCCCTGTACGTCGTGCACGTCTCCGCCATGGAGGCCGTGGCGGAACTGGCGCGGGCACGCGACGAAGGGCTGAACGTCTTCGGCGAGACCTGCCCGCAGTACCTGTTCCTGTCCACCGACAACCTCGCCGAGCCGGACTTCGAGGGCGCCAAGTACGTGTGCAGCACGCCGCTCAGGCCCAAGGAGCACCAGGCCAAGCTCTGGCAGGGGCTCAGGACGAACGACCTCCAGGTCGTCTCCACCGACCACTGCCCGTTCTGCTTCACCGGCCAGAAGGAGCTGGGCCGCGGCGACTTCTCCAAGATCCCCAACGGGCTGCCCGGCGTGGAGAACCGCATGGACCTGCTCCACCAGGCCGTGGTCGACGGGCACATCTCCCGCCGCCGCTGGATCGAGATCGCCTGCGCCACCCCGGCCCGGATGTTCGGCCTCTACCCGGCGAAGGGCACCATCGCGCCCGGCGCGGACGCCGACATCGTCATCTACGACCCGCACGCCGAGCAGGTCATGTCCGCCGCGACACACCACATGAACGTCGACTACTCGGCGTACGAGGGCAGGCGGACGACCGGCCGGGTCGAGACCGTGCTCTCGCGCGGCGAACCCGTCATCACCGAGCGGGAGTACACCGGACGCGCCGGCCACGGCGTCTTCACCCCCCGCTCCACCTGTCAGTACCTCAACTAGGAGTGGCGCACATGGACTTCGGACTCGTCCTGCAGACCGACCCCCCTGCCTCCCGCGTCATCAGCCTGATGAAGAGGGCCGAGCGCAACGGCTTCACCTACGGCTGGACCTTCGACTCCGCCGTGCTGTGGCAGGAACCGTTCGTGATCTACAGTCAGATCCTCGCCCAGACCACGAAGTTGAAGATCGGCCCGATGGTCACCAACCCGGGCACCCGCACCTGGGAGGTCACCGCCTCCACCTTCGCCACCCTCAACGACATGTTCGGCAACCGCACCGTCTGTGGCATCGGCCGCGGTGACTCCGCGATGCGCGTCGCGGGCCGCAAGCCCAATACCCTCGCGCGGATCAGCGAGGCGATGAAGGTCATCCGGGCCCTCGGCAGCGGGCACGAGGCCGACCTCGGCGGGACGGCCGTCAGGTTCCCGTGGATCAAGCCGGGCGCCGAACTGCCCGTGTGGATGGCCGCGTACGGTCCCAAGGCGCTGAAGATGGCCGGTGAGGAGGCCGACGGGTTCATCCTCCAGCTGTCCGACCTGTACCTGACCGAGTACATGGTGAAGGCCGTCAAGGACGCGGCCGTGGCCGCGGGCCGCGACCCGTCCGAGATCACCGTCTGCGTCGCCGCCCCCGCCTACGTCACCGCGGACGACTCGCCCGAGGCGCTCGCCCACGCGCGCGACCAGTGCCGGTGGTTCGGCGGCATGGTCGGCAACCACGTGGCCGACCTGGTCGCCAAGTACGGCGAGCACTCCGGCCAGGTCCCCGACGAACTCACCGACTACATCAAGGCCCGCGAGGGCTACGACTACTCCCACCACGGACGCGCCGACAACCCCGACACCGCGTTCGTGCCCGACGAGATCGTCGACCGTTTCTGCCTCATCGGCCCGGCCGAGAAGCACATCGAGAAACTGCACGCGCTGCGCGAGCTGGGCGTCGACCAGTTCGCGGTGTACGACATGCACGACGCGCAGGAGGCGACCATCGACGCCTACGGCGCAACGGTGATCCCCGCCGTCAACGCCTGACGCACCCCCCGTCCCTCTGCCCCTCCGCACCCCCCACCTCCTGGTCACCCCTTCCCGCCGTCCCGGGGAGGGGCTGGTGCCCGCACGGCCTTTCCCGTCTTCGTGGCCAAGCGCTTCCGGGGATGAGTCGAGCTTCCCGGAGTCCGCATCGTCACATGAGTCTTCGCGATACGAGGTGGTCCTGATGTCCCCCAGTGGAAGAACCCTGGCCGATCCGGCCGTTGCGCAGCAGGTGTACCCGGACGGCCGGGTCGCGCTGTCCGATCCGGCGGTGCTGGATGATTCGCGTTTCGCCAACGCGGACCTGGTGCCGGTACCGATCGCGCGCCGGACGTGGGGGACTTACAACTATCTCGCCCTTTGGGTGGGAATGGCGCATTGCATCCCGTCGTGGACGCTGGCATCGGGGCTGGTGGCACTGGGGATGGATTGGAAGCAGGCAGTGCTGACGATTGCGCTGGCGAACGTGATCGTCCTGGTGCCGATGCTGCTGACCGGTCATGCCGGCACCAAGTACGGGATCCCGTTCCCGGTGTTCGCGCGGGCGTCCTTCGGGGTGCGCGGGGCGAACCTGCCGGCGATGGTGCGGGCGGCGGTGGCGTGCTGCTGGTTCGGAATCCAGACGTGGATCGGCGGGGAGGGCATCTTTCTGCTGGCCGGCAAGCTGTTCGGCCACGGCTGGCTGCACGCCGGCTCGATCGGGGGCACGCCGTGGACCCAGTGGCTGTCGTTCGGGGTGTTCTGGCTGATTGAGGTCGCCATCATCACCCGTGGCATGGAGACGCTGCGCAGGGTGGAGAACTGGGCGGCGCCGCTGGTGATCGTCGGCGCGCTGGTGCTGTTGGGGGTCATGGCAGCCAAGGCGGGCGGCTTCGGCCCGCTGCTGGACCAGCCTTCGCGCCTGGGTTGGGGGAGCGGTTTCTGGAAGGTGTTCTTCCCCTCTCTGATGGGCATGATCGGCTTCTGGTCCACGCTGTCGCTGAACATCCCCGACTTCACGCGCTTCGGCGGCAGCCAGCGCGCCCAGCTGTGGGGTCAGGCCCTGGGCCTGCCGACCACGATGACACTGTTCGCGATCCTGTCGGTGCTGGTGACGTCCGGCTCCCAGGCCGTCTACGGGGCGCCGATCTGGGATCCGATCGCCCTGAGTGCGAAGATGAGCAACACCGTCGGTGCCTTGTTCGCGCTGCTGATCGTGATGGTGGCGACCTTGTCGGTGAACATCGCCGCCAATGTCGTCTCCCCGGCGTACGACCTGTCGAATTTGCTGCCGCGACTGGTCAGCTTCCGCACCGGCGCGCTGATCACCGGCGTGGTCGGCATCCTGATCATGCCGTGGAAGCTGATCGCCAACCCGCACGTGTACATCTTCACGTGGCTCGGCTTCGTCGGCGGCCTGCTCGGCACGGTGGCCGGCATCCTCGTCGCCGACTACTGGATCGTGCGCGGTACCCGCCTGGCGCTGGGGGAGTTGTACCAGTGCGACGGCCGCTACTGGTACACCGGCGGGTGGAACCTGCGCGCGGTGGCCGCCTTCGTGATCGGCGGTGTCCTGGCCGTCGGCGGCTCGTACTCGACCGTGGTCAAGGGCGTCAAGCAGGGCCCCTTCCCCGCCGACGGCATCATCCCGTTCCTCAAGCCCCTGGCCGACTACGGCTGGGCGGTCGGCCTGGCCTCCGCCGTGCTGCTCTACATGCTGCTCAGCCTCGGCACCGGGCGGAACCAGGATGCCTGAACTACAGATTCTGTCTGCGGGTTCCCGGAGTTCCCGCGTGATGGTGCAACGGTTGTGAAATGTGGGAGCGGCTGCTCCGGATCGACCGCCGAAAAGGTGACGCATGTATTCCGCTAATTCACAGGAAGCGTATGCCAATTGCATGTTCGGCGACTGAAGGCTGAATAACCCAATACACCTTGACAGCAGATGATGCGCATATGAACATCGTTGTGCCTCCGCTGACTGGTGGGGGTTCAGTTAAGAACTGAGACAGGGGGTATTCGAATGTCTGCGATCGTTTCCACGCTCAAGCACACGAAGTACGTCATGGGTTCGATGACGGCGGTGCTCTTCAGCTTCTGCATCAGCTAACCCGCGGGTGGGGTGGGCGGCCACGGTCGCCCACCCCACCATGGGGACGAGGCCGGGGGCGGGGTGAGGGTGGAAAGGGACCATGTTCGACGCGGGGATACGACAGTTCCGGATGGCGCTGGCCATGGTGCTCGGCCGCCCGATCAACGTGCGTTCCGCCGAGCGGCTCGTCGAGGACGCCCTCGCGACGCTAGCCGAGTTCGGCTCGCCCGGCGAGGACGTCGAACAGTTGCTGCACGGCGCCGCCGCCGGTGAGGCACAGATGCGCACCGACCTTGCGAACAGGGCTCTGCGTCGCACCGCGAAACGCCTCGCGGCGAAGTCGCCCTTCTACGCGGACCACTTCGCCGCGGCGGGCGTCGACCCGGCCACACTGAACCTCGAGAACATCGACACAGTGCCCGTCACCACCAAGACCGACCTGGTCAAGCGTTCCCGGGACTTCCTGTGCAGCGAGCCCTTTCTCGCATCCCGCACCACCGGGACGACGGGCCGGCCCACAGAGGTCTGGTACTCCCGCTACGAGGAACGCCTGTGGCCCGCGCTCGTCGCCCTCTCCCAGGTACTGCGCGGCAACATCCACACCACCGACCTGATCCAGTTCAACGTCAGCTCCCGAGCGACCGGCACGGCGTACACGGAGATGCAGGTCGCGCGCATGGCCGGAGCGACGATCCGGATGGTGGGCCTGATACCTCCCGCCGAGACGCTGGACGTCACGGCGGGAACCGACGAATCGGCCCCGACCCTGATGGTCACCTACCCCAGCTATCTGGGGCAGTTGGTCCGCCTGGCCCGCGAACGCGGGCTCGGGCCCGCGGACTTCCGGCTGCGTAGCATCACCGTAGGCAGCGAAGTACTCTCACCCACACTCGCGGCCGCCGCCGAGGCTGTCTTCGGCGCCGCCGTCGAGGACCTCTACGGCATGACCGAGATCTCGCCGGTGGCGGGCGCGGTCTGCCGGCAGCGGCATCTCCACATCGACGGGGGCGTCGGACTGGTGGAGGTGTGCGATCTCGACACCGGAAGGAAGGCCGCGCCCGGAGAACTCGGCACGATCGTCGCCACCCCGTTCTACCCCTACCGGGAGTGCATGCCGATCTTCCGGTACGACACCCGCGACCTGGTGCGGCGGCTACCCGACGCACCACTCGACTGCGAGATGCAGAACGTACCGGCGACCTCGCACATCCTCGGCAAGGCGGACCATGTGCTGCGCACCTTCGACGGCCCGGTGACCTCGCGCGACATCGTCGAGGTCCTCGATGCGCTGCCCGGCGCGCGCTGGCCGATGCGCTACCGCGCCGAGGTGGTGGACGGTCGGCTGCACGTCACGGTGGCCGCCTCCTCAGTGCCGGAGACGACCGGCATCGCGCGTTACTTCGCCGATGCGGGCATGGATGCCACGGTCGACGTCGTACCGGTGGAAGGAGCCCAACTGCGTCGCCACCGCTGCGATCTGCTCGAGCACAGCTTCTCCTCCATCGGGGGCGCCGCATGACCGCCGCACAAGACGTGTTCTCTGTCCTCGTGACACTCACGATCGCACTGGGCGTCTCACTCGCCTCGGTCGGCTACTTCCGCAAGGTCACGCTGCCCCGCCCCGCTGTCGGCGTCTTCAACGGCAAAGACATGGTCATCATGATGGGCTTCGTGATCGCACTGCCCTTCTTCTATCTTGCCCTTCCGGGCTGGCTGTTGCCGCCCGTACTGGGGCTGACCCTGGCCGGGGGGCTCAGTGTCGGTTACGGGGCGGTCGTGCGGCAGGGGTTGGTGCGCTGGTCCCTCATCATCTGCCTGATGGCCGCCGACTGGTTCACCGCGCGCAGCGCCGAGCACGATCCCACCCACGCCCTGCCGTACTGGCTGATCAACAGTGTGGTCATCCTGCTGATGGCGATCGGCGCAGCCAACCTCAACACGCAGGGCGGGTTGAAGCTGCGGTACGTCTCCCGCTTCGCGCTGGCGCTCGCCGTGTACGACCTCTTCTTCGCCACCGCCGTACCGCTCACCCAGAAGCTGTTCGGCGCTGTACAGGGCTACGCCTTCGCACCGTCGGCCGGGGTGCGCATCGGCGAGTTCGGTGCCGTCCTGGGCATGGGCGATCTCCTGGTGTACGCCCTCTTCACCACCGTGGCCTACAAGGCGTACGGACGTCAGGGGCTGACCTTGGCCCTTTGCCTGGTCGCCGTGTTCGGCGCGCTGGCACCGACACTGACGCCGATCACGGTCGAGGCTCTCACCGGACATCTTCCCGAGATCGTGCCCGCGCAGATCTTCTTCGGTCCGGCCGCGTTCTTCGGGTACCTCGTGCTGCGGCGGAGCGGCCCGGAGCGGCGCATGGTCGATGTCCGGCCGCCCGCGCGGCTCGCGCCGGCCCACGGAGAACTGGAGACCGCGGGCCCTCGCACTCGCCCGTGAGCCGTCGAGGACCTTCGGGATCGAGCCTCTTCGAACGGCATGAGTCCGGTCCGAGGCAGAGAGCGGTGCCGATCGGTGGACAGATCAGGACGGCGTTCCCTCGGGCATGACGACCATGCCCGGCCTACTGCCCCTGGCCCGCCACTACTACTGCCGGGCTTGCCGGTCACCGGCGGGATGCCGTCGACCAGGGCGAGGGGCTGGGGCCTGAGGGCGGTCAGCCGGACCCGCCGCCCTTCAGCGCCGCGACCGCGCTCCGGGCCGCCTTGATGGCGCCCGTGTTGATCTCCTTGGTGTCCGGCGCCTTCTTCGTCTCGAAGTCGCTGCCGTTGTAGGTGACGATCACCAGGGCGTTGCCGACGCGCACCATGACCACGCCCTCGCGGGTCTGCTGCTTGTCCTCCGTCGTCAGGTTCACGACGGAGTACGCGCTGTCGCCGAGCCCGGGTACGGTCCCGCCGCCGCTCTTCTCGGCGACCCGCTGCTGGTACTCCGTCGTCGCCTCCTGGTCGGACGAGGCCAGCTCGAAGGAGACGTCGAGCCACCGGTAGTCGTAGCCCTTGAGCGCGTTCCAGGAGCAGGTGCGGCGCAGCGAGGGATCCGTCGACGGGATCTCCCTGCCCGCTGCCTTCGCCCCGGGCACGAGGCCGGTGACCGTGCCCACGGGCACGCTCGCGCAGGGGGCGGGCGCGGAGGAGTACGTCTTGGACTCCGTGGTCGACGACGGGGCGGGGGCCGACCCGGTGGACGTCTGCGGGGCCGGCCGGTGCCCGGCGGCGTGCGGTGCGGCCGGGCTCGACGACAGCGCCCAGCCGGCGCAGGCGAGCACGGCGACCGGCGTCAGACGCGCGGTGAGGGCGAGCGGCAGAGGAAGGGAACGCACGGCTCACTTCTCGTAGGGGAGGGGGTACGGAAGGGTCCGCATGGTGGACGGAGACGACAGTCTCACACGAGTGCCGGTGGGGCGGAAGGGAAAACTCGCTGCGTGCCTGCGCGGTGACACAGGCCGCCGATTGGCGCCCGTCGTGCCCGGTTATGTTCCGGGCGGGTGCGAACAGCACGAGAGGGCGGCCGAGGGCGATCCGGCCCGGGTTCCGGCGGTGTGCTCCTGGAGCCGGCGGCGGGCGCCGGCCTCGCTGGGGTATTCGCGGACGGTGAGTGAGGCGAGGAACCAGCCGACGCCCCAGGCGAAGAAGGCCGGCAGTACGGGAGCCGCGAGGAGCAGGAGGATGCGGCCCGCGGACGCCAGGCCCGCCGCGCGGCTGGTCTCCCTGCGCTTGCGGGTCCGGAACTCTCCGGGGGCGGGCGGATCCAGGAGGCCCGCACGGATGTCCCGCCGCCCTTTCACCCAGCCCCACACCAGGGCCGCGCAGGACCCGGCCACCTGCACCGCGTCCCACACCGTCCGCGCTCCGGACGGAAGCTCGTCGCGGAACCCCGCGTAGAGGGAGAGCGCGATGAAGCAGCAGAAGGCCAGTACGGCGAGCAGGAAGACGCTGTTCACCGTGCGGCGCAGCCAGTAGCGCGGGCCGCGCCGGTACCAGGTGGTGCCGAGGCCCGGCAGGGACGGAATCCCGACGGGTGCCCCGGTGGACGTCACGTTCCGGACCGGCGTTCTTCGAGCCAGCGGCGGGCGCCGGCCTCGGCGGCGGACTCGCGCACGGTCAGGGCCGCGACGAACTCGCCGATGGCGTACGCGAACACCGACGGCATGACGGGCATCACGATCAGCCACACGATGCGCCCGGCCGCGACCACACCGAGGTTGCGGCGGGTCCGCGCGCGGCGCGCCGCACGGAACTGATCGGGAGTGGGCGGGTCCAGCAGCGCCTTCGCGTGCCGTCGGCGCGCCACCACCCATCCCCACACCACGGCCGCGCAGGACGCGGCAGCCTGGACGCAGTCCCACACCAGGCGCAGGGTGGGCGACAGTTCGACACGGAACGACGCGTAGAGCCGGACCACCAGGTAGCTGATGAACGCCAGGAGCAGCAGCCAGAGACCGCTCGTGACGACTCGGCGCAGCCAGTACGCCGCACCCCGCGCGTACCAGGTCCTGCCGAGCCCGGGCAGCTTCGGGACCTGGGCGGGGGCGCCGGCCGCGAATGCTTCAGAAGATGCTTTTGATGCCATGCCAGACGTCGTCCTTGAGTCGTACCACGTCGTCCCCGGTTGCCGAGAGGACGTTGCCCGTTCCGTGCAGCAGACCGCCGACCACACCGTGGTCGTGGATGTCCTCGCTCCAGTGCTCGTGGAAGGCGTGGTCGAGGACGTCGCCCGCGAGTATCGCCGACCCCACGCCGACCGCGGCCACCGCGACGGCGCCTTCCACGGGCGCGGCGGCCGTGACGGCCGCGCCGATGGCCAGGCCGCCCAGGGCGGCGCCGCCGTCGACGACGACGGCGTGCTGCCAGGACCAGCCCTCGTCGTGGTCGCCCTTCGCCTCGAGCAGCCCGTAGGCGCTGGCGGCGGCGATGTCCAGGACGGGGATCTCCCTGAGGAACTGCGGCAGTCGCTCCAGGCTCCGGCCCAGGCGCAGGGCGTCCGCGGCGTCGGCCAGTTTGACGTTCAGCTGGCGGTCGTAGGGCAGTCTGGTGCTGCCGTGGTCGGCGCGGGCGATGTCGCCTTCCAGGGACTCGACCTTGGACATCGCGTCACGGTAGGCGGTCTTGGCGGGCAGGTCCTTCGGCAGCGCCTTGCCCGCCTTCTGGTACGCCCTGCGCTCCGCGCGCAGCTCCTTCTTGGCGAGCCGCGCCTCGTCCTTGGCCGTGTCGAGGTGCTTGCGGGCCTCGATCCCGCCGGCGCGGGCGTCCTCGGCGTCGTAGGCGTACAGACCACGCAGCGCGTCGGCCAGTGTGATCTTGTCTCCGTCGGGTACCGAGTCGTCCTTCGACGTCACCTGCTGGTACAGCCCCCGCAGCTTGTCCGCCGCCGCGAGGCGCGCGTGCTGCGCGGTGTGCAGGATCCCGTTCCGGGCCGTCTCGTAGTCGCTCAGGGCGTGGGCGTGCTCGGCGTCGGAGGTGACGGTCGGCGCGGGGACGCCCTTGCCGCCCGTCACCACACCGTTGCGGGCGGCGACGTGCTCGGCGTTCTGCAGGGCGGTCTCGCAGGTGCTCAGGGCGTCGGCGAGGTCGCCGAGGATGGTGCCCGCGGAGTGCACGAGGACGGCGAAGGCGCCTGCCGTGATCGAATCCTTGGTCCAGGCGCCGCGGAAGGTGTCGGCCGCCTCGCCCTTCCAGCTCGCGTCGGTCGCCAGCTGGTCCACGACCCGGGTGAGCGGTTTGACGACGCCGTCCAGCTTGTCCTTGGCGTTCTTGTACGTCTCGGCCATCGTGCGCAGTCCGCCGATGTCGCCCCCGACCCAGCTGTCGCCCATCAGCTCTCCTCCAGCTTCAGGTCCTCGAACACGCCGTGGATGTCGACGTCGTGCCGGTGGAAGGAGTCCCGCGCGTACGCGACCTTGTCCCCGTGGTCGTCCAGCTTGTCCGCGAGGCCGATGTGCAGGCCGATGAGCAGCTCGGAGACCTGCTTGATCGCGTGGTCCAGCCCGGGGTCGCCGCCGCTGACCACAGCCGGCGCCACGTCACCGTGCAGCTTGCGCCAGTCGGTGGCCTGGTCGTGGAACGTCTTCGCCATGGTGGCGAGGTCGTCGTAGATCACCTTGAAGTCGGCCGTCACCGGCGCACCTCCTGCGCGTATGCGGCCAGGTCGGCCGGCTGCCAGTTGTGCCCTCCGGGCGCGACCCGCGGGTCCAGGACGACGGTCATGCCCCGCTCGCGCACGTTCTCGGCCAGCAGGCCGATCGGGGTGGCCACCCAGGGCTGTGTCTCGCCGAGCGCCTCCGCCAGCTTTCGTGGCGTGGTGAAGGCGAGGGCCACGGTGCCGTCCTCCGGGTGCTCGAAGAGTTCGTAGACGACGAAGGGCACACGGACCGGGCGCCCCTGCGTGTCCGCCGCCGCGACGGACCTCGGATGCGCAGGGACGAAGACCGGCGTGTCGTACGCGGGCACGCCCGGCTTGGGGGCGGGACGGTCGTCGCCCTCGGGCCGTGGGGGCGGTGCCGCGTCGACCAGGTCCAGCAGGTGCGAGCGGCGTGGCTGCGGGGCCTGCCCGGTCGGAGCGGCCGTAGCGGGCCCTTCGGGCGGCTCCGGCTCCGGCTCTACGAAATCGAGCAGGCGTGAACGTATCGGCGCGCCCATCGCCGTCACCTCTTCCCCGTGGTCTTGCGTGGCCGAATGGGCGCGACCACGGTAGCCATCGGGCGAGGACGCAAATCCGGCTATGTCGGTGTGCTGACCTGGGCGCATGCGGAACTCATACGCTTGCTTGGCCGGGGACTGGGCATCTCTTGACCCTTTGCTGAATCCGCCGCGGACCCTTTGCTCGACCGCGCCGCGGCACGCGCAGGTCCCGCCGCGCGGTGTTCCCGGGCGCGGGCCGTGTCCGTACGATCGCAAAGTGCCGCAGCTGATCAGGCGCGCCCGCGACCGATCAACGCCCGTGACCGATCAGGCCGTCGAGAGGCCGTCGAGCAAAGGAGCGCACCTTGTTCACCACCCGGCCCACGCTTCAGGGCACTTTCGGCATGGTCTCCTCCACGCACTGGCTGGCCTCCCAGTCGGCGATGGCCGTCCTGGAGGACGGCGGCAACGCCTTCGACGCCGCCGTGGCCGGCGCGTTCGTGCTGCACGTGGTGGAGCCGCACCTCAACGGCCCGGCCGGCGAGGTCCCGATCCTGCTCGCCCCGGCGGGCGGCGAGGTGCGCGTGCTGTGCGGACAGGGCGTGGCCCCGGCGGGCGCCACGATCGCGCACTACAGGGGACTCGGTCTGGATCTCGTACCCGGTACGGGAACCCTCGCCGCCGCCGTGCCCGGTGCCTTCGACGCCTGGCTGCTGCTCCTGCGCGACCACGGGACGAAGCCCCTGGACGACGTCCTCAAGTACGCCATGGGATACGCCGAACACGGACACGCGCCCGTGGAGAACGTCGGGGCGGCCGTGGAGAGCGTGCGCGGGCTGTTCGAGACCGAGTGGACCTCGTCCGCCGACGTGTACCTGCCCGGCGGGAAGGCGCCCCGGCCCGGTGTGCTGCTGCGCAACCCCGCTCTCGCCGCCACCTGGAAGCGGCTGCTCGCCGAGACCGCCCGTGCGGGCGGCCGCGAGGCCCGGATCGACGCCGCGCGTGCGGTGTGGCGCTCCGGGTTCATCGCCGAGGCCCTGGTCCGGCAGTCCGGGCGGCCCACCCTGGACACCAGCGGCGAACGGCACACCGGCACGCTCACCGAGGCCGACCTCGCGGGCTGGTCGGCGGCCTACGAGACACCGCTGACGTACGACTGGAACGGCTGGACCGTGTGCAAGGCCGGCCCCTGGAGCCAGGGCCCCGCCTTCCTCCAGCAGCTCGCCCTGCTCCCGCCCGAGCTGCCCGCATACGGCTCCGCCGACTACGTCCACCTGCTGATCGAGGGCTGCAAGCTCGCCATGGCGGACCGCGAGGCCTGGTACGGCGACGCCGCCGAGGTGCCCCTGGCCGAGCTGCTGTCGGACGGCTACAACGCCGGGCGGCGGGCGCTCGTCGGCGCCAGAGCCTCCTACGGACTGCGCCCCGGCAGCCCCGGCGGACGCGCCCCACGGCTGCCCGCGCAGGCCCACGCGCGCGCGGGCATGCCGTATGAGCCCGGCCTCAACTCCATGGGGGTGGGGGAACCCACCGTCATGGGGGCGTCCGACGAGGCGTATGTGGCCGCCGACGGCAGCACCCGCGGCGACACCTGCCACCTCGACGTGGCCGACCGCTGGGGCAACATGATCGCCGCCACGCCCAGCGGCGGCTGGCTCCAGTCCAACCCGGTCGTGCCCGAACTGGGCTTCCCGCTCGGCACCCGGCTGCAGATGGCCTGGCTGGAGGAGGGCCTGCCGAACTCCCTCACGCCCGGCCGCCGCCCCCGCACCACCCTCACCCCGTCCCTCGCGGTGCGCGACGGCGTACCGGTCATGGCCTTCGGTACGCCCGGCGGCGACCAGCAGGACCAGTGGCAGCTGCACTTCTTCCTCGCCGCCGCGCTGCGCGCCCCCGTCCGCGGCGGCCTCGACCTCCAGGGCGCCATCGACGCCCCGAACTGGCACAACGACGCCTTTCCCAGCTCCTTCCATCCGCGCGGCCACCGCCCCGGCAGCGTGACCGTGGAGTCCCGGATGCCGGCGGCGGTGGTCGAGGAGCTGCGGCGGCGCGGCCATGACGTCACCGTCGGTCCGGCCTGGTCGGAGGGGCGCCTGTGCGCGGTGGCCCGGGATCCGGAGACGGGCGTGCTGTCGGCCGCGGCGAACCCGCGCGGGATGCAGGGATACGCGGTGGGCCGCTGACCTCGTATCCCCTACGGCCGCGCCCGGCTCCCGTTCTTCATCCCGATTCCATCCGGTGTACACCCCACAGGCGGGGATTGTCAGAGGCGCGTGGTCTTATTGGGGGCATGATCGAAGCAATGACGGAAACCATCGACGAGTTTCTCGCACGTCACTCGGCCGACGTGGAGGAGGCGGTCCGCGAGGCCGCCGCGGCCGAGATCCTGCCCCGCTTCCGCCGCCTGGCCGCGCACGAGGTCGACCAGAAGAGCGGACCGCACGACCTGGTGACGGACGCCGACCGCCTCGCCGAGCGGCGGCTCACCGAGGTCCTCGGCACCCTGCTGCCCGGCTCGGTGGTGGTCGGCGAGGAGGCCGTGCACGCGAACCCGCAGACGTACGACGCGCTCCAGGGCGACGCCCCGGTGTGGATCATCGACCCGGTCGACGGCACCCGGCAGTTCGTGCACGGCGAGGAGGGTTTCTGCACCCTCGTCGCGCTGGCCCAGCGGGGTGTCGTGCTCGCTTCCTGGACCTACGCCCCGGCGCGTGACCAGCTCGCCACGGCCGTGCGCGGCCAGGGCGCCTTCCTCGACGGCGAGCGGCTGTTCGCCGGGCCGCCCGCGCCCGGCAAGGACCTCGTCATAGCCACCTCGCACCCGGACTTCACCACCGCCGAGCAGAAGCACGCGCTGCAGGCCCTGTGGACCGACGGGATCGCCCCGCGTCCGTGCGGCTCGGCGGGCCTGGAGTATCTCGCCATCGCCCGGGGCGAGTTGGACGCCGTGGCGTTCTCCTGGGAGGCCGCCTGGGACCACGCGGCCGGGCTGCTGCTCGTCGAGGAGGCGGGCGGCGTCCACCTCACCGGCACGGGTGAGCCGTTCCGGGTGACGGGCGGCAACGCACTGCCGTTCACCGCCGCCCGCGACGCCGCCACTGCCCGCCGGGTGGCCGAGCTGCTGCGCACCGGGGCCTGAGCCCCGGCCCGCACCCGGCGCACCCCGGTCGGCTCCCGGTGCGCCAGGGGTTCGCACGCTCGCCCGCCCCCGGTCGGCCCCCGGTCCCGGGGATTGTCAGTGCCCCCGCATATCCTGAACCCGAGTGGCCATCGGCTGACGAGGGGGTCCGAAGGTGCCGTCGATGCTCGATGCGGTTGTGGTGGGTGCGGGACCGAACGGACTGACCGCTGCCGTGGAGCTGGCCCGCCGTGGCTACTCCGTCGCCCTGTTCGAGGCGCAGTCCACGGTCGGCGGCGGCGCCCGCACCGAGGAGTTGACCCTCCCCGGCTTCCGGCACGACCCGTGCTCGGCCGCCCACCCCCTCGGCATCAACTCACCCGCGTTCCGCGCGCTGCCCCTGGAACGCTACGGCCTGGAATGGCTGCACGCCGAGCTGCCGATGGCGCACCCCTTCCTCGACGGAACCGCGGCCGTGCTGGCCCGGTCGGTCGCCGAGACGGCCGCCTCCTTCGGCCCGCGGGACGCGGGCACGTACCGCAGGCTGGTCGAGCCCTTCCTCCTCAAGTGGGACACCCTCGCCCGGGACTTCATGTCCCTGCCGCTCACCGCGCTGCCGCGTGACCCGGTCACCCTGGCCCGCTTCGGCCTGGCCGGACTGCCGCCGTCCAGCTGGCTGATGCGCCGCTTCCGCGACGAGCGCTTCAAGACTCTCTTCGCCGGCCTCGTCGCCCATGTGATCGCCCCGCTGGACGGCCTCGCCACCGGCGCGGTCGGGCTGGTCTTCGCCCTGGCCGCGCACGCCCGCGGCTGGCCCGTGGCCCGCGGCGGTTCCCAGTCGATCTCCGACGCCCTCGCCGCCTACCTCAAGGACCTCGGCGGCGCCGTGCACACCGACTACGAGATCAAGCGGCTCGACGACCTGCCGCCCGCGCGGGCGTACGTCTTCGACACCTCACCCACCGCGCTCGCCCGCATCGCGGGCTTCGGCAGTCACTACGCGAACTACCGCTACGGCCCCAGCGTCTTCAAGATCGACTACGCGCTGGACGGGCCGGTTCCCTGGACCGCCCCCGAGGCCCGGGTCGCCGGCACCGTGCACATCGGTGCCGGCCGGGCCGAGATCGACGCCGCCCTGCGCGCCGCCTCCCGCGAGGGCCGCGCCCCCGACCGGCCGTTCCTGATCACCGTGCAGCCCAGCGTTGCCGACCCCACCCGCGCCCCCGAGGGCAAGCACGTCTTCTGGGCGTACGGCCATGTGCCGGGCGGCTGGCAGGGCGACCTCACGGACGCGATGGAGCGCCAGCTGGAGCGCTTCGCGCCCGGCTTCCGCGACCGCGTCCTGGCCCGCGCCGTCGCCGGACCACCGGAGATGGCCGCCCGCAACGCCAACTACGTGGGCGGCGACATCGCCTGCGGCGCGGCGTCCGGACTCCAGCTCCTGCTGCGCCCCAGACTGTCCCTGTTCCCCTACAACACCCCGCACCCCGCCGTCTTCATCTGCTCCTCGGCCACCCCGCCGGGACCCGGCGTGCACGGCATGTCGGGGCACAACGCGGCCAAGGCGGTCTGGAGGAGACTGAGACAGGCATGAGCACCACCATCACGCTCGTCCAGGGCGACATCACCCAGGAGAGCGCCGACGCGATCGTCAACGCGGCCAACTCCTCGCTGCTGGGCGGCGGCGGCGTGGACGGCGCCATCCACCGGCGCGGCGGCCCCGCGATCCTGGAGGACTGCCGGCGGCTGCGCGCCTCGCAGTACGGCAAGGGCCTGCCCACCGGCCAGGCGGTCGCCACCACGGCCGGCGAACTGGACGCCCGCTGGGTGATCCATACGGTGGGCCCGGTCTACTCCGCCTCCGAGGACCGCTCCGGCCTGCTCGCCTCCTGCTACCGCGAATCCCTGCGCGTCGCCGACGAACTGGGCGCCCGTACGGTCGCGTTCCCGGCGATCTCCACCGGCGTCTACCGGTGGCCGATGGAGGACGCGGCCCGGATCGCGCTGGAGACGGTACGGAACACGCCGACGGCGGTCGAAGAGGTGCGCTTCGTCCTCTTCGACAGCGCCGCCTACGAGACCTTCGCCCGGCAGGCCGGCTGAGAGCCTGTCGTCAAGTGGCCGCGGTGATCGTCACCTTGACGTGCTTCATCAGCGGCTGGTCGCTCTGGGTGCTGTAGTCGCACAGCGCGCACAGCACGTTCATCTCCGGCATGTAACCGGCCGCGCAGCCGCGCGGGATGTCGTAGGGGATGGCCAGGAAGCCGTTCAGATGACGTTTGCTGCCGTCCCGCGCCGTGCTGGTGATGTCGACCGGGTCGAACTCGGAGATCCCGCGCTCGCGCATGTCGTCCCGGTTCATGAAGACGAGCGTGCGCAGGTTCTTCACGCCCCGGTAGCGGTCGTTGTCCGAGTAGATGGTGGTGTTCCACTGGTCGTGGGAGCGCATGGTGCCCAGGGCCAGGGTGCCCGGGGCCGGGACGACGTCGGGCAGCGGGGCCACGGAGAACTCGGCCTGCCCCGACGGGGTCAGGAAGACCAGTTCGCGGGCGGGCTGCTTGATGCGGAAGCCCAGTGGCAGCCGCACGCGGCGGTTGCAGTCCTCGAACCCGTCGAGCACCTGAGCCATGGTGTCGCGGATACGGTCGTAGTCCTCGATGTACCACTCCCAGGGCGTGTCGCTGTCCGGGAGCGCGGCGCGGGCCATGCCGGCGATGATCGCGGGCTCGGACAGCAGGTGCTTCGAGGCGGGCCGCTTCATGCCGAGCGAGAGGTGGACCATGCTCATCGAGTCCTCGACCGACGTGGCCTGCAGGCCGCCCCGCTGCTCGTCCTTCTCGGTCCGGCCGAGGCACGGCAGGATGAGCGCCCGGCGGCCGTGCACGAGGTGACTGCGGTTCAGCTTCGTGCTCACCTGGACCGTCAGCTCGCAGGAGCGCAGCGCCTCGTACGTCCTCGGCGTGTCCGGCGCGGCGAGCGCGAAGTTGCCGCCCATGCCGACGAACACCTTGATCTCGCCGCGCTGCATCGCCTGGATGGTGCCGACGGTGTCCAGGCCGTGCTTGCGCGGCGGGTCGATCTTGCAGACCTCGGCGAGCCGGTCCAGGAACTCCTCGGCGGTCCGGTGGTCGATGCCGCACGTCCGGTTGCCCTGGACGTTGCTGTGCCCGCGCACCGGTGACGGCCCCGCGCCCTCCCGGCCCAGATTGCCGCGCAGCAGAAGAAGGTTGACGATCTCCCGGACCGTGTCGACGCCGTGCTCGTGCTGGCTGACTCCCAGGCACCAGCTGAAGATGCTGCGGTCGGCGTCGCGGTACACGCGCGCCGCCTTGAGGATGGCGGCCCGGTCCAGGCCGGACTGGCGCTCGAGCTCCTCCCAGGACGTCGCCTCGCACAGCTCCCGGTACTCGTCGAAGTAGGCCGTGTGACGGTCGATGAACTCCTGGTCCAGGGCCTTGGGATCGGTCTTCGCCTGCTCCAGGACCGCCTTGGCCATGCCGCGCACGAGCGCCATGTCGCCGCCGACCCGGGGCTGGAGGTTCAGGGTGCTGGTCCGGGTCGTCTTGAACAGAGCCATGTCGGTGAAGTCGTGCGGCACGATGGTGCGCGTGGCAGCCGCCTCGACCAGCGGGTTGACGTGCACGATCTGTGCGCCGCGGTGGTAGGCCTCGGCGAGGGCGGTGAGCATCCGCGGCGCGTTGGACGCCGCGTTGACGCCCATGATGAACAGGGCGTCGGCGGTCTCCCAGTCCTTGAGGTCGACGGTGCCCTTGCCGGTGCCCAGGGACGCCTCCAGGGCGCGCCCGCTGGCCTCGTGGCACATGTTGGAGCAGTCGGGCAGGTTGTTCGTGCCCAGCTCACGGGCCATCAGCTGGTACAGGAACGTGGCCTCGTTGCCCAGCCGCCCGGAGGTGTAGAACGACGCCTGGTTCGGGTCGTCGAGTTCGCGCAGGGTGCGGCCGACCAGCTCGAAGGCGTCGTGCCAGCTGACCGGGACGTAGTGGTCCGAGCCGGGGTCGTAGACCATCGGCTCGGTCAGCCGGCCCTGGTCCTCCAGGTCGAAGTCGCTCCAGCCGAAGAGCTCCGTGACCGAGTGGGCGGCGAAGAACTCGCGGCCGACCCGCTTGGGGGTCATCTCCCAGGTGACGTGTTTGATGCCGTTCTCGCAGATGTCCAGGTGCAGGCCCTTGGTGTCGTCCGGCCAGGCGCACCCGGGGCAGTCGAAGCCGTCGTTCTCGTGGTTCATCCGCATGATGGCCCGCGGCCCGTCCACGAAGGCCCGCTCGCGCACCAGCACCTGGCTCACGCTCTTCGCGGCGCCCCAGCCCGCTGCGGGGTGATGGTACGGGTGGAACTCCGGCTCTCCCCTGGGGGCGGGCCCCACCCGGGGCTCAAGGTGTTCCTGCTCGTCACCGGAGGCGCTCACGGCACTCACCCCTTCGTCCAATATGCCCAAAACCAGTTATATACGACAATTCCTATGATGGTAGTTCTGCAATCATTTCAGGAGTACGCATGACCAGCCAACCCGAGCCGATCAGCGAGGCCGCTCGTCAGGCACTCGAAAAGGAACTGGCCGACCTGCACACCGAACGCGACACGGTCGCGACGACCCTGCGGGACAGCGACGACACCGTCGGCACGCTCGCCGACAGCGCCGACGAACTGCAGCGCGCCGCCGAGCTGAACCGCCTCGACGACCGTATCGAGGAGATCCGCACCCGGCTGCGGCAGGCGGCCGACGCGGGCCCGCCCTCCACCGACGTGGTCGGGGTCGGCACCACGGTCACCCTGCGCTTCGCGGACGGCACCGAGGACACCGTCCAGATCGGCGGGACGGCCGCCGTACTGGACCAGACCCTCGTCACCGCCGACAGCCCGCTCGGGCGCGCCCTCCTCGGCCGCCGGGCCGGCGACTCGGTGCGGTACGTCGCGCCCCACGGACCGGCGACCGCGGTGGTGGTGTCCCTCGGCGGTACGCCCTGAGCCTTTGGCCCGTTCAGCCCTCGTCGGCGTCCGGCTTGCGGACCGTGCAGTGCAGCGAGTCCTTCACGATGTCGGCGACGATCGTGTCCCCGGGCTCCGCCTCACCGCTGAGCAGCAACGAGGCGATGCGGTTGTCGAGTTCGGCCTGGATCGTGCGGCGCAGCGGGCGGGCGCCGAACTCCGGCTGGTGGCCGTGGGCGATGAGCAGCTTCTTGGCGGCCTCCGTGACCTCCAGCCGCATGCCCTGAGCGTGCACCCGGCGCTTGCTCCGGTCCAGCAGATGGTCCACGATCTCCGCCAGGTCGGACTCGGTGAGGCCGTGGAAGATGATGATGTCGTCGATGCGGTTGAGGAACTCCGGCCGGAACAGCGTGCGCAGGTCGCCCATCAACTCGTCCTTGAGCTCGGACACATCGCCCTTGTGGTCGAGGATGCGATGGGCGCCGATGTTGGACGTCATGATGATGACGCAGTGCCGGAAGTCGACGGTGCGGCCCTGGGCGTCCGTGAGGCGGCCGTCGTCCAGGATCTGGAGCAGCGTGTTGAAGACGTCGGGGTGCGCCTTCTCCACCTCGTCGAACAGGACCACGCTGTACGGCTGCCGGCGGACCTTCTCGGTGAGCTGGCCCGCCTCCTCGTAGCCGACGTATCCGGGAGGGGCACCGACGAGCCGGGCGACCGTGTGCTTCTCCTGGAACTCGCTCATGTCGAAGCGGATCATGCGGTCCTCTTCGCCGAACAGCAACTCGGCGAGTGTCTTGGCGAGTTCGGTCTTGCCGACGCCGGTGGGACCGAGGAAGAGGAAGGAGCCCACGGGGCGGTTCGGGTCGCCCATGCCCGCCCGGTTCCGCCGCACGGCCTGCGAGACGGCGGTGACCGCCTCCTCCTGGCCGACGATCCGGGCGTGCATCTGCTCCTCCAGCTTCAGCAGCTTCTCCTTCTCGCTGGCGGTGAGCTGGGAGACCGGGATCCCCGTGCGCCGCGAGACGACGTCGGCGATGTCGTGGGCGGTGACGGACACGACCCCCGCGCGCCGCTCCTCGATGCCCGCGAGTTCGCCCTCCACCTCGGCGATCTGCGGCTTGAGCTGCGCGGCCTTCTCGAAGTCCTCGGCGGCGACGGCCTGGTCCTGTTCCCGCCGCAGCTTGGCGATACGGTCCTCGCGGCTGACCACCTCGGTGGACCGGCCGGCGGTGCGCAGCCGCACCCGGGCGCCGGCCTGGTCCATCACGTCGATCGCCTTGTCGGGCAGGAACCGGTCGGTGATGTAGCGGTCGGACAGCTCCGCCGCGGCGGCCAACGCCTCGTCCGTGTAACGGATCTGGTGGTGTGCCTCGTACGCGTCGCGCAGCCCCTCCAGGATCTGCACCGTCTCCTCGACCGTCGGCTCGGGAACCATCACCGGCTGGAAGCGCCGCTCGAGCGCGGCGTCCTTCTCGACGTACTTGCGGTACTCGTCGATGGTCGTCGCGCCCACCACGTGCAACTCGCCGCGGGCCAGGGCGGGTTTGAGGATGTTGCCCGCGTCCATCGAGCCCTCGCCGGTGGCGCCGGCGCCGACGACCGTGTGCACTTCGTCGATGAACAGGATGATGTCGCCGCCCGCGGCCTGCACGTCCTCGATGACCTTCTTCAGCCGTTCCTCGAACTGCCCTCGGTACTGCGCCCCCGCCACCAGCCCGGACATGTCGAGGGCGACCACCCGCTTGCCCTTCAGGGACTCGGGGACCTCGTCGGCAACGATGCGCTGCGCCAGCCCCTCCACGATCGCGGTCTTGCCGACCCCCGGCTCGCCGATGAGCACCGGGTTGTTCTTGGAGCGCCGCGAGAGGATCTCGACGGTCTGCTCGATCTCCTCGGACCGCCCCACCACCGGGTCGAGCCTGCCGGCCCTGGCCTCGTCGGTGAGGTCGCGGCCGTACTCGTCCAGGGTCGTCGCGGGCTTCTTCTCCTTGGCCGGCTGCCCCTCCGCGCGGGCCGCCTGCTCGGTCAGCCCCGCCAGCTTCCGCACGTCCTCGCCCTCGGCGCGCAGGAACCGGGTGGCTCCGGAGTCGGGGTCGTCCAGCAGGGCGCCGAGGATGTGTTCGGGGCCGATGTACGACGTCCCCGTCGCCTGCGAATGGGCGTACGCCGTGGCGAGGGTGCGCTTGGCCGCCGGGGTGAGCCCCGGTTCCGCGGACGGCTCGCCGGACTCGTGGGGAAGGATCTTGGCGATCTCGGCCGCGAGCGTGTCGGGGTCGACGCCCGCCTGGGCGAGGAGCGCACGCGCGGGGTCCACCTTCGTCGCCGCCCACAGCAGGTGCTCGGTGTCGAGATCGGACGTTCCGTCCTCCACCGCCCGTCTGGCCGCCAGGTTGAGCAGCTCCTGCGAGGACTCGGTGAGCAGCCGTCCGATCGGCACCCGCTGCACCGCCGGCGGCGAGGACGCGGGCGACATGCCGAAGAATCGATTCAGCAGTTCACTGAAGGGATCCGACGGGCCAAAACCGAACGACGACATCGACATGGTGCGCTCCTGGTGCGGTGACGAGCCCCCCTCAACCCAAGCGCGATGCCGACGGCTCCGCAAGCGGAGCAAAGACCGGGGTCAGCGGCTGACGAGGTTCACGACGAGGTTGATGGCGGTGGCGAGAATGCTGGTCCCGAAGACGTACGACAGCAGGGTGTGCCGCAGCACGATCGCGCGGATCGTCGTACTCGACACGTCGGTGTCGGACACCTGGTACGTCATGCCGAGGTTGTAGCTGAAGTAGAGGAAGTCCCGGTACGTGGGCGGCTCCTGGGAGTTGAAGTCGATCCCGTCGCCGTCGGTGTAGTACACGTAGGCGTAGCGGGCTGCGTAGACCAGGTGGACGGCCGCCCAGGCCGCGAACACCCCGAGCAGCGCGGTCGCGGCGCCGGCGTTGCCGGTGCGGGAGCGGCCGAGCAGAAGCAGCACCACGATGGTCACCAGCCCGCACAGGGCGGCGCTCACGACCGCGAGTTCCTCGGCGCCGGGCCGGAAGTCCTCCCGGCCGGCGTTGTCCTGAGTGGCCTTCGCATCCATGGGCCACAGCACCACCCAGCCCGACACGACGAAGGCCAGCTCCGTCGCCGCGATCCCGGCCAGCACTCCCAGCGGGGCCTGGCTCGTCAGGCCGACGGCCGCGCCGACCGCCGCGCCGAGAACCATCGAACCCACCAGGCGGGGCGTCGCCTCCAGCAGCGACCAGGTGCTCATGCGCCACCACGGTATTGCCGCCGGCGCCGGCCGGCCCGTCGTAGTACGCCCTCCGGGGCGGCCGGGGGCCCCGCGTCGCCGCGCGTCCGGGAGAGGGGCGAGGTATACACCAGACATGCCGAACCCGCGCCGACCCTTCCCTTCCGTGCCCCGGCACGGGCGGCGGAATCCGGTCGCCGGGGCGGGGCGCGCGCTCTCCCCGCGCGGCGCGCTGACTCTGCACGACGTGGACGGAGCGGTCCTGTTCGCCCTGCGGGCGGCCCTGGCCATGGGGCTGGTCGCCGTACCGCTGGTGGCGGCCGGACAGCCGGGCCTCGCGGTCTACGCCATGCTCGGATCCCTCACCACCACCTTCGGCCGCAATCTGCCCTACGCCCGCCGCGCCCGCGTCCTCGCGGCGGCGGGCTTGGCCATGACCGCGTGCGTGGGCGGTGGCGCGGCGCTCGCGGTGGCGGCCCGGCCGGGGGAGAGCACGGCCGGCGCCGCCGTGGTGGTCGTGGCGACGGCCCTGGTCGCGGGCACGGCGAAGTACGTCTGCGACACCGCGCGGCTCGGCGGGCTCGGCGTCGTCCTGCTGCTGTCCTCGTTCGCGGTGGCGGCCAACGAGCCGTCCACCTGGGCCGACGTGCTCCCCGGCATGGCGCTTGCGGCGGCGGGCGCCGGCTGCGCCTGGCTGCTCGGGATCCTGGGCCGCTTCGTCCACCCCGACCGGCCGCAGCGCCTGGCGGTGGCCACGGCCCTGCGCCGACTCGCCGACCTGCTGGAGGTGTCGGCGGCGGGAGCCGCCCCGCACCGGACCCGGCACGGGGCGACCGTCGCCGTCCTGCACGCGTACCAGTGCCTCGGCTATCCGCCACCGGCCCAGGGCAGGCGGGCCGCGTCCGACCGTGACACCGTCTTCCTGCGCCTGACCGACCTGTCCTGGACCCTCCTGGTCGGCTCCGCGCGACGACCCCCGGACGAACGGGCCACGACGGCCGCACACCTCCGCCGCCAGGCCACCCTCCTCACCGAACGCCGCCGCCGAACTCCCGCGGTGCTCCGCGAGCTGCCGTTCATCCCGGCGGCGCCGCTGCGGGGGACACCGGACGGCGGGACGGAGGGAGAGGCGGGGAGTGCGGGCGGGACCGGATGGCCGGAGGGTTCGGGTGGGGTCAGGGGTGACCTCGTCGCGCTGCGGGCCACGGAGTTGCTCGTCGGGCGGCCGGGCGGGCCCCATCATCGTGCCGTCGTGGCTGTCCCCGCGCTGCGGATGACCCTGGGTACGGGGGTGGCGGGCGGGCTGGCCCTCCTGCTGCATCTGGAGCACGGGTACTGGGCGGCGATCTCGGCCGCCGCCGTGCTGCACTCGGTCAACGTGCGCACCACTGCCCAGCGGGCCGTGCAGCGCACGCTCGGTACGGTCCTCGGGCTGCTCATCGCGTTCGGTGTGCTGGCCGCGCAGCCGCCTCCCATGACGCTCGCGCTGGTGATCGTGGCCCTGGAGTTCCTGCTGGAATACGTGGTGGCCCGCAACTACGGCCTCGGCGTCGTCTTCCTGACCCCGCTGGCGTTGCTGCTGAGCGACCTGGCGACGCCCGCACCCGTCGGCGAACTGGTCCTCGACCGGGTGCTGGGCAGCGTCGTCGGCATCGTCACGGGCCTGCTGTGCGCGCTGCTCGTCGTCCACGACCGGGCCGCCGTACGGGTCGACCGCGCCCTCGCCGCCTGCGTGGCCGCCGCCGACCGGGCCGAACGCGCGCTGGACCCCGCCGCCGGGCCGCCGCCCGCCCGCGTCCAGGTGCGGCTGGCGCTGGCGGTGGTGGAACTGCGCGACGCCGACGACGCGGCGGCCGGTGAGCTGTGGCCGGCCGGCATCGACCCCGCCGAACTCGCCGCCGCCGAACGGCGCGCCTACGCCCTGCTGGACCGCCTGCACCACGGCGGATGACGCGGGCCGGCTCAGCGCGGGAGCTGGGCCAGGAAGTCCTGGGGCGTGATCGCCGGGCCGCCGCCGACCTGTACGACGGGGACGACCTCCTTGTCGTACCAGACGACCGGGGTGCCCACGACACCGAACGAGTCGAAACTGCCGACAGCTTCTCCCGCCCAGGTCAGATACGTCTCGCCCGAGACCTTGCGGTCGAAGTCGGGAGAGCGCAGCCCCTCGACCCGGCCCGCCAGATCCAGCAGCACCGCCGTGTCGGCGAAGCGGTCGTACCCCGGAGGGAACGGCTGCTCGGCGAAGAGCACCGCCAGGTACTCGATGAACTGCCGCTGCCCCGCGTCGCCCGCCGCGCCGAGCGCGCTCAGGCCGCGCTGCGAACCGCTGCCGCCGACCGTGTCGTCGATCAGCGCCGCAAAATGGAACTTGACGACGAACCTGCCCTCGTCGGCGGCCTGCCGGAACGTGCCCAGCAGACTCTCCGCCATCTGCTGGCTCGCCCGGTCCCGCAGTTCGAGGAAGACCTGGAGCTCATGAGGGCTGTCCAGGTCTCCGTAGTACACCGTGGCGTCGTCCGCACCGGTCGTGTTTACCGGGATGGTCATGGTTCGAGCCTGCCATAAGCAGACAAACGGCACGACCGGAGTGTCAGGCCAGTTCACGCAGGGCCGCGCCGAGCAGCTCCACCCCTTCGGCGATGACACCCGGCGCCGTGGCCGCGTAGCCGAGAACGAGGCCGGGAGGGCCGGGCAACTGGCGGTGCCACGACAGGGGTTGGACCTTCACACCGCGGGCGAGCGCCGCCGCGGCGAGCGCGGTGTCGGGGACGTCCGAGGCGTACGTGACCGTCAGATGCAGACCGGCCGCGGCGCCGTGCACGGTCCCGCCCGGCAGGCGCGCGGCGACGGCGGCGATCATCGCGTCGCGCCGCCTGCGATGGCGCCCGCGCAGCAGCCGTAGATGCCGTTCCAGTTCACCGGACTCCATCAGCCGGGCCAGCACCAGTTGCGGCAGCACCGCGTTGCCCAGGTCGTTGAAGCGTTTCGCCTCCACCAGCGCGGCCCGGTAGCGGGGCGGCGGCACCAGCCAGCCGATGCGCAGCGCGGGCGCGAGCAGCTTCGACACGCTGCCCATGTAGCACACCCGGTCGGCCAGCATGCCGTGCAGCGCCGGGACCGGCGGGCGGTCGTAGCGGTGCTCCGCGTCGTAGTCGTCCTCCAGGATCAGCCCGCCGTCCCGTGCCCAGCCCAGCAGTTCGCGCCGGCGTCCGCCGCTGGTCACCACGCCCGTCGGGAACTGGTGCGCGGGAGTGAGCAGCACCGCGCGGGCGCCGCTCGCCCGCAGCGCGTCCACCCGCACCCCGTCCTCGTCGACCGGCACCGGCGGGGTGGCCAGCCCTCCGTTGCGCAAGTGCTGACGGGCGCCGAGCGAGCCGGGATCCTCCACGGCGACGGCGTCGACACCGTCGGCCCGCAGCACCGGGTGCAGCAAGGTCAGCGCCTGCGCCGTACCCGCCACGATCAGCACCTCGTCCGGATCCACCCGCACACCCCGGCTGTGCGCCAGCCAGCCCGCGACGGCCCGGCGCAGCCGGGGGGCGCCGCGCGGGTCGCCGTAGCCGAGGCTGTCGGCGGCCGGCCCGGCGAGGACATCCCGCTCGGCCCGCAGCCAGGCCGCCCGCGGGAAGACGGCGAGATCGGGGCGGCCGGGGGTGAAGTCGACGGCGGCGGGGGCGGCACGCAGCGCGTCGAAGATCTCCGGGCCGGGTTCCGGGCTGAAGAGTGCGCCGGCCGTGGTGGCCGGGTTCGGGCCCGCCGCGCTCTCCCGGGGCGCGGCCGGCGCCGTGACGGGCGCCGCCACGACGACCGTGCCGCCCCTGCGCCGCCCCGCCACCTGACCGTCCTCGGCCAGCCGCCGGTACGCCTCGGTGACCACCCCGCGCGAGACGCGCAGCTCGGCGGCGAGGACACGGGTGGGCGGCAGCCTCCCGCCCGCCCCCAACCGACCGTCGGCTATCGCCGCGCGCAACCGGCCGGCCAGCCACTCGGCCTTCCCGCCGGGCGGCACGTCACCGACCGCCAGCTGAAGGAAGTCGGAGCCGCGAGAAGGGAAATCCGGGCCGCGGGACGGGAGTTCACTCGCGTTCACCCCGCTCATGCTGTCATGCGCCGTCAGCGGCCGAAGCCGAAGTACGGCATGGACGGCGTGAGGACGGCCGACTGCGTGTCGGCGGGCCAGTGGGCCGCCAGCTCCTCCGCGAGGGTCTTCAGCAGCTCGGGCACCACGTCCGCGCCGCCGTCGTGCATGGCCTCCGTCACCACGAGGATCCGGGTGGTGTGCTCGCCGACCGCCGAGTGGCCGCTCTGCCGGTGTGTCCAGCGCCGGGCGTGCGCCCGCCCGGCGGAGTCCACGAAGGTCACCTCGCCGGGCGCGGGCTGCTCGGCGCCGCCGCCGAAGGCCGTGTACGTCTCGTCACCGCGGGCGTGCCGCACCTCCAGCAGGGGACCGGAGATGCGGTCGGCGTCGAGGACCGCCACCGGGACCGCGTAAGCCGCCGAGACCGCGTTGCACAGGTCCACGAGCGGATGAATGCGGGGCAGCGAGCCCTCCTTCCGCAGCCGCCGCAGCAGCGACTCCGCCGCGCACCGGTACTGCGTCGGCCGGAGCCCCATCCGGGAGAACGTCCGCCGCCAGGCCAGCACCTCGGGGAACTCGCCCTCCGTGGCATCGGCCAGCCGGGCCAGGGCGCGGGCGGTGTACTCGACGGCGCGTGGCCCGGTGTCGGCGGGGGCGCCGACCCCGGTGGCATGAAGAGCGCCGGCGGCGAGTTCGGGGAAGGCGGACCAGACGGCGTCCGCGTGCCGGAATCGCATGGTGAAACAGACCTCCGGTCGGATCGGGGTCTCCCACCCTGCCGGGGGTGTGGTCCGCCTGCCAGGGCCAAAGACGGCGCGAACGACAGGTCCATATTCGGCTCCCTGTTCCGGCCGCCGCCCAGCGGGGCGCACACACTGCCCGCCCCCTGGCCCGGGCCGGACCCGGCCCGCGTGGCATCATCGGCCGGGATCGGGCCCACCGCCGTACACCCCCGGCATGGTGCCTCACCAGCGCACAAATCGCGCGCCACCAGCGCGCACGCCCTCGCACAAGGAGCACGATGACCCCCGCTCTCCCTGCCGCGCCCGCGGTGGGCACCGCACTGCTGGACGACTTCTCCCTGGAGATGACCGGCAAGGACGTGCCCGCGCTGGAGGAGGCGGCCGGTGGCATCCCGCAGGGCACCCGGATCAACATCACCTTCCTCGCGGGCGAGGACCTCGGCATGCGGCTGGCCGCCGCCCGCGCGGTCAAGCGGCTCGGTTTCGTCCCCGTGCCGCACATCTCCGCCCGACGGCTGCCCTCCCGGGCCCACCTGGAGGAGTTCCTGGCCGGGCTGGCGGCGGACGGCACCGCGGAGAACGTGTTCGTGGTCGGCGGCGACCCGGCCCGCCCCGAAGGCCCCTACGAGGACGCCCTCGCGCTCATCCGCACCGGGCTGCTCCAGCACCACGGCGCCCGTCACATCGGCATCAGCGGCTACCCGGAGGGCCACCCCGCGATAGCCGACGGCGCGCTGTGGTCGGCGCTGACCGACAAGACGGCGGCCCTCGGCGCCGAACAGCTCTCCGGCGACGTCATCACCCAGTTCGGCTTCGACGTCGACCCGGTCCTGGCCTGGCTGGAGGCCGCCCGCGCGCGGGGCGTCCACCTGCCCGTCCGCATCGGCGTCCCCGGCCCGGCGGGCGTACGACGGCTGCTCGGCTACGCCACCCGCTTCGGCGTCGGCGCCTCCGTGGCCCGCAAGTACGGTTTCTCGCTGACCAACCTCATGGGTACGACCGGCCCGGACCGCTTCCTGCACGCCCTGGCCCGGCAGTACGACCCCGCCCGCCACGGCGCGGTGAAGGTGCACTTCTATACGTTCGGCGGGCTGCGGGCCACGTCGGAGTGGATCGCCGGGTTCCGGCAGGGAGACGTGCCGGGCTGAGGCGGCTGCCGGGGCCCGAGTGCCGTCGCCGTCCGCGATGGCCGTATTCGATCGGCCGGCGTACGCCGTCGCACCGCCCGACCTGGGCGAAACCGCCCCGGATGTCCAGCTCGTAGCTCTTGCGCTGCTCATGGCGCGACCTCTATAACGTCTCCAGCAGGTATCGGCGGGGATGGCCGGAAATGGCAGTTGCCGCCGACCAGGGGGATCCTCGGCTCCGCCGCGATCGGCATCACCGCCCGCAGACCGACGGAGACCTCAGCCATGACCGACGACGCCTACCGTGCTGCCATGATCCGGCTTGCCGCCGACCCCGGCTTCAGAGCCGAACTCGACGGCGACAGCGCCGAGGTGGCCCGAAGACTCGGCCTGACGCCCGCCCAGGTCGACGCACTCCGCTCCCTGCGCATCGAGTCCGCGGCCGGTGGGGGACCGGCCGCACTCGACCCGCGACTGTCCAAGTCCTCCTTGTTCTTCGGCAGCGCGGCACACGCGCTGGCCCACCACGACGTTCCGGCGCACACCGAGGCGGCGCCTGCGCACACCGACGTGGCCGCGAACACCGAGGTCCCGGCGCACTCCGACGTGCCCGTGGACACCGGCGTTCAGGAGGGCTTCGGCGGCGTCGACGCGTCCTCGACCGGCGCCCACAGCCTGCTGGGCGGCGAGCTGTTCGAGCGCTCCCCGGGCGAAGTGGGCGGCGGCGCGGCCGAGTTCGGCGGATCCGGTGAGTTCGGCGGCTTCGGGGGCTTCGAGAACGGGGGGGACGGCACGGACCTCGGCGGTCTCGGAGGCCATGCCGGGGGCGCCGAGGGAGACTTCGGCGGGTTCGGCGACGGGAACGACGGCGGCTTCGGCCACGGCGGCTTCGGCGGCGCCGACGGTGGTTTCGGCGAGGGTGGTTTCGGCGGGGCCGACGGTGGATTCGGCGGGACTGACGGTGGTTTCGGCGGCTTCGGTGACGGCGGTGCCGGATCCGGTGACTTCGGAGGCCATGGCGACTTCGGCGGCCACGGTGGCTTCGGCGGGGCCGGTGGCGAAGACGGTGGCGACGCCGGTCACTTCGGGCACGGCGGCATCTACGACCGCGGCGAGGACGGCGGCGGCGACAGCGGTGGCGGTGGCGGTGGCGAGGGCGGTGGCGGTGAGGGCGCCGGCGAGAACGGCCGTCGTCCCAGTGGCGGTGGTGAGCCCGGTGGTGGTGGCGGCGACGGTGGTGGCGGTGGCGGTGGTGAGGGCGGCTCGGATCCGATGGAGAACGGCCGTCGTCCCAGTGGCGGTGGTGAGCCCGGTGGTGGTGAGCCCGGCGGTGGTGGTGGCGGTGGCGGTGGTGAGGGCGGCTCGGATCCGATGGAGAACGGCCGTCGTCCCAGCGGTGGTGGTGAGCCCGGCGGTGGTGGTGGCGGTGAGGGCGGTGGTGACGGTGGCGCGGATCCGATGGAGAACGGCCGTCGGCCCAGCGGTGGTGGCGGGCCCGGCGGCGGTGAAGGCGGCAGCGGCGACGACGGCGTAGGCGGTTCGGAGAACGGCCGACGCTTCGGCAGCGGCGGCGGTGGCCGCGAAGGCTCCCTCGGCGGTGCCGAGACGCCCGTGCGCGGCGGCATCGACCTGCCCGGCGTCGGCGGCGCGGCCACCCGCATGACGCCCTCCGCGCCCGAGGCGGACGGCGGCTTCAACGGCGGAACCTTCCTCAGCGGTTCCGGCGGAGGCTGAGCCACCCCATGCTCTGCCATGTCTGCCGCGTCCACACGCGGCGCGACTTCCCGTACTGCCTGCGCTGCGGCACCCTGCGCCGCGGCGCGGCCCCCACGGCGTACGCCGCGCCCCAGCTGCGCGGCCTCGACGACCCCGCCCTGCTGGTCCCGCTGACCGGCCCGGTCACCACACTGGGCCGCGGCGCGGACAACGACGTGGTCCTCGCCGACGGCAGCGTCTCGCGCCGCCACGCCCGCATCGTCCGTAGCTCCGAGGGCTTCCGGATCGAGGACCTGGACTCCTTCAACGGCACGGCGGTCGCGGGCGTCGAGCTGCACGGCGGAGCGGCCGGCCTCGCCGACGGCACCGAACTGTCCGTGGGCGACGTACGCCTGGTCTTCGAGCAGCCGCGCGACGCGCGGATCGGCTCGCGCACGATGGTCGTCGGCACCCAGCTGACCCAACTCCCCACCCCCGCACAGGAGGAGGCCCCGGAGGCGACCGGCCCGCTCACCGCGCGCCCCCGCCGCCGCTCCGGCTGGGCGCTGAAGCAGGTGCCCAGCGGCGGCGGCGAGCCCCGCTGGGTGCTCAGCAGCACCCGCACCGGGCGCTACCTGGAGCTGGACGAACGCCAGGTCTTCCTGTGGCACGCGGCCGACGGCGAGAACACCGTACGGGACCTGCTGTTCGCGTACGCCGAGCGCTACGGCGAACTCGCCCTGCCCCGCATCGAGTCCGCGCTGGCCGCCTTCGCGGACGCCGGGCTGCTGCGCGGCCTGCCGGGCCGCCCGGAGACGGAGCAGCCGAAAGGCCTGCGTCGCGCGGCACGTGCGGTCCACCGCGCCCTGCTGAAACTGGAGGTGTCCGTACCCGGCCTCGACCGGCTGGTCACCCGCCTCTACCAGGCTTTCGGCTGGCGGCTGTTCACCCGCACCGGGGTGACGCTGGGCTGGCTGTCCGTCGTGGGCGGCCTCGTCGCGTTCCTCTCCGCGCAGGGACACCACCGCCTGCTGGACTTCGGCGGAGCGGGCGCGTGGGGCCCCGTGCTGCTCATCGCCGGATACGTGACGGCGCTGCTCGTCCACGAACTGACCCACGCGCTCGCCGTGAAGTCGTACGGCCGCACGGTGCGGCGCGGCGGGTTCCTGCTGATGATGGGCATGCCGTTCGCGTTCGTGGACACCAGCGACATGTGGTTCGGCTCCCGCTGGTCACGCGTCGTGGTGGCCCTCTCCGGGCCGCTGTCCACGGCGGCCCTGGCCGGCTGGTGCGCGACGGGCGCGGCCCTGCTGCCCGCCGGACCGGCCTCCGCCGTCCTCTACCACCTGGCCTTCGGCCTCTACCTGAACACCCTCTACAACTTCAACCCCCTGATGCCGCTGGACGGTTACCAGGCGCTGACCGACGCGCTGCGCGTGCCGCGGCTGCGCGAGGAGGCGAGCGCGTACTTCCGTACCGGCCTGTGGCGGGACCTGCGCGCGGGCAACCGGCCGGGCCCGCGCCAGGCGGGCATGGCCGCCTACGGCCTGGCCGTCGTCGCCGGCACCTACGGCTTCCTCGCCCTGGCCGTGCTGGCCTGGCGCTCCCGGATCGGCGACCTGCTGGACGGCAGGCTGGCCGCACCGTGGACCACCGTGATCGAGACCGCCGTGGTCGCGCTCGTGACCTTCCCGGTGTGGTCCGCGCCCGTACGCGCGCTGACCCGCCTGATCCGGCGCCGCCGCCAGGCGCGCGGAGCAGCGCTCCCCGGCACGGTCTCCGGCGCTCCGGTGGAGGGAACGGCATGACACAGCCACCGGACGGGACCGGCTGGGCCGTGCCCGGCTACGAGCCGCTGCGCACCCTCGGCGAGGGAGCGGGCGGCCGGGTCGTACTGGCCCGGCACACCGCGACCGGCGCCCCCGTCGCGATCAAGTACCTCAGCCAACGCCTGTACGGCGACCGGGAGTTCCTCGCCCGCTTCCGTGCCGAGGGCCGGCTGCTCGGCGAGCTGCGGCACCCTTGCGTGGTCCGGCTCTACGAGTACGTCGAGGCGCGCGCCGGTGCCGCCATCGTCATGGAGGCGGTCGACGGGGTCAGTCTCCGCCGGCTGCTGCACCGGCACGGCACGACCGGACCCGAGGCGGCGCTCGCCCTGCTCAAGGGTTCCCTGCTGGGGCTCGGCGCGGCACACGCCGCCGGAGTCGTGCACCGCGACTACAAGCCGGAGAACGTGCTGGTCCGCGCCGACGGCAGCAGCGCGCTCGCCGACTTCGGCATCGCCGTGCGCAGCGGCCGGGAGACCGAGGCCGCGGGCACGCCCGCCTATATGGCGCCCGAGCAGTGGCAGGGCGAGGCCGCCGGACCGGCCGCCGACGTGTACGCGGCGTCGGTGGTGTTCTTCGAATGCCTCACCGGACGGCGGCCGTTCGCCGCCGCCGACATCACCGCACTGAGCCTCCAGCACCTGCGCGCCCCCGTCCCGCTGGACGACGTACCCGAGCCGGTGCGCGCACTGCTGCGCGCCGGTCTGGCGAAAGACCCGGCCGACCGGCCCGGCGTCGAGGCCTTCCTGGCCGACCTCGAACGGTGCGCCACCGAGGGCTACGGCGCGGGCTGGGAGGAGCGGGGCCGACGGCGGCTCGCCGAACTGGCCGCGCTGCTGGCCCTGTTGTTCCCGCTGACCGCGACCGCGACCCTCGACGGCTCGGCCCGCGCCCTGACCCTGCTGGGCCGCCTCAAGCGCGGCGGCTGGAAGGCGGCGACCGGGGCGACGGCGCTCGTGATCGTCGCGGGCGGGGCGGCGACGTACGCGAAGGACCGCCCGCACGAGACGGCGACGACCGTGGCGGTGACGACCCCGTCTCCCGTCAACTCGCCGACGCTGCCCGGCACTTCGCCCTCATCCTCGTCGGCGTCCGCCTCGCCGACGGCCGACGCGTCGCCCTCCGGCACACCCTCGGACAGCCCGTCGTCGTCCCCGTCCTCGGCGTCGCCCTCGCCGTCGTCCCTGTCGCCCACCCCGTCCACGGGCACGACCGCGCCGACGGTGACGCCGATCAGCGCCTCGCCCAGCGAGGCCACCGCCGGTACGGTCACGATCACCGTCGGCTCCTGGCAGCGCGGGCAGCGGCCGGGCACGGTGGTCGCGGCGGTGACGGTCGAGACCACGGGCACCGGGCCGCTGACCGTCACGGCGAACTACTACGTCGACACGCCCGCCGAGCCCTACGGCTCGCAGACGCAGCCGCTGTCCGGCAGTACGCGGTACACCGTGACCTTCGAGGCCGACTTCTCCAACCACCCGTGCCGGGGCACCTGGGACGTCACCCTCACCAGCGACCCGCCGTCCGCGAACGGCCCCCAGACCGCGTCCCTGGACGCACCGCCGTGCTGAGCGCCGCCCCGCCGCCCCTCAGCCACGACGAGATCGGATCGAGATGACGACAGCCACCACGGTGGCCGGCCTGCCCCTGTCCGCCTGGACCCGGGACGCGCGCCACGGCACCTGGCACGCCCTGCTCCCGGCACAGCCCGGCGAACCGGTGCGCGGCGCGCTGCGCGTCGACCACGCCCTGCTCACGCCCGAGGGCACGCGCGAGCGCCTGGCCACGGCGGTGCTCGCCACCGCGAAGCTCCGGCTGCCCGGACTGCTCGGCACGGTCGACCTCGTCGCCGAGGCGGGCGAGGTCTGGCTGATCACGGCCCGGCCGCCGGCGCCCGTCCTCGCGGACGTGCTCTCGGCCGACGGCCCCCGCCCGGACGCGGGCAGCGCGGCGAGCGTGCTCAACGAGACCACGCAGACCCTGCTCGCCCTGCACGCGGCAGGCCTCGCCCACGGCTCGCTCGGCCCCCGCACCGTGGTCCTCGCACCGGACGGCGTCGCCCTGCTGGCCGAGGCGGCACTGGCCACGGCGCTGGGCGACACACCGGCCGCGGACCTCACCACGGCCGACACCGAGGCCGCCGACACCCAGGCCTGGGCCGCTCTGGCCCGGACCCTCGGCGCCGCCTGGGCCACCGCGGGCACCCCAGCGGCCGACCTCTTCACCCGCTGCGCCACCACCGCCGAAACCGAGGGCCTCGCGGCGGCCCGCACCGCCTTGGTGTCCGGCCGTGCCTGCCTCCCGTCGGACTTCCTCCGCCGCACAGCACTGCGCACGGCGGCAACCAGGACGAGCCCGGACTTCGCTCCGCTCGCCACGCTTCCGCATCAGCCGCGATCGCCGGCCGACGGCGCCGCCGGCTCGACCGCGCCGCCCAGCGACGCGGCGGCGGGCGCTCCCGCCGCCGTCCCGGCCGCCCCGCCCCCCGTCACCGATCGTCCCGTCGGCCCGGCTCTGCCGGACGGGCAGGCCACGGTGCTCGGCCGTGCCCGCCGTCCCTCGGCGCCCGCCGGGCACGACGCCGTCCCGGACGAGCAGGCCACCACGCTCGGCCGGCGTAACCGGGGCGGTGCTGCGGCGGACCCCTTCGCAGAGGACGGCGGTGAGATCGTTCTCCGGTTCGGACCCGGCGTGCCCCTCGACGCCGCGCACGTCCCGTCCGGCCCGGCGTCCGCCGTGCCCCCGGCCCCCGCGCGCCGCCCCCGGCGCAGACGCCGTGCCTGGGCCGGCCTCGTGGCTCTCGCAGCGATCGTGGCCGTCCTGCTCTGGCTGTTCCTGCGCCCCACGCCGGCCCCGGCCGTCCTCGCCGTGCGGGTCCATGCCCCCGCCGAGGAGTTGCGCTGCGGTCAGACGGCCGATCTCGTCGGTGTCGTGACCACCGACGGCACGGGCGGCCCCGTCACCTACCGCTGGCTCCGCAGTGACGGGCACGACTCGGGGGAGCTGGTCAGCACCGCTCGCCGCGGCGAGCGCACGCTCCGCGTGCACCTGCGCTGGACGGTCCGCGGCCCCGGCCGCTTCCGCGGCAACGCGCGCCTGCGGATCGCGCACCGGCCACGCCCGCTGGAGGCGGCGGCGACCTTCAGCTACGCCTGCTCCTGAACCAAAACCGCCGCGGCCCTGGCCACGGCCACGTACGTGTCGGATTCCCGCCAGCGGACGGGTGCCGCGGTGCTCGATCCTGGACGCATGCAGACAGGGATGCACCTCGACCGGGAGCACTGTGTACGCGCCGTGCAGTCCAAGGACGCACGGTTCGACGGCTGGTTCTTCACGGCCGTCCTGACCACCCGCATCTACTGCCGGCCCAGCTGCCCGGTGGTCCCGCCCAAGCCCGAGAACATGACGTTCTACCCGAGCGCCGCAGCCTGCCAGCAGGCCGGTTTCCGGGCCTGCAAGCGCTGCCGGCCGGACACCAGCCCGGGTTCCCCGGAGTGGAACCGGCGCGCCGACCTGGTGGCCCGGGCCATGCGGCTGATCGCCGACGGCGTCGTGGACCGCGAGGGCGTGCCCGGACTCGCCGCCCGGCTCGGCTACAGCACCCGGCAGGTGGAGCGGCAGCTCCTCGCCGAGCTGGGGGCCGGACCCCTCGCACTGGCCCGCGCGCAGCGCGCCCAGACCGCGCGGCTGCTCATCGAGACGACCCCGCTGCCCATGTCGGAGATCGCCTTCGCAGCCGGTTTCTCCTCCATCCGCACCTTCAACGACACCGTGCGCGAGGTCTTCGCCCTCGCCCCGGGCGAACTGCGCGCCAGGGTGCCGAGGAACACCGCGGCGACGACCACCCCGGGCACCCTCTCCCTACGGCTCCCGTTCCGCGCCCCGCTCAACCCCGACAACCTCTTCGGCCACCTCGCCGCCACTGCCGTACCCGGCGTGGAGGAGTGGCGGGACGGCGCCTACCGCCGCACGCTGCGGCTGCCGTACGGGCACGGCATCGCCGCGCTCGCCCCTCGCCCCGACCACATCGCCTGCCGCCTGACCCTGAGCGACCTGCGCGACCTCACCGTGGCCATCAGCCGCTGCCGCCGGCTGCTCGACCTGGACGCGGACCCGGTCGCCGTCGACGACCAGCTGCGCGCGGACCCGTTCCTCGCGCCCCTGGTCGACAAGGCCCCGGGCCGCCGGGTGCCGCGCACGGTCGACGAGGCCGAGTTCGCCGTCCGCGCGGTGCTCGGGCAGCAGGTCTCCACGGCTGCCGCCCGCACCCATGCGGCCCGCCTGGTCACCGCGCACGGCACACCGCTGGACGACCCCGAGGGTGGCCTCACCCACCTCTTCCCGTCCCCCGAGGCGCTGGCCGCCGTCGATCCCGAGACCCTCGCCATGCCCCGCACCCGGCGTACCACCATCACCACCCTGGTCGGCCAACTGGCCGACGGCACCCTCCACTTGGGAGTCGAGTCCGACTGGCCCCAGACTCGCGCCCGGCTGCTCGCCCTGCCCGGCTTCGGCCCCTGGACGGTCGACGTCATCGCGATGCGCGCCCTCGGCGACCCCGACGCCTTCCTCCCCACCGACCTGGGCATCCGGCGCGCCGCACAGGAGCTGGGCCTGCCGTCCACCCCGGCGGCACTCACCACCCGCGCGGCAGCCTGGCGGCCCTGGCGGGCCTACGCCGTCCAGTACCTGTGGGCGACCGACAGCCACCCGATCAACTTTCTTCCGGTGTAAGGAGTTTGGAGATGAAGCAGTACACCGTCATCGAGAGCCCCTACGGCCCGCTCACCCTCGTCGCCGACGACGGCATCCTGTGCGGCCTCTACATGGCGGACCAGCGCCACCGCCCCTCGGAGGAGACCTTCGGCATGGGGGTCCCCCCGCGCGAGCGAAGCCGAGCGTGGGGGAGAGGCGACACCCTCTTCGCCGAGGCCGAGGAACAACTGACGGCCTACTTCGCAGGTGAGTTGAAGGACTTCTCCCTCGAACTCCGCCTGCACGGCACCCCGTTCCAGCGCAGCGTCTGGGACCAGCTGATCCGCATCCCGTACGGCGAGACCCGCTCCTACGGTGAACTCGCCGACGCCCTCGGCAACCCAGGCGCGTCCCGCGCGGTCGGCCTCGCCAACGGCAAGAACCCGATCGGCATCATCGTGCCCTGCCACCGCGTCATCGGCGCGTCCGGCAGCCTCACCGGCTACGGCGGCGGCCTGGACCGCAAACGCCGCCTGCTCGACTTCGAGCGGGGAGCCGCGCTGTTCTAGGCCCGTCCTACTCGCTCCCGCTGCTCAACCGGAGCAGCAGTTCGGGCAGGGCGACGCCGATGGGCTCACGGATGACCTCGTCGGCGCGGTCGTCGTACGGTGTCGGCTCGGCGTTGACGATGACCAACCGGGCGCCGTGATCGGCGGCGAGCCCGGCGAGTCCCGCGGCGGGCTGCACCTGGAGGCTTGTCCCGACGGCGATGAACACCTGGCAGGCCTTGGTGATGGCCACGGCCTCGCCGAGCACGACCGGGTCGAGGCGCTCGCCGAACATCACCGTCGCCGACTTGAGGATGCCGCCGCACTTCAGGCACGGCGGGTCGTCCTCGCCGGCCTCGACCCGGGCGAGCGCGTCCTCCATGGGGCCGCGCGCATGACACTTCGTGCACACGACACTGCGGGCGGTGCCGTGCAGTTCGAGCACCTTGCGGGCGGGCATCCCGGCGAGCTGGTGCAGCCCGTCCACGTTCTGCGTGATCACCCGCACGGGCACACCGGACCGCTCCAGCTCGGCCACGGCCCGGTGCGCGGCGTTCGGCTCGGCCTTGAGCGTCCGGTTCTTCCGCCGCATCTGCCACGAGCGCCGCCGGATCTCCGGATCGCTCATGTAGTACTCGTACGTCACGAGCTTCTCGGCCTCCGGATCCCGCCGCCACAGCCCGTTGGGCCCGCGGTAGTCGGGGATTCCGGAATCGGTGGAGACACCGGCGCCACTGAGGATGGCGACGAGGGGCTTGTTCATGGCCCGAGGGTAGGACGCCGGTTTGCAGGAGGCGAGCGGAATTCGGGTGCGTCCGTCTGTCGCAAACGTGCCACAAACCAGCTGCCACCAGGCCTGCTGACACCTCGGCCCGAGCTCCGCGCATAGGGTCTTGGGAATTCCCTTACCCTTTCCCAGGAGGCCACGTGGAGCTCAACTCGCGTACGTTCCCCACCCGTCGAGGGCTTCTGCGCACCGGCGCGGGCGCGGGTCTCGCCGCGCTCGGTCTCGGATTCGGCGCCCAGAGCGCGTCCGCGTCGGTGGCCGCGACCAAGCGTTTCGACCTGTCCAAGCCCTCCTACGACCTGTTCCGCAGCAAGCAGCTGCACAGCAACCGCGTCCAGCAGAGCTTCGCCTTCGACTCCGTCAACAAGCGCCTGTTCGTCGCCGCCAAGCGGACCGGCAGCCCGGAGTCGGCCGGTGACCTGTGCATCAGCCACCTCGACCTGCACGGCAACTACGTCTCGTACATGCACCTCAACGGGTTCGGCCACGGCGTCGCCTTCGGTGTCCGCTCGAGCGGCAGCGACAGTTACCTGTGGATCGAGTGCGAGGCCAACGGGAACGGCTACGGCACCAAGCTCGCCGTGATCAAGTACCGCGCGGGCACCACCCTCGACGCGTCGTCCCGGACCTTCGGCCGGTGGCAGCCGATATCCGGCGCCTCGGAGTACACCTGCTCCATCGACCCGGTGTACAAGCGCATGATCGTCCGCTACCACAAGGACGGCGCCAAGCACATCGCCGTCTACAACCTCTCCGACACCGACCGCGGCGACTTCAGCAGGCCGGTCGCCAAGTTCACCCCGCCGTCGATCCCCGGCACGGCCCAGGGCTACACGCTCTACGGCTCGTACATGTACTTCCAGACGGGCGACCACTACTCGGCCTCCAACCCGGTCCCCGGAAACACCTACCTGACCAGCATCAACGTGAACACCGGCAAGATCGCCCAGGGCCCGATCTTCACCAAGGCCGGCTCCACGCTGCACTGGCGGGAACCCGAGGGCCTCGCCGTCTACCGCACCGACACGGGCGAGTCCCGCCTCTTCCTCGGCTTCGCCACCGGCGACGAGGGCGACCGCCGCTCCAGCATCTTCTACAAGAAGGATCTGGTCTAAAAGAGCTGACGGAGCGTCAGGGTCAGGCAGTGTCGGCCCCGGCGGTGCTAGCTTCCCCGTATGGCCAAGGTGAGTGTCTCGCTCGATGCCCAGCTCGTCGTTGAGGTCATGGTGCTTGCGGGGGTGAACAACCCGCAGGACGCGGTCGAACTCGTCGTGCGCGACTACATCGAGCGCGGGCACCGCACGGAGGCGCGAATCGCCGCCCGGGAGGAGGCCCTTCGGGAGGTGGATGCCAAGCCGCGGGATCCGGAGGGCTGAGCGGCACCGGGGGTCGGCGGCGTCAGGGGCGCGTCCCCAGGCCGAGTTCCGCGAGGCGGGACAGGACGGGGACGGCCGCGGCCAGCGCCTCACGTTCCTCGGGGGTCAACTCGTCGAGCAGCGGGCGGAGTTGGCGTGCCCGGTCGTCGTGCCGGGACCGGCCGATCCGCCTGCCCTCCTCCGTGATGTGGACCAGGACGGCGCGCCCGTCCGTCGGGTCGCGCCGGCGTTCCACGAGCCCGTCGCGCTCCAGGCGGGTGACCAGCTGGGTGATCCCGGGCTGGCTGATCTGCTCCGTCCTCGCCAGTTCCGTCGTCCGCAGCGGACCGCGGAAGGCCAGCGTGTCCAGCACCGACAGCGTCGTGAACGCCAGCTGCTGCACGGTGGGCAGCCGGATGTAGAAGCGGTTGAAGTTCTCGATGGCCGCGGTGAGTTCGTCGACATTCAAGTCAGCGTCCCGGCCGGTCTTCTGAGGTTCGTTCACCCTGGAAATGTATCGCATGCTTATATAAGCTCGTGATGCAATACGGCATCGTGCCTCGGCGCAACGGCGCGTCGTCCCACCTCCGAAAGGGACACAACCATGACTGTGCGCATCGGCATCAACGGTTTTGGACGCATCGGCCGCAACGTGTTCCGCGCGGTCGCCGCCCGCGGCTCAGAGCTGGAGATCGTCGCCGTCAACGACCTCGGCGACGTTCCCACGATGGCCCATCTGCTCGCCCACGACTCGATCCTCGGCCGGTTCCCGGAGGAGGTCGCCGCGGAGCCGGACGCCATCCGCGTGGGCAGCCGTACGGTCAGGGTGCTCGCCGAGCGCGACCCGGGCGCGCTGCCCTGGGGCGACCTCGGCGTGGACATCGTGATCGAGTCCACCGGCGTCTTCACCGACGCCGCCCGTGCCCGCGCGCACCTCGACGGCGGCGCGAAGAAGGTCGTGATCGCGGCCCCGGCCAGCGGCGAGGACATCACGGTGGTGCTCGGCGTGAACGAGGACGCCTACGACCCCGAGCGCCACGCCATCGTCTCCAACGCCTCCTGCACCACCAACTGCCTTGCCGTGCTGGCCAAGGTGCTGCACGAGAGCGTGGGCATCGAGGCGGGCATGATGACCACCGTCCACGCCTACACCCAGGACCAGAACCTCCAGGACGCGCCCCACAAGGACCTGCGCCGGGCGCGCGCCGCGGGCCTCAACATCGTGCCGACCTCCAGCGGCGCCGCCAAGGCCATCGGCCTGGTGCTGCCCGAACTGGCGGGCAGGCTGGACGCGTTCGCGCTCCGCGTGCCCGTGCCCACCGGCTCCGTCACCGACCTGACCGTCACCCCGAGCCGGCGCACCAGCGTCGAGGAGGTCAAGGAGGCGTACGCCGAGGCCGCCGCCGGCGCCTACAAGGGCCTGCTGTCCTACACCGAGGCCCCGCTCGTCAGCACCGACATCGTCGGCGACCCCGCCTCCTGCGTCTTCGACGCCGAGCTCACCCGTGTCACCGACGGCCAGGTCAAGGTCGTCGGCTGGTACGACAACGAGTGGGGCTACTCCAACCGCCTGGTCGACCTCGCCCTGCTGATCGGCGCCACTCTCTGAACACCGGCCGGGCCGGCCGCTCAGGCCACCCGGTGGCCGTTCTCCAGCTCCGCCGTGCCCGAGCCCTCCGTCAGGACGTCCAGCGCGGCGAGGACACGGCTGCCGAGGGCGCCGAGGAGGTGGTCGGTGATCTCCTCGCGGGGGACCAGGCGCCAGGACAGCAGCTCCTCCTCCTGCAGGCGGATGGCCTTGAGGTCGGCGTCGGCGAGGACACCACCGTCGTACACGTACGCCACCAGCGGCGGCCGGCCCGCGCCGAGGACCCAGTCCACGGCCAGCAGCCGGCCCGGTTCCCGGTCGAGGCCGATCTCCTCCAGCGTCTCGCGGCGCGCCCCCTGGCGGGGCGTCTCGCCGTCGTCCGACTCGATCGTGCCGCCCGGAAGTGCCCAGCCCTCACGGTAGTTGGGCTCGACGAGCAGCACGCGTCCCTCGGCGTCCCGGAAGAGGGCGGCGGCACCGGCGAGGACGCGGGGGAGGCCGGCGATGTACGAGGCGAAGTCCTGGGTCGTGGTCATTGAGGAAGGGTAACCAGACGGCGCGGCGCTACGGCGCGTCCGTCACCAGGCGCACCGTGCGTTCGGCCAGCGCGCTGATCCGTACCCCGTCGAAACCGAACACCGCGCTGCGGACCGTGTCCTCCAGCGGGTCCCGCCACTGGGCCGGGACGGCCGCCGCGCCGGTGCGCACCCCGGCCACCGAGCCCGCCGTCGCCCCGTTGGAGTCGGTGTCCAGGCCGCCGCGCACGGTCAGGGCGAGGGTGCGGGTGAAGTCGTCGTCGCCGTACAGCAGCCCCGCGGTGAGGACGGCCGCGTTCGGCACGGTGTGGATCCAGCCGAGCCCGGCGGTCTCCGCGGACACCGTGGCCAGGGTCTCCTCCCAGGGCAGGCGGGTCTGGTGCAGCGTCATCACCCGGCGCACGGTCCGCGCCAGGCGGCTGCTCGCCGGGATCACCCCGAGCGCGCTCTGAAGCGCGTCGCGCACGGTCGGGGCGGTGAACGCCGCCGCGATCAGCGCGGCGGCCCACATCGCGCCGTAGACGCCGTTGCCGGTGTGGGAGAGCACCGCGTCCCGGCGGGCCTGCCCGGCCGCGCCCAGCGGGTCGCCGGGGCGGGTCCAGCCGTGCACGTCGGCGCGGATCAGGGCGCCGATCCACTCCTGGTACGGGTTGTCGTACGTCGCCGTCAGCGGCGGCTTCAGCCCGTTCGCGAGGTTGCGGTACGCCGCCCGTTCCGCGGTGAAGGTCTGCAGGTACGGCAGCCGCAGCAGCCACAGGGCGCCGACCTGCTCGGTGCTGAAGCCGAAGCCGTGGGTCTCCAGCAGGTCCAGGCCGAGGATCGCGTAGTCGACGTCGTCGTCCCGGCAGCTGCCGTGGATCCTGCCGCGCACGCACTCGCGCCACTCGGGGCGCAGCACGGCTCGGTCGGCCGGGTCGCCGGGCTCCGGCAGGTAGTCGGTGAGGGGCAGGGCGGCGGCCTGCCGCAGATAGCGGTCGATGCGCTCGCGGGTCCACACCTCGCCCTGCTCGACCGGCTTGCCGAGCATGTTGCCGGCGATCCGGCCGAGCCATCCGCCGTGGACGCGGTCGGCGAGCTCCGGCCCGGTGAGATGCCGCCCGGCGAGAACCGGCGCGGCGTGCTGGGTGCTCATGGCTGGGGTCTACCCGTTTTCCCGGCCGGCGCGCAGGGGCTGACCAGCCTGCGGTCGGTGCATGACGGCGGGGGCGTCCTCCGGCTATGGTCGCAGCGGCGCGACTGGCCCTGACGTGCGCGGGGCCCGGAGAGCAAGGGGAAAGCAAGGTGGCGGACGCTGCAGTGAACGAGACCCGTCGGGTGCTCATCGCCGCGGACAAGTTCAAGGGCTCGCTGACGGCCGTACAGGTCGCGGAGCGGGTGACGGCCGGGCTGCGCCGGGTCGTGCCGGGCGTCGAGGTCGAGGCCCTGCCGGTCGCCGACGGCGGCGACGGCACGGTCGACGCGGCCGTCGCGGCCGGGTTCGAACGCCGCGAGCTCCGGGTCACCGGGCCGCTCGGGCAGGAGGTCACGGCCGCGTTCGCGCTGCGCGGCGACACGGCGGTCGTGGAGATGGCGGAGGCGAGCGGCCTGCAGCGGCTGCCGGCCGGTGTCTTCGCGCCGCTCACGGCCTCGACATACGGCTCCGGGGAGCTGCTGCGGGCCGCGCTGGACGCGGGCGCGCGGACGATCGTGTTCGGCGTGGGCGGCAGCGCCACGACCGACGGCGGCGCCGGGATGCTGGCCGCGCTGGGCGCGCGCTTCCTGGACGACAAGGGCGAGCCGGTGCCGCCGGGCGGCGGCGGTCTCGCCGGTGTGGCGAGCGCCGACCTGTCGGGCCTGGACCCCCGCCTGTCCTCCGTCGAGCTGATCCTCGCCAGCGACGTCGACAACCCGCTGACCGGCCCCAAGGGCGCGCCCGCGATCTACGGCCCGCAGAAGGGGGCCTCGCCGGACGACGTGGACACCCTGGACGCGGCCCTCGCGCACTTCGCCGAGGTCCTGGAGGCGTCCGTGGGGCCGCGTGCCGCCGAGTACGCGGCGGCGCCGGGCGCGGGCGCGGCGGGCGGCATCGGCTACGGCGCCCTCCTGCTGGGCGCCCGCTTCCGCCCCGGCATCGAGGTCATGCTGGACGTCCTGGGCTTCGCGCCGGCGCTGGACCGGGCCGACCTGGTGATCACCGGCGAGGGCTCCCTGGACGAGCAGACCCTGCACGGCAAGGCCCCCGCGGGGGTCGCCGCCGCCTCCCGGGCCGCGGGCAAGGAGGTCGTCGCGGTGTGCGGGCGGCTGGCGCTGGAGCCCGCGGCGCTGGAGCGGGCCGGGATCCGGCGGGCGTACCCGCTGACGGAGGTCGAGCCGGACGTGGCGAAGTGCATCGCGGACGCCGGGCCGATCCTGGAGCGGGTCGCCGCCAGGATCGCCGAGGACCGCCTGGGCTGAGGGGGAGGGCGGAGGGCGCTCGGCGGACCGGGCGCCCCTGCTGCTCCGGTGGCGCGGCACGCCCTCGTGCGTGCCGTCCGCGGCTCGGCAGGAACCGGAGGCAGCTGATACGCAAAACGGGTGTGGCCCGAGCCATGGAGGCTCGGGCCACACCCGTCGGTGCCGGTGCTGAGGCTAGGGCAGCTGGGCCGCCCGCGCCTCCCGGCGGTTGTCGCGGAAGTTGTTCACCCGGCGGGCCGTGGCGAACAGCGGGATCACCGCGCCCATGACCAGCTGCAGCGCGCAGCCGGTCTGGAGGAGCAGCTGGCCGCTCGGGGCGTCCAAGGCCCAGGCGGCCAGGAGGCCCATGGACAGGACGATCCAGGCGAGCATCGCCCCGGCGAGGCGCCCCCTCGGCTTCGGGTACTCGACCCGGCTCACCATCAGCCAGGCCGTGCCCACGATCGCCAGCAGCGTCGCCACGAAGGGCAGCTCCAGCAGCACGATCGAGACGACGGTCAGCGCGCCGAACGGCGAGGGCATGCCCTGGAACATGCCGTTCGGCGGTGTCACGCACGAGAAGCGCGCCAGGCGCAGGACGACGGCCAAGAGCACCACGATTGCCCCGAGCGCCGCCATTTTCTGGTGCGCGTCGTCCGCGACCATGCCGTAGACGAGAACGAAGTACGCCGGCGCCAGGCCGAAGCTGATCAGGTCCGAGAGATTGTCCAGCTCCGCGCCCATCGGCGACGAGCGCAGCTTGCGGGCCACCAGGCCGTCGAACAGGTCGAACACGGCCGCGCAGAGCATCAGGATGACCGCGGTGGCCGCGCTGTGCCGGGCCATGCCCGTCTCCTGGTCGCCCGTGAGGTGCGGGATCAGGATGCCGGTGGTGGTGAAGTACACCGCCATGAAGCCGCACGTGGCGTTGCCGAGCGTGAGGGTGTCCGCTATCGAGAGGCGGAGAGAGAGGGGCATCTCCTCCTCTTCGTCGACCTCGTCGGCCTCGGGCACCCAGCCCGCCTGTGTCTCCGGATCAGTCACGGTCAATGCGAGTCACCCCAGCCACGGTCTTCTGCCCGACCTCGACCGCGACCTCCACGCCCTCGGGCAGGTAGATGTCGACACGCGAGCCGAAGCGGATCAGACCGATGCGGTCACCCTGCTCGACCTTGGTGCCCTGGGGCACGTACGGCACGATGCGACGGGCCACCGCGCCGGCGATCTGGATCATCTCGATGTCGCCGAGTTCGGTATCGAAATGCCAGACTACGCGCTCGTTGTTCTCGCTCTCCTTGTTGAAAGCCGGAACAAAGCCGCCGGGGATGTGCTCGACCGACGTCACCGTGCCCGCGAGGGGCGCGCGGTTGACGTGGACATTGAGCGGGCTCATGAAGATCGCGACGCGGGTGCGGCCGTCCTTCCACGGCATGATGCTCTGCACCACACCGTCGGCGGGCGAGATGACCCGGCCCTGGGCGATCTCGCGCTCGGGGTCGCGGAAGAACCACAGCATGCCCGCGGCGAGCGCGGTGGCGGGCACGGCGACGGCCTTGGCGGCGCCGGAGCGGCGGGCCCGGGCCAGGCTGAGGGCTGCGGTGGCGACGGTCGGGAGAAGCCACGGCGATGCTCCGCGCGCGAGGCGTACGCCGGCCAGGCTGTCGCGAGGTGCAGAGGTTTGGCTGTGGGGCATGGATGACCTTCGTAGCGGACGATGCCGCGCTTCGATGGGGGACGGCGGCTTTCCCGGGATCGTACCGGTCGCGGGCTACAACTGGGCAAGCCAGGAAGCCGAGTCGGCGGCTGAAGAGTGCCTACGGGGTGTGATCTTCTTCTCGAAGAAAACACCCCGTTTCCGGACAATCAGCCCTGGAACCGATACTCTTCGAGCAACCTGCGCCCGATGATCATTTTCTGGATCTCGGCGGTACCTTCACCGATGAGCAGCATCGGAGCCTCGCGGTAGAGGCGCTCGATCTCGTACTCCTTGGAGAAGCCGTAGCCGCCGTGGATCCGGAAGGCATCCTCCACGACCTCCTTGCAGTACTCGGAGGCGAGGTACTTCGCCATCCCAGCCTCAAGGTCGTTTCGTTCCCCGGAGTCCTTTTTGCGTGCTGCGTTGACCATCATGGCATGCGCGGCCTCGACCTTGGTGGCCATTTCCGCCAGCTTGAACTGAATGGCCTGGTGCTGGGCGATCGGCTTGCCGAAGGTGTGCCGCTGCTGGGCATACTGTACGCCCAGTTCGAAGGCACGCTGAGCGACACCGCAGCCACGCGCCGCCACGTTGACGCGGCCGACCTCGACGCCGTCCATCATTTGGTAAAAACCCCGGCCGGTGACGCCGCCGAGCACCCGGTCGGCCGGAATGCGCAGGCCGTCCATGATCAGCTCGGTGGTGTCGACACCCTTGTAGCCCATCTTGTCGATCTTGCCCGGGATGGTGAGGCCGGGGCGGACCTCGCCGAAGCCGGGCTCCTTCTCGACCAGGAAGGTCGTCATCGACTTGTGCGGGGCCGTGCCCTCGGGGTGTCCTTCGTCACTTCGGACCAGAACGGCCACCAGGGACGACGTACCGCCGTTCGTCAGCCACATCTTCTGGCCGGTCAGGACGTACTCGTCGCCGTCCTTGACCGCCTTCGACGTGATCGCCGACACATCGGAGCCCAGCGCCGGCTCCGACATCGAGAAGGCGCCCCGGATGTCACCGGCCGCCATCCTCGGAAGGAAGTGGTCCTTCTGCTCCTGCGTCCCGTGCTGCTTGAGCATGTACGCGACGATGAAGTGGGTGTTGATGATGCCGGACACCGACATCCAGCCGCGGGCGATCTCCTCCACGCACAGCGCGTAGGTGAGCAGCGACTCGCCCAGGCCCCCGTACTCCTCGGGGATCATCAGACCGAACAGGCCGAGTTCCTTCAGGCCGTCCACGATCTGCTGCGGGTACTCGTCACGGTGTTCCAGCTCCGTCGCGACAGGAATGATCTCCTTGTCGACAAAGTCCCGGACGGTGGAGAGGATCTCCTGCTGGACGTCGGTCAGACCGGCGGTCTGGGCGAGACGGGCCATGGCCTACTTCTCCTGCTGCTTCAGTTCCGGGCGGCCGGGCTGCTCGCCGCCGCGCTCCTTGATGTACGTCTCGGTGGGCACCATGACCTTGCGGCGGAACACGCAGACCAGCGTGCCGTCCTGCTTGTAGCCCTTGGTCTCGACGTAGACGATGCCGCGGTCGTTCTTCGACTTCGACGGCCACTTGTCGAGCACGGTCGTCTCGCCGTAGATCGTGTCGCCGTGGAAGGTCGGCGCCACGTGCTTGAGCGACTCGATCTCCAGGTTGGCGATCGCCTTGCCGGAGATGTCCGGCACGGACATGCCGAGGAGCAGCGAGTAGATGTAGTTCCCGACGACGACGTTCTTCCCGAAGTCCGTCGTCTTCTCCGCATAGTTGGTGTCCATGTGGAGCGGGTGGTGGTTCATGGTGAGGAGACAGAACAGGTGGTCGTCGTACTCCGTGACCGTCTTGCCCGGCCAGTGCTTGTACGTCGCCCCGACCTCGAACTCCTCGTAGGTGCGTCCGAACTGCATCGCGCTCAGGGCTCCTTAGCTGGCGGGGATCTCGAACTTGCTGGTGCGCTGCATGCCGGCGGCGCGGCCCTTGCCGGAGATGACCAGGGCCATCTTGCGGCTGGCCTCGTCGATCATCTCGTCGCCGAGCATCGCGGAGCCCTTCTTGCCGCCCGCCTCGGACGTGTAGTAGTCGTACGCGTCCAGGATCAGCTCGGCGTGGTCGAAGTCCTCCTGCGAGGGCGAGAAGATCTCGTTCGCGGCGGCGACCTGGTCCGGGTGGAGCACCCACTTGCCGTCGAAGCCGAGGGCCGCGGCGCGCTGCGCGACCGCGCGGTAGCCCTCCTGGTTGCGGATCTGCAGGTAGGGGCCGTCGATCGCCTGGAGGTTGTTGGCGCGGGCGGCCATCAGGATCTTCATCAGGATGTAGTGGTAGGCGTCCGCCGGGTAGCCGGGCGGCTGCTCACCCACGACCAGCGACTTCATGTTGATGGAGGCCATGAAGTCGGCCGGGCCGAAGATGATCGTCTCGACGCGCGGGGAGGCCTGCGCGATCGCGTTGACGTTGTTCAGGCCCTGCGCGTTCTCGATCTGCGCCTCGATGCCGATCTTGCCGACCTCGAAGCCCATGGTCTTCTCGATCTGCGTCAGCAGCAGGTCCAGGGCGACGATCTGCTCGGCGGTCTGCACCTTCGGCAGCATGATGCAGTCGAGGTTCTGGCCGGCGCCCTCGACGACGGTGACGACATCGCGGTACGTCCACTCGGTCGTCCAGTCGTTGACGCGCACCACGCGCGTCTTGCCCGTCCAGTCGCCCTCGTTGAGGAACTTGACGATGGTGTGCCGCGCCTCGGGCTTGGCGAGCGGGGCGCACGCGTCCTCCAGGTCGAGGAAGACCTGGTCCGCCGGGAGGCCCTGCGCTTTCTCGAGGAAGCGCGGGTTCGAGCCCGGTACAGCCAGGCAGGAGCGCCGCGGGCGAAGGCGGTTGACGGTCGTCATGCGGGGACCTCCAGGGGGTCGAGCTTGTTCGCTTTCCGGATCTCGTCGACGATGCGGCCGATGATTCCGGTGATGTCGAAGTCCTTCGGTGTGAAGACCGCGGCCACTCCGGCGGCTCGCAGCTCTTCGGCGTCACCATTCGGGATGATGCCACCGGCGATCACCGGTATATCTGTGGCACCGGCCACACGGAGGCGTTCCAGCACGTCCGGAACGAGCTGGGCGTGCGAGCCGGACAGGATCGACAGGCCCACCGCGTGGACGTCCTCGGCCAGGGCCGCGTCCACGATCTGCTCCGGGGTGAGCCGGATGCCCTGGTAGACCACCTCGAAGCCGGCGTCCCGCGCGCGGACCGCGATCTGCTCGGCGCCGTTGGAGTGCCCGTCCAGGCCCGGCTTGCCGACCAGGAAGCGCAGCTTGCCGGCGCCCAGGTCGCGGGCGGTGGCGTCCACCTTGGCGCGGACCTCGGCCAGCGGCGAGCCCGCCTCGGCGGGGACGGCCACGGGCGCCGAGGAGACCCCGGTGGGCGCCCGGTACTCGCCGAACACCTCGCGCAGGGCGCCCGCCCACTCGCCGGTGGTGACCCCGGCGCGGGCGCACTCCAGCGTGGCCTCCATCAGGTTGCCGGTGCCCTTGGCGGCCTCCTTCAGCCGCTCCAGCGCCTTGCAGGGGCGCGGGTGGTTGAAGGGCGGCTGGTACCGCGTGTCGCGCCAGTTCTGCAGCGCGCCGATGACGCGGGCCTCGACCGCGGGGTCGACCGTCTGGATCGCGGTGTCCAGGTCGGCCGTGAGCGGGTTCGGCTCGGTCGTCTCGAATATGTTGACGCCGATGATCTTCTCCTGGCCGGACTCGATCCTCGCCCGCCGCTCGGCGTGCGAGGAGACGAGCTGCGCCTTGAGGTAGCCGGACTCGACGGCGGCCATCGCGCCGCCCATCTCCTGGATCCGGTCGATCTCCGCGAGGGACTCCTCGACGAGCGCCGACACCTTCTTCTCGATGACGTGCGAGCCGTCGAAGATGTCCTCGTACTCCAGCAGGTCGCTCTCGTGCGCGAGGACCTGCTGGATGCGCAGCGACCACTGCTGGTCCCAGGGCCGCGGCAGGCCGAGGGCCTCGTTCCAGGCGGGCAGCTGGACGGCACGTGCGCGGGCGTCCTTGGAGAGGGTCACCGCCAGCATCTCCAGCACGATCCGCTGGACGTTGTTCTCCGGCTGCGCCTCGGTCAGGCCGAGCGAGTTGACCTGGACGCCGTAGCGGAACCGGCGCTGCTTCGGGTCCTCGATGCCGTACCGCTCACGGGTGACCTTGTCCCAGATGCGGCCGAACGCCCGCATCTTGCACATCTCCTCGACGAAGCGGACGCCCGCGTTCACGAAGAAGGAGATACGGGCCACCACGTCGCCCATGCGCTCCTCGGGCACCTGGCCGCTGTCGCGCACGGCGTCGAGGACGGCGATCGCGGTGGACATCGCGTACGCGATCTCCTGCACCGGCGTGGCCCCGGCCTCCTGCAGGTGGTAGCTGCAGATGTTGATCGGGTTCCACTTCGGGATGTGGGAGACCGTGTACGCGATCATGTCCGTCGTCAGGCGGAGCGAGGGCCCCGGCGGGAAGACGTGCGTCCCGCGGGACAGGTACTCCTTGACGATGTCGTTCTGGGTCGTGCCCTGGAGCTTGGTGATGTCCGCGCCCTGCTCCTCGGCGACGACCTGGTAGAGCGCCAGCAGCCACATGGCGGTGGCGTTGATCGTCATCGAGGTGTTCATCTGCTCCAGGGGGATGTCCTGGAACAGCCGGCGCATGTCACCGAGGTGCGCCACCGGCACGCCGACCCGGCCGACCTCGCCGCGGGCGAGGATGTGGTCGGAGTCGTAGCCGGTCTGCGTCGGCAGGTCGAACGCGACCGACAGGCCGGTCTGGCCCTTGGCGAGATTGCGCCGGTACAGCTCGTTGGACGCCTCGGCCGTGGAGTGACCGGCGTACGTGCGCATGAGCCACGGCCGGTCCTTCTGACGCTCAGTCATCTATGACCTCGGGTGTCCTCAGATGTTACGGAAACGGTTGATGGCGTCGATGTGCTTGGCGCGCATCTCCTCGTCGCGCACGCCCAGGCCCTCCTCGGGGGCCAGGCACAGCACGCCGACCTTGCCCTGGTGGAGGTTGCGGTGCACGTCGTAGGCGGCCTGGCCGGTCTCCTGAAGGGAGTAGACCTTCGACAGGGTCGGATGGATCTTGCCCTTCGCGATGAGCCGGTTGGCCTCCCAGGCCTCGCGGTAGTTGGCGAAGTGCGAGCCGATGATCCGCTTCAGGGACATCCACAGGTAGCGGTTGTCGTACTCGTGGTTGTAGCCCGACGTCGAGGCGCAGGTGACGATGGTGCCGCCCTTGCGGGTGACGTAGACCGAGGCGCCGAAGGTCTCGCGGCCCGGGTGCTCGAAGACGATGTCGACGTCCTCGCCGCCGGTGAGCTCACGGATGCGCTTGCCGAAGCGCTTCCACTCCTTCGGGTCCTGGGTGTGCTCGTCCTTCCAGAACTTGTAGCCCTCGGCGTTGCGGTCGATGATCGCCTCGGCGCCCATGGACCGGCAGATGTCCGCCTTCTGGTCGCTGGAGACGACACAGATCGGGTTGGCGCCGCCCGCGAGCGCGAACTGCGTGGCGTACGAGCCGAGTCCGCCGCTCGCGCCCCAGATCAGGACGTTGTCGCCCTGCTTCATGCCGGCGCCGTTGCGGGAGACCAGCTGGCGGTAGGCGGTGGAGTTGACCAGGCCCGGGGCCGCGGCCTCCTCCCAGCTGAGGTGCTTGGGCTTCGGCATCAGCTGGTTGGACTTGACGAGCGCGATCTCGGCGAGGCCGCCGAAGTTGGTCTCGAAGCCCCAGATGCGCTGCTCGGGGTCGAGCATCGTGTCGTTGTGGCCGTCCGAGGACTCCAGCTCGACGGACAGGCAGTGCGCGACGACCTCGTCACCGGGGTTCCAGGCGTTGACGCCGGGGCCGGTGCGCAGGACGACGCCCGCGAGGTCGGAGCCGATGATGTGGTACGGCAGGTCGTGGCGCTTGGTCAGCTCGGAGAGCTTGCCGTAGCGCTCCAGGAACCCGAAGGTCGGCAGCGGCTCGAAGATCGAGGTCCACACGGAGTTGTAGTTGACCGAGGAGGCCATGACGGCCACCAGGGCCTCGCCCGGGCCCAGCTCGGGCACCGGCACCTCGTCCAGGTGGATCGACTTGCGCGGGTCCTTGTCGCGGGTCTCGAGGCCCGCGAACATCTCCGTCTCGTCCTTGTGCACGGTGATCGCGCGGTACGACTCGGGGAGCGGCAGGGCGGCGAAGTCGGCGGACGTGGCGTCCTTCGACTGGATCGCGTCCAGGATGTCCTTCACGGTCACGGTGTTGCCTCCGGCGGTGAGCGCCCTGAGGGAGGGGCGCTGGGGATTCGTCGGTGCTGATGGAAATGCTGCTGCTGAGGGTTTTGTGAAAGAGATGCCGTCGGTTCGGCGGGTGGAGCTTCGGCAGCGCTTTGTGGCGCGGAGGTTGCCTGTGACGCAGGCGTCCGGACGGGCAGGCCTTGGGCTTGCTGGGACAGCCGGCACACGATCGGTCTCTGCGTGCCGGCCGCCCGGACAACACCAACGTATGACACCGCGTGTCAGGTCGCAAGGCACTGAGTGCCAGGAATTGGGCTCAGGTGAAATCTTTACTTGACAGATGAGCGATGATCGATCGAACGGCCTCTTAAATGTGCCTGAAAAGGGCCTCTGACATGCCAAAACGGCCACCCGGTCGGGTGGCCGTCGTCACAGCGCTCGCGAGGTCCGCGAGCCGCTCAGCGGTCCTTCAGAGCCTCCTCGATGGTGCGCATGACCTCGTCCAGCGGGGCGTCGGTGCGGGCGACCGTCACCAGGACCTCGCCCTGCGCGGAGACCGTCGCCGGGGACGTGGTGGCGGCGGGTCCCGCGGCCGGGCCGCGGCCGGCCCCGATCCCGGTGCCGAAGGTCTTGCGGACGATGGCGAAGGCGTGGTCGAGCTGAGCCTCGACATCGCCCTGGCCGCCCGCGCGCAGCCAGCGCCTGAGGACGTGGTTGTGCGCCGTGACCACCGCGGAGGCGGCGACCTCGGCCAGCAGCGGGTCGTCGTTGGCGTCGTCGGCATGTGCGTGCTCGTCGAAGTGGCCGAGCAGATAGCGGGTGAACAGGCGCTCGTAGCGGGCGACCGAGGCGATCTCGGCCTCGCGCAGGGTGGGCACCTCGCGCGTGAGCTTGTAGCGGGCGACCGAGATCTCCGGCCGGGCCGCGTACATCTTCATGACTTCCTTGATGCCGCGGCACACGGTGTCGAGCGGGTGCTCGTGCGCCGGGGCGGCGTTCAGGACCGCCTCGGCACGGATCAGGGTGTCGTCGTGGTCCGGGAAGATCGCCTCTTCCTTGGAGCGGAAGTGGCGGAAGAAGGTGCGGCGGGCGACCCCGGCGGCGGCTGCGATCTCGTCGACGGTCGTAGCCTCGTACCCCTTGGTCGCGAACAGCTCCATGGCTGCCGCCGCCAGCTCTCGGCGCATTTTCAGCCGCTGGGCGGCGGCGCGACTGCCTGCGGCACTTTCCGGTGCGTCGGGCGTGGCTGGTGTACGTGCGGACTTGGCGGGCTGGGACATGACCCGAACGTACTGCATGTGCGCAGCTCGATGCGCAGGTCCGGGGTTTCCCCCGCCCTCGCGGGGCGGGGGAGTGCCCGGCCGCGCGGGCGGGGGAAACGCGCCGGGTTCGAGCAGCCCGCCCCAGTCCGCCTCCGACCGGAACCAGTCGCCGACGCCGTCAGCGGCGGGCATACTCGCGGAAGCCGCGGCCGGTCTTGCGGCCGAGGCAGCCCGCGGCCACCAGGTGCTCCAGCAGCGGGGCCGGCGCCAGGCCCGGGTCGCGGAACTCGCGGTGCAGCACCTGCTCGATGGCCAGCGAGACATCCAGGCCGACCACGTCCAGCAGCTCGAACGGGCCCATCGGGTAGCCGCCGCCGAGCCGCATCGCCGCGTCGATGTCGTCCAGTGTGGCGTAGTGCTCCTGGACCATCTTGATCGCGTTGTTGAGGTACGGGAACAGCAGCGCGTTCACGATGAAACCGGCCCGGTCGCCGCAGTCCACCGCGTGCTTGCGGATCTTCTGGCAGACCTCGCGGACCGTCGCGTGCACGTCGTCCGCCGTCAGGACGGTGCGGACCACCTCGACCAGCTTCATGGCCGGGGCCGGGTTGAAGAAGTGCATGCCGATCACGTCCTGCGGACGCGAGGTGGCACGGGCGCAGGCGACCACGGGCAGCGAGGAGGTCGTGGTGGCCAGGACCGCGCCCGGCTTGCACACCTTGTCCAGCGCCGCGAACAGCTGCTGCTTGACCGCCAGGTCCTCGGCGACCGCCTCGACCGCGAGGTCGACGTCGGCGAACGCGTCGTAGGAGCCCGCCGGGGTGATCAGGCCCAGGGTCTGGGCGGCGGCCTCGGCGGTCATCCGGCCCTTGTCGACAGAGCGCGAAAGCGACTTGCCGATACGGGCCTTGGCGGCCTCGGCCTTCTCCTGGCTGCGGGCGGCGAGGACGACCTCGTACCCGGCCTTGGCGAACACCTCGGCGATGCCCGAGGCCATGGTGCCCGAGCCGGCGACGCCGACGGAGCGGACGGCACGGCCGGCGGACTCGGTGCCGCCGGCGGCCGGGGTCAGGGCGTCCGGCACGACCGTGGCACTGCCCGGCGCCTCGTACGTGTAGAAACCACGGCCCGCCTTGCGGCCGGTCAGCCCGGCCTCGCTGAGCTGCCCCAGGATCGGCGCGGGGGCGTGCAGCCGGTCACCGGACTCGGAGTACATGGCCTCCAGGACCCTGCGCGCGGTGTCGATGCCGATCAGGTCCAGCAGTGCGAGGGGGCCCATCGGCAGGCCGCAGCCGAGCCGCATCGCCGCGTCGATGTCCTCGCGGGAGGCGTACCGGGCCTCGTACATCGCGGCGGCCTGGTTGAGGTAGCCGAACAGCAGCCCGTCCGCGACGAACCCGGGGCGGTCGCCGACCGCGACCGGCTCCTTGCCCAGCTCGATCGCCAGACCCGTGACCGCCGCGACGGCCTGCGGCGCGGTCAGCACCGAGGAGACGACCTCGACCAGCTTCATGGCCGGCGCCGGGTTGAAGAAGTGCAGGCCGAGCACGCGCTCCGGGTGGGCCGCGTCGGCCGCCAGGCGGGTCACGGACAGGGCGTTGGTGCCGGTCGCGAGGATCGTGTCGCGGCGGACGATGCCATCCAGTTCACGGAAGATCTGCTGCTTGATCTCGTACGACTCCGGGGCCACCTCGATGACGAGGTCGGCGTCGGCCGCCGCCTGCAGATCGGTGGAAGTGCGCACCCGGGCCAGGGCGTCGGCGCGCTCCTGCTCGGTCAGCCGGCCACGCTCCACGGCGCGGGCGGTGGAGGCCTCCAGCGCGGCGAGCGACTTCGCGGCCTGGGCCTCGCTGATGTCGATGCCGATCACATCGCGGCCGGCCTTCGCGAGGACCTCGGTGATGCCGGTGCCCATGGTGCCGAGGCCGACGACGGCAACGGTCTTGAGCGGGGACAGGGGGGTGTCGGACAGGGGAGTGGCCATCGCGGGACTCCAGGGAATGAGGGTGACGACGAGGAGCGCACCGGGTGCACCGAAGGAGCACCACGGGCGTGAAGAAGTGCGGGTGTTGCCGGGCTGCAAGCGCACACGCCCGGTACCGGCACCACGGGCGTGCACACGCCCGGGAGCGGCTCGAACCGACCGGCCCTGTCCCGGAGCCGGGTCGTACTGCGGTACTGATGTACCGAACCGACTGACCCCCCACTGCCTCAAGGGCGTGGGAAGTGCCCCCGACGACGGCTGCGTCACCAAACCGTCGTCAGCGGAAATGCGAGAGGGTTACTCGCTCGTATGAGCTTAACCCGCCGGTAACGAGCGCGCCAGACCTGAGTTCCACTCGAGTCTGTGACGTAGCTCCCTCAAGCGGCGCGCCCCGCCTACGCTGAGACCGTGGACGAAGAGTTGCGAGCGCTCACGGAGCGCTTACGGCAGGAGTCGCGCGGCACGGCGGCGTTCGACCGCCTGCTGGCGACCGAGGACCACGACACCCTCGCGGACCTGCTCACCGCGCCCGGACAGCCGCTGTGGGCCAGGGAGTTGGCCGCGTTCCGGCTCGGCGTCGCCGGTGACCGGCGCGCCTTCGAGGCGCTGGTGCTGCTGCTCAACCACCGCGACCCGCCCCGCTGCGCCGCCGCCGCCCACGCCCTGGCCCGCCTCGGCGATCCGCGCACGGCCCGAGCCGCCGCCGCCCTCGCCACCAACGAACTGCGCGTGGCCTACGCCCTGCACCCCGTACGGCTCCTGGTCGCCCTGCGCGCCCCGGAGTCCGTGCCCGCGCTGATCACCACCCTGGAACGGCGGCTGCACCCGCACGACCCGTACCGCCGGGTGGCCCTCGCCTGCGTGGACGGCCTCGGCGCGCTCGGCGACGAACGCGCCCGGCGCGTCCTGAACGAGGCCCTCGCCCACCCGGCGCTCGCCGAGGCCGCGGTGCACGCGCTGGCCCGGATCCCGGAGCAGAGGCGCGGCTGACCCCGGCCGGGTCAGCCGCCCAGCGCCCTGGCGTACCGCACCTCGTGCACGGGCACCCCGTCCGTCTCGAAGGACTCCTCGGCCCCGTCCGGGCTGAATCCGGCGTGCTCGTAGAAGCGTCGCGCGGGCGCGTTCTCCTTCAGGACCCACAGCAGCATGCGCGGGTACGCCGAGCACCCCGCGACCGACTCGGTGAGCAGCGCCCGCCCGATCCCGCCGCCGAGGTGCGCCGGGTCCACGTAGATCGCGTACAACTCGGCGTCGCCGGTGAGCGCTTCACCGTCCCGGTGCGGCCCGTACGCCGCCCAGCCGAGGACCTCGCCGCCCCTCCCCCAGTGCCCTAAAGGCCTGGGAGGTGCCCCCACGGCCACCAGGTTCACCACGCTGCCGTCGTTCTCCTGGAACCGTGCGCGCCGCCGCTCGGCGTCCTGCTCCACGCTGAGCGCGTCCAGGTACGACTGCGGCACCATCCCCCGGTAGGCGCTCTGCCAGCCACGGATGCGGATCTCGGAGACCCGGTCGCAGTCGGCCAGGGTCATGGCCCGGACCCGGACCGCCGAGGAGGTCATGCGGCCACCACGGCGATCGCCTCGACCTCCATGAGGAACTCCGGCGCCACCAGCCCGGCCACCTGCACGGCGGAGGCGGCCGGGAGGCGGTCGTCGGGTATGTGCGCGGCGCGGGCCGCGCGGATCGCCGGCATGCACGCCATGTCCGTGACGAAGTAGGTCAGTTTGACGACGTCGGCGAAGCCGGCGCCCGCCGCGGCCAGGCAGCGCCGCAGGTTCTCGAAGACCTGGTGGGCCTGGGCCGCCGGATCACCCTCCCCGACCAGCTTGCCGTGCTCGTCCAGGGCGAGCTGGCCGGAGACGGCGACGAAACGGCCGGTCGCGGTGACCACATGGCTGTACTGGGCCGCGGGGGCGACGCCGTCGGGGGCGGGGATCCGTGTCGGTTCGGTCATGGATCCATGGTGGACCATGGCACTGACAACGCCCCCGGCAGGCCGTCAGAAGCCTGGCACACGGCCAGGCGGACGGCCCGTCAGGCGGCCTGGAGTGCGGCCCGGCATGCGTCGCTCAGCCGCGGAAGCCGAGCAGGCCGTGCAGGGCCGAGCCGCGCGACGTCGTCGACGCCGCCTTCTTCGCGATCGGCCTCGGGTCGGGCGACTTCGGGCAGACGGCGTCGGCCTCGCCGTTGCCGTGCGGGAGCTTCCCGTCGGACAGGTAGGCCGACAGGTACCCGTCGAGGCAGGCGTTGCCGCTCAGCGTGATGCCGTGGTTGCCGCCGCCGTCCTCGACCACCAGGCTGGAGCGGGCCAGCAGCCGATGGGTCGTCACCCCGCCCAGGAACGGGGTGGCCGCGTCGTCGGTCGCCTGGAACAGCAGGGCCGGCGGCAGCTTGCCGTTGGCGATGTTCACGCGCTTCAGCGCGCCGGTCGGCCAGAACGCGCACGGCGCGTTGTACCAGGCGTTGTTCCAGGCCATGAAGGGCGCCTTCGCGTACACCCGCCAAGTGTCCGTGCGCCACCGGTTCCAGTCCCGGCGCCAGGCGGTGTCCCGGCACTGCACCGCCGCGTACACGCTGTAGCCGTTGTCGCCGGAGCCGTTCACGGCGCCGAAGTTCTCGTACACCTCCACCAGCGGCTGGGGGTCCTTGTCGTTGACGTAGGCCGCGAACGCGTCTGCGAGGTAGGGCCAGTAGCCGTTGAAGTAGCCGCCCGGGATGAAGGTGTCCTCCAGCTCGGAGGCGCCGACCTCGCCGCCGGCCGGCCGCTTGGCCAGGGCCGCCCGCATCGCGTACCACTTGGCCTCGATCTTCTCGGGGTCCTTGCCGAGCCGGAACGTCGTGTCGTACTTGGCGATCCACGCCATCAGCGCACGGTGGCGGTCGTTGAAGGCGTAGTCCTGGCCGACGTTGTCGCCGTACCAGACGCCGGTCGGGTCCACGACCGAGTCCAGCACCAGGCGGTGCACGCGCCCGGGGTACAGCTTCGCGTAGACCGCGCCGAGGTAGGTGCCGTAGGAGTAGCCGAAGTAGCTGATGCGCGGGGCGCCGAGGGCCTGGCGGACGGCGTCCATGTCCCGGACCGCGCTGACGGTGTCCATGAACGGCAGCACGTCCGCGTACTTCTTGCCGCAGGCGGCGGCGAAGGACTGGGCGCGCTTCAGGTTGGCCTGCTCCAGCGCGGGCGTGAGGGGCACGGTGTCGGGGCGGACGGGCTTGAAATGGCCCGCGGAGCAGTTGAGGGCGGGCGAGCTCTTGCCGACCCCGCGCGGGTCGAAGCCGATGACGTCGTAGCGGGTTGCCACCTTCTTGGGCAGGGTCGAGGCGACGAACCCGGCGAGCGTGAGCCCGCTGCCGCCGGGGCCGCCGGGGTTGACCAGCAGCGGACCCAGGGAGTTCTTCGCGGTGTGCGGGACGCGCGACACGGCGAGGGTGATCCGCCGGCCGTCCGGGTGCGCGTGGTCCAGCGGCACCGACAGGGACGCGCACTGGAGGGTCGGGTAGTCGATGGTGCCGCACTTCTTCCAGCCGAGCTTCGGTGCCGGGGCGGTGGCCGTCGCCCCCGCCGGGACGGCCGCGACCGAGCCCGCCAGCACCGCGGCGGCAGCGCACAGCAGGGCTGCGCGTGTTCTCATACGTTCTCCCGGGACGGAGGGTGGTGCGAACCGCGAGGGCCACGGTTCTGGCCGCATCGTCCCGGGATCGGGACCCTGAAGAACCCGATACGGCAATACTTGACCCGATTGCTTGACGCAATGGGGTCCAGGGGATGCCCTCGAACGCTCTCGGAGTGTGCGGCTCATCCCGCGTGCTGCCGCCGGACTCCACGGTGAGGTTCTCCCCGGCGCAGGACGCCTCCTCGGTGGCACTGCCGCACAGAACGGAACATCTCTTCCCCTTATCGTGCGACCGGCGTACGACCCGCGTGCGAACCCGGTGCGACCTTCGTGCGACCTTTGTGCGACCCCGATTTGGGCGGCCGGGTGCCGGGGTGGTTGGCTTTGTACAACCCCGAGCAATCAGGTCCTGGAGGAACGAATGGCGCAGGTCGAGGCCACTACAGAGCGGGTCGTCGCGGCGGACGCGGAGAAGGTGTTCGACGCCCTCGCCGATTACACCGGCACGCGCGGCAGGGTGCTGCCCGAGCAGTTCAGCGAGTACGAGGTGCGCGAGGGCGGCGACGGCGAGGGCACCCTCGTCCACTGGAAGCTCCAGGCCACCAGCAAGCGGGTGCGCGACTGCCTCCTGGAGGTCACCGAGCCCACCGACGGCGAGCTGGTCGAGAAGGACCGCAACTCCTCCATGGTCACCACCTGGCGCGTCACCCCGGCCGGCGAGGGCAGGTCCCGGGTCACCGTCACCACCACCTGGAAGGGCGCCGGCGGCATCGGCGGCTTCTTCGAGAGGACCTTCGCGCCCAAGGGCCTCGCCCGGATCTACGACGCCGTCCTCGCCAAGCTCGCTGCCGAGGTCGAGAAGTAGGCCCAAGAGCCGCCCGGTGAGGGGGCGTTGGTCCCCTTCACCGGTTCGAGTGGATCTCCCGCCCGCCCCGGGCCATGCCGTAACTCGCCGCACTTGTTCGCAGTTGTCGTCTTACGCGGGAATTGTGCAACAGGCGCGACGAGGGGAGCGGTACGTGGGCGGGACGACTCTGGTGGAGGTCACGCCGGTCGTGACACCGGCAACGGCGCAGGAGACCGTCGTACCACCGCCGCCAACCCCCGCCCCGGCCGCCGGACTCGGCCCGCGCCGGGTGCGGCTGGTCTTCTTCGGGCTCATGCTCGCGCTGCTCCTCGCGGCACTGGACCAGATGATCGTCGCCACCGCGCTGCCGAAGATCGTCGGCGAGCTGCACGGCCTGGACAAAATGTCCTGGGCGATCACCGCCTACCTGCTCACCTCCACCATCGGCCTGCCCGTCTACGGCAAACTCGGCGACCTCGTCGGCCGCAAAGGCGTCTTCCAGTTCGCGATCCTGGTCTTCGTCATCGGCTCCGCGCTCGCCGGCCGGGCCCAGAGCATGGACCAGATGATCGCCTTCCGCGCCCTCCAGGGCGTCGGCGCGGGCGGCCTCATGATCGGCGTGCAGGCCATCATCGCCGACATCGTGCCGCCCCGGGAGCGCGGCCGGTACATGGGCCTGATCGGCGCCGCCTTCGGCCTCGCCTCCGTCGCAGGCCCTCTGCTCGGCGGCTACTTCACCGACCACCTCTCCTGGCGCTGGTGCTTCTACGTCAACGTGCCCTTGGGCCTGGTCACCCTGGCCGTCGTCACCGTCGTCCTCAAACTGCCCAAGAAGCGGGCCCGCGCCCGCCTCGACGTGCTCGGCGCGCTGCTGCTGGCCGCCGCGTCCACCTGCCTGGTGCTGCTGACCAGTTGGGGCGGCACCGACTACGCCTGGGGCTCCAAGCAGATCCTCGGGCTCGGCGCGGGCGCCCTCGCCGCCACCGTCCTCTTCCTCGTCGTCGAGCGCTTCGCCGCCGAACCCCTCATCCCGCTCAGGCTGTTCAGGGACTCCGTCTTCAACATCACCGGTCTGGTCGGCCTGGTGATCGGCGTCGCCCTGTTCGGCGCCGCCAGCTATCTGCCGACCTTCCTGCAGATGGTCGACGGGGCCAGCGCCACCGGCTCCGGACTGCTGATGCTGCCCATGATGGCCGGCATCGTCGGCGCCTCGGTCCTGTGCGGACAGCTCATCAGCCGCACCGGCCGCTACAAGATCTTCCCGGTGCTCGGCTGCGCCGTCGCCACCGCCGGCATGTGGCTGCTGTCCCGGCTCGAAGCCGACACGTCCCGCCTCCAGTACAGCATCTGGATGGCCGTCCTCGGCGCCGGCATCGGCATGGTGATGCCCGTCCTGGTCCTCGCCGTGCAGAACTCCGTACGCCCCGCCGACCTCGGCACCGCCACCAGCGCCAACAACTACTTCCGCCAGATCGGCGGCAGCGTCGGCGCCGCAGTCTTCGGCACCCTCTTCTCGGGCCGCCTCACCGACGCCCTGCACCGGCAACTGCCCGCGCGCGCGGGCAGCGGGCTGCCCGACGCAGACTCCCTCACGCCGCAGCTCGTCCACGCCCTGCCCCCGGCGCTGCGCGAGGCCTACATCCGCGCCTACGCCGACGCGATGCCCCGGATCTTCCTCTACTTCGTCCCGGTGCTCGTCCTCGGCCTGCTCATCGCCTTCTTCCTCAAGGAGAAACCGCTGGTGTCCCACAACGCCCCCGCCACCGACCCGGAGACCACGCAGCTGCCGGTGAACGCCTCCGTCCCGCAGGCCCGTTCGCCGTACGCCGGCGGAATCCCCGTCTGCGGCACGGTGCAGCACCCCGACGGGACCGTGGTGCCCCGCGCGGCGCTCACCCTCATCGACGTCGCCGGACAGCAGATCGGCCGGGGCGCGAGCGGCGACGACGGACGGTACGCCCTCGCCACCCCCGGCTCCGGCTCGTACGTCCTGATCGCCGCTGCCGGCGGCCACCAGCCGCAGGCCGTCGCCGTCACCGTCGGCGAACGGCCCGTCGAACTCGACGTCGTCCTCGGCGGCGCCGGACGCCTCGCCGGCACCGTGCTCACCGCCGACGGCACGCCCGTACGGGACGCCACCGTCACCCTCACCAACGTCCACGGCGAGGTCGTCGCCGCCACCCGCAGCGGCCGTGAGGGCGGCTACGTCATCTCCGAACTGGTCGCCGGCGAGTACACCCTCGCCGCCAGCGCTCCCGCCTTCCGGCCCGCCGCCCTCCCCGTCAGCGTCCAGGCCTCCCGGGAGACCCGCCAGGACGTCGAACTCGCGGGCGGCGCCGTGCTCAAGGGCACCGTCCGCGCCGGCGGCGGACGCCCCGTGGAGGACGCGCGCGTGACCCTGCTCGACGCCGCCGGGAACGTCGTGGACACCCTCACCACCGCAGCCGACGGAACATTCCGGTTCGTGGACCTCTCCTCCGGCGAGTACACCGTCATCGCCGCCGGCTACCCGCCGGTCGCCACCGTCCTCCAGGTCGCGGGCGGCGGACGCACCGAACGGGACCTCCAACTGGGGCACGAGGACTGACCGTCCCGCCCGGGGGCACCCGTCCGGTACCGGGCCGCGTGCCGGTGTGATCACATGACGCCAATTCCAGGATTGCCCCACATCGCCACCGTCCGCCGCCGTACCGTAGTGGCGGGCGGCACAGATCGTTTGCGAACAGCTGTGGGGAGAGAGGGCCTGGCCATGGACGGTGGCAGCGAGCGGGACACCCTTCCCGGCCGCGGCGCCGGCGAGGCCGAGGCCGGACGGATTCCGCTGGCCGTGGTCGTCGTCGACCGCGACGGCCAGGTCTCCCACTGGAGCAGCGGCGCCGGGCGGCTGTTCGGCGTGAGCCGCCAGGACGCCGTAGGGCGCCCCGCCGCGGACCTGCTGCCCGTCTCCGGTGCACTCCCCGACGACACTCCGCAGCACGCCTACGCCGCCTACGACGGGCTCGGGCCCGACCTGGAGGCCTCGCTCGGCGGCCACACCGCCTACCCGACCGCGGGCCGCGCCCGCCTCTTCCCGCACCCGGACGAGCAGCCGCACCCGGACGCGGACCCGGGCCCCGCGGGCGAGGCCGCCCGCCTCGACGTGCTCTGGTGGGCCTACCCGCTCGTCGGCCCCGGACCCGCCCGGCTCCTGGTGCTCGCCGCCGACGCCACCCGGCTGCGCGACGAGCGCGGCCACGACGGCGAGACCGCCGAACGCATCTCGCCCGGCTTCGCCCGCCACACCGAACTGCCCGCCGCCGACGAACTCGAACGGCGGCTGCCCGAGATCCTCCCCAACATGGGCCCGGGACTCAGTGGCCGCATCGCCTCCCAGGTCCTCGAACTCGGTTACCCCGTCCTGGAGTTCAGCCAGTTCGACCGGGTGCCCGTCACCCCGTACTGGGGCGTGCCCCGCCGCGCCGGACGCGACCGAACCGAAGCCGTCGCACCCCGCGACCCGGCCGCCGCCGTGGTGATCCCTGCCGGTGCCGAACAGGACCTGGAGTACGCGGCCGTCCGCGAACGGCTGGAGTTCCTCAACGAGGTCAGCTCCGGCATCGGCACCTCGCTCGACCTCGGCGAGACCATCCGCGAGGTCACCAGCGCCGCCGTCCCCCGCTTCGCGGACTTCGCCGGCACCCACCTGCGCGCCGCCGTCCTCGCCGGCGAGGGCTTCCCGGACGGCCCGCCGGACGCCAGCACCGTCATGCACCGCGTCTGGGTCGAGCACAACGACGAACCCGGCCGCTGGGACGACACCGTGCCCGTCGGCGAGGCCTTCGCCTTCCCCGAACACACCCCGTTCTACCAGTGCATGGTCACCGGCGAACCCGTCCTCATCCCGAGGATCAGCGACGAACTGGGCGACCGCATCTCCGGCGAGTTCGAGAAGCGCGACCTCAGGCCGCTCATCAACGGCCGCTCCCTGCTGATCGTCCCGCTCAAGGCCCGCAACGTCGTCCTCGGCTTCATGGTGCTGCTGCGCCGCCCGGACCGCGCGCCCTTCGACGACATGGACCGCACCACCGGCGCCGAACTCGCCGCCCGCGCGGGGCTCGTCCTCGACAACGCCCGCATGTACACCTACCAGGAGAACGTCGCCGACATCCTCCAGGACAGCATGCTGCCGCAGGTCAGCCCGCGCATGGCCGGCTGCGACATCGCCACCCGCTATCTGCCCGGCACCCGGCTCGGCAGGATCGGCGGAGACTGGTTCGACACCATCAAACTGCCCGGCTCCCGCACCGCCCTCGTCGTCGGTGACGTCATGGGCCACGGCCTCAACTCCGCCGCGATGATGGGCCAGTTGCGCACCGCCGTCCAGACCATGGCCGCCATGGAGACCCCACCCGCCCAACTGCTGCGCAACCTGGACGACCTGGCCCGCCGGCTCGGCGAGAACTACCTCGCCACCTGCCTGTACGCGGTCTACGACCCGATCCGCGGCGAACTCCTCCTCGCCAACGCCGGACACATCCCGCCCGTCCTCGTCCGCGCCGAGGACGGGCGCAGCGAACTCCTCGACCTGCCCACCGGCGCCCCCATCGGCGTCGGCGGCGTCCCCTTCGAGGTCACCCGCGTCCGCGTCGCGCCCGGCGACCGGCTGGTGCTGTGCACCGACGGCCTGGTCGAGGTGCGCGGCTCCGACATCGGCGAGGGCCTCGCCGCGCTCTGCGAGTCCGCCGCACACCCCGCCGCCTCCATGGACGACGCCTGCGACACGATCATCCGCGCCCTCAACACGCGCGGCGGCCGTAAGGACGACGTCGCCCTGCTCATGGCCAGGCTCAACGGCATCCCCGACGACCACGTCGCCGAATGGCAGCTGGAGGCCGACCCGCGCGAGGTCGCACACGCCCGCCGCCTGGTCCGCGACCGACTGCTCCAGTGGAGCCTGCCGCAGACCGTGGAGACCGCCGAGCTGCTGGTCAGCGAGGTCGTCACCAACGCCGTCCGGCACGCGGGCGGCGAACCGGTCGACCTGCGCGTGGTCCGCACCGACGCCCTGCTGTTCGAGGTCACCGACGCCGAACCCGCCCTGCCCGCCATGCTCGGCGCCGGCCCCTACGACGAGTCGGGGCGCGGCCTGCGCGTGGTCAGCCGGCTGGCCCGCGAATGGGGTGCCAGTGCGAGCGGACACCGTAAGACGGTCTGGTTCGAACAGACCGTCAGATGACCCGTGCTCTCTTACCCCGCCCCCCTTGCCGAACCACCGACAGCCGCGATATCCCGATCACGGAGCCGATGTGGGGAGATCGCATGAACGTCTCGGACAACTACCGCAATGCCTGGGAGAGTTACTGGAGTGAGATCTCCGACGCCCCCGGCGAGGCGATCTGGGACTCCGACCCCTCGCTGTCCGCCGTGCCGCACAGTGAGCTGCTGCTGCCGTACGCGGACACCACGCGCACCATCGTCGACCTCGGCTGCGGCAACGGCACCCAGACCCGCTACCTGGCCACCCGGTTCGCCCGCGCCGTCGGCGTCGACCTCACGCACGCGGCCGTCGAGCACGCCCGCCGGGCCACCGCGGACGGCACCGCCGTCGAGTTCCGGCAGCTCGACCTGACCGACACGGAAGCCGTACGGGCGCTGCGCGAGCGCCTCGGCGACAGCAACGTGTACATGCGTGCCGTCATCCACCAGAGTGAACCCGCCGCACGCCCCCTGGTCGCCGCCGCCGTCGCCGACGTCATCGGCACCGAGGGGCGGGCGTTCGTCGTCGAACTCACCTCCGGCTCCCGCGAGGTGCTCCAGCGCGCCGCGTCCGGCCCCGACGGGCCCCCGCCCAAGCTGCGCCGCGTCCTCCACCACGGCCTCAAGCCCGCCGACGCCCCGGACGAGGAGGTCCCGCAGCTGCTCGCCGAGGCCGGGCTGAAGATCCTCGCCACCGGGGACACGGCACTTCCGCAGACCGAGTACATGGCCGACGGCACCCGCATCGACCTTCCGGCCCGCTGGTTCGTCCTCGCGCGCGAGTGAAACCCGGCAGGCCGACGGCATGTTCCGGTCGTAGCCCAGCTCCCCGATGGCGCGTAACGTGACGGAGCATGAAGATCCTCATCAGTGCGGACATGGAGGGTGCCACGGGTGTCACCTGGCCGGCCGACGTGCTGCCGGGGACGCCCCAGTGGGAGCGGTGCCGGTCGATGTTCACCTCCGACGTGAACGCCGCCGCCCGGGGCTTCTTCGACGGCGGCGCCGACCAGGTCCTCGTCAACGAGGCCCACTGGACCATGCGGAACCTGCTCCTGGAACGGCTCGACGAGCGCGTGGAGATGCTCACCGGGCGGCACAAGGAGCTGTCCATGGTGGAGGGCGTCCAGCACGGCGACGTGGACGGCATCGCGTTCGTCGGCTTCCACGCGGGCGCCGGCATGGAGGGCGTCCTCGCCCACACCTACCTCGCCAACCAGATCACCGGTGTGTGGCTGAACGACGTCCGCGCGAGCGAGGGGCTGCTGAACGCGCACGTCGTCGCCGAGTACGGCGTCCCGGTCGTCCTCGTCACCGGCGACGACGTGGCCTGCGAGGACGCGCTCGGCTACGCGCCCGAGGCGCTGAAGGTCGCAGTCAAGGACCATGTGTCGCGCTACGCGGCCGTCTGCCGCACCCCGGCCCGCACCGCCGCCGAAATCCGAGCCGCCGCCAAGGAGGCCGCACAGCTGGCGGTCCGTCACACACCCATGCAGGCCGGGCCGTTCACGATCGCCGTCGAGTTCGACGCCGAGCACCTGGCGTCGGCCGCGACCGTCGTGCCCGGCGTCGCGCGGATCGGGGAGCGCAAGGTGGCGTACACCAGTGCCACCATGTACGAGGGAATCCGGACGTTCAAGGCGGTCACCACGATCGTCTCGGCCGCGGTGGAGGAGCAGTATGGCTGACCGTCAGGCTCTGGAGGAGGTCGTGGAGTTCACCTCCGGCCTGATCCGGATCGACACCACCAACCGGGGCGGCGGGGACTGCCGGGAGCGGCCCGCCGCCGAGTACGCCGCCGAGCGGCTCGCCGAGGCCGGGCTGGAGCCGCTGCTGCTGGAGCGGACGCCTGGCCGCACGAACGTCGTCGCCCGGATCGGCGGCAGCGACCCGTCCGCCGACGCGCTGCTGGTCCACGGCCACCTCGACGTGGTGCCCGCTGAGGCCGCCGACTGGAGCGTGCATCCCTTCTCGGGCGAGGTCCGGGACGGTGTGGTGTGGGGGCGGGGCGCCGTCGACATGAAGAACATGGACGCGATGATCCTCGCCGTCGTCCGGTCCTGGGCCCGCCAGGAGCTCAGGCCCCGCCGCGACCTGGTCATCGCGTTCACCGCCGACGAGGAGGCGAGCGCCGAGGACGGCGCCGGATTCCTCGCCGGCCGGCATCCCGAACTGTTCGAGGGCTGCACCGAGGCCATCGGCGAGTCCGGCGCCTTCACCTTCCACGACGGCTCCGGCCGGGAGCTCTACCCCATCGCCGCCGGGGAGCGGGGCACCGCCTGGCTCAAGCTCACCGCGCGCGGCCGGGCCGGGCACGGCTCCAAGGTCAACCGGGAGAACGCGGTGACCCGGCTGGCCGCCGCGATCACCCGCATCGGCGAGTACGAGTGGCCGTTCAGGCTCACCCCGACCGTGGAGGCAGCGCTCACCGAACTCGCCGCCCTGTACCGCGTCGACGCCGACTTCACCGACGTGGGCCGGCTGCTGAAGAACCTCGGCCCGGCCGCCCGGCTGGTCGAGTCGACCGTCCGCAACAGCGCCAACCCGACCATGCTGGACGCCGGCTACAAGGTCAACGTCATCCCGGGCGAAGCGGTCGCCTTCGTGGACGGGCGCTATGTGCCGGGCGGTGAGGAGGAGTTCACCACCACCCTGGACCGGCTCACCGGACCGGACGTGGACTGGGAGTTCGCCCACCGCGAGGTCGCCCTCCAGGCCCCCCTGGACTCGCCCGTCTACGCCGCGATGCGGGCCGCCGTCGAGGAGTTCGCGCCCGAGGGGCACGTCGTGCCGTACTGCATGTCGGGCGGCACGGACGCCAAGCACTTCTCCCGGCTCGGCATCACCGGCTACGGCTTCGCCCCGCTGAAACTGCCCGAGGACCTCGACTACCAGGCGCTGTTCCACGGCGTGGACGAGCGCGTACCCGTCGAGGCGCTGCACTTCGGCGTCCGCGTCCTCGACCGCTTCCTGCGGACCGTCTAGGGGAGGGGGAGAAGGTGCGGACGTCGGCATACGGTTCGTGGCCCTCGCCCATCGACGCGGCGCTCGCCGCCGCGCACGACGGGCAGCCCGAATGGCCGGCCTTCGTCGGCGACGAGGTCTGGTGGACCGAGCCCCGCCCCGCCGAGGGCGGCCGGCGCGCGCTGGTACGGCGGCGCGTGGACGGCAGCGAGGAGCCGGTCCTGCCCGCGCCGTGGAACGTGCGCAACCGGGTGATCGAGTACGGCGGCCGGCCCTGGACCGGGGTGATGCGGGACACCGGACCCCTGGTGGTGTTCACGGACTACGCCGACCAGCGGCTGTACCGCTACGAGGCGGGCGGCGAGCCGCGGCCCCTGACCTCCGTGTCGGCGCTGGGCGGCGGACTGCGCTGGGCGGAGCCGCGGATCGACCTTGCGCGCGGCGAGGTGTGGTGCGTGCTGGAGGAGTTCACCGGCGAGGGCCCCGGCCACGTGCGACGGGTCCTGGCGGCCGTACCGCTCGACGGCTCGGCCGCCGACGACCGCAGTGCCGTACGCGAACTCACCGACGACCGGCACCGGTTCCTCACCGGCGCCCGCCTCTCGCCCGACGGCCGGCGCGCCGCCTGGCTGGCCTGGGACCATCCGCGGATGCCGTGGGACGGCACGGAACTGCTGGTCGCGGAGGTCGGGGACGACGGGACGCTCGGCATACCGCATACAGTCGCCGGTGGACCGGATGAGGCCATCGCGCAGGTCGACTGGTCGACGGACGGCAGGATCCTGTATACGAGCGACCGCAGCGGCTGGTGGAACCTGTACCGCGACGGCACACCCCTGTGCCCCCGCGAGGAGGAGTTCGGCGGGCCGCTGTGGAAACTCGGCCTGTCGTGGTTCGCACCGCTGGACAACGGTCTGATCGCGGTCGTACACGGTCGCGGGTCGACTGCACTCGGAATACTGGATACAGAATCCGGCGAGCTGGTCGACGCCGCCGGCCCCTGGACCGAGTTCGCACCCACCCTCGCCGCCCACCGCGCCCCGAGCGAGAACGGGACCGGCGCGGCCGGCGGCTCCGGCCGGGTCGTCGCCGTCGCCGCAAGCCCGCGCACCGCCTACGAAGTCGTGGAACTCGACACCGCGAGCGGCCGGGCCCGCACCATCGGCGCCCGCCACCGGGATCCCGTCGACCCGGCCTACTACCCCGAACCGCAGATCCGCACCTTCACCGGCCCGGCCGGCCGCGAGGTGCACGCCCACGTCTACCCGCCGCACAACCCCGACCGCGCCGCCCCCGACGGCGAACTGCCGCCGTACGTCGTCTGGGCGCACGGCGGCCCCACCGGCCGGGCAGCGCTCGTACTGGACCTCGCCATCGCGTACTTCACCTCGCGCGGTATCGGTGTCGCCGAGGTCAACTACGGCGGCTCCACCGGCTACGGGCGCGCCTACCGCGAGCGGCTGTGCGAGCAGTGGGGCGTGGTCGACGTCGAGGACTGCGCCGCCGTCGCCCGCGCCCTCGCCGACGAGGGCACCGCCGACCGCGCACGGCTCGCGATCCGCGGCGGCAGTGCGGGCGGCTGGACCACCGCCGCCTCCCTGACCACCACCGACGTCTACGCCTGCGGCACCATCGCCTACCCCGTCCTCGACCTCGCGACCTGGGGGCCGGGGGAGACCCACGACTTCGAGTCGCATTACCTGGAGTCACTGATCGGGCCCCTCGCCCATGGGGGTACCTCCCACGCCTTTGAGGCAGTGGGGCAGCCCGCCCGGTACGCCGAGCGCTCGCCCACCGAGCACGCCGACCGGCTCACCGCGCCCTTCCTGCTGCTCCAGGGCCTGGACGACGTCATCTGCCCGCCCGCCCAGTGCGAACGGTTCCTCGCCCGGATCGAGGGCCGGGGCGTGCCGCACGCCTACCTGACCTTCGAGGGGGAAGGGCACGGATTCCGGCGCGCGTCGACCCTGGTGCGCGCGCTGGAGGCCGAACTGTCCCTGTACGCTCAGGTGTTCGATCTCGATGTGTCCGGTGTTCCTGAGGTGGAGTTGCGCAGATGAGAGAACTGGCGCGGCCGGCCCGGCTGGCTCCCGGGGCGCGCGTGGCCGTGGTGGCCACCAGCGGGACGGTCCCCGAGGAACGGCTGCAGGCGGGGCTCGACGTGCTGCGCGGCTGGGACCTCGACCCGGTGGTCGCACCCCATGTGCTGGACCGGCACGGGGACTTCCCCTACCTCGCGGGCACGGACGCCGACCGCGCCGCCGACTTCCAGCAGGCCTGGTGCGACCGGGCGGTGGACGCGGTCCTGTGCGCCCGCGGAGGCTACGGCGTCCAGCGGATGATCGACCTGCTCGACTGGGAGGCGATGCGCGCGGCCGGCCCGAAGGTGTTCGTCGGCTTCAGCGACCTCACCGTGCTGCACGAGGCCTTCGCCACCCGCCTGGGACTCGCCACCCTGTACGGGCCGATGGCAGCGGGCATCGACTTCATCAAGAACGAGCGGGCGCAGGGGCACCTGAAGGCCACGCTCTTCGCCCCGGAAACCGTCCGCACCATCGCCTCCGGCGGCAGCGCCCTCGTCCCGGGACGGGCCCGCGGTGTCACTGTCGGCGGCGACCTGTGTCTGCTCGCCGCCGAACGCGGTGTCCCCGGTGCCCGGCCCTCGGCGCGCGGCGGGCTGCTGTGCCTGGAGGACGTGGGCGAGGTGACGTACCGGCTGGACCGCTACCTCACCCAACTCCTGCGCTCCGGCTGGCTCGAGGGGGTGCACGGGGTGCTGCTCGGCTCCTGGGCGGAGTGCGGCCCTTACGAACAGGTGCGGCCCATGCTCGTCGACCGTCTCGGCACGCTCGGCGTCCCGGTCGTCGAGGAGTTCGGGTTCGGGCACTGCGAGGGCGCGTTGACCATTCCCTTCGGTGTCATGGCCGAACTCGACGCGGATGCGGGCACGTTGATACTCGACGAGCCTGCGCTGCGCTGAGGTCCAGGCGGCCGATGCGGCCTGCTGAATCTTCGTCAAGAAACCACGCAGCCTCGTTGACCGTGGACTGACACGTGTCACAGCATGGCCCCCGGCCGGTACCTACCTACCGGTATCCGCATTGCCCCAGCATCGAGCCGGTCACCCGGAGGGCGCCGCCGCGGTGCGGAACGGCGCCCTCTGCCTCACCCTGATCGCATGAGCCCCAAGACCAAGGAGGGCGCCGCAGCCGACGACAGCACGGCCGGGCCGCCGAGCCGGGCCCGCATACCCGTGCCGGCCCTCGCCCTCCTCGGCCTGGTCCTCGTGTTCCAGAACACCGGCCCCACCCGCATCCGGCTGATCGGCCCCGAGATCACCATGCCGCTGTGGACGGTCCTGCTCGCCACCGGCCTCATCGGCGCCGTGTGCGGGGCGTACGCCGTGAAGCGGCGCGGCCGGTGACCCGCCGGTGGCGCGTACGATGATCGGATGACGCACGCCGCATCCGGCTACCTCGCCGAGGGCCCCCGCGTGGGCATCCGCCCCTTCGCCCGCGAGGACAGTGCCGAGTTCACCGCCAGGGCCCGCGAGAGCCAGGACCTGCACCACCCCTGGCTGTTCCCGCCGGAGACCGAGGAGGCCTACGCCACCTACGCCGACGGGCTGATCGACAACCCTGCCAGGGCCGGATTCCTGGTGTGCGAGAAGGACGGCGGGGCCATCGCCGGCTTCATCAACATCAACAACATCGTCCGGGGCGGCTTCCAGTGCGGCGCCCTCGGCTACGGCGCCTTCGCCCACGCGGCCGGCCGGGGCCTGATGCGCGAGGCCCTCGACCTGGTCATCGGGTACGCGTTCGGACCCCTCGGACTGCACCGGCTGGAGATCAACGCCCAGCCCGGCAACACCGCTTCCCTCGCCCTCGCCCGCGGCGCCGGCTTCCGCCGGGAAGGCTTCTCGCCCGCCATGATCTACATCGGCGGGGCGTGGCGGGACCACGAACGCTGGGCGATCACGGCCGAGATGCGCGCCTGAAAACCTACGCGATGCGCGCCTGAACACCGCCGGGCTGCGCGCCTGAACGCACCCGGCCGGAGCCCGGCTTCCGCGGCTTTTGCGTAATCCTGACCGGCAGCTCCCCTGGCCGACCCGCGCCCCGGCGGGTTCCATGGTCACCGTGACGAGGATCCGACGCGAGGTACTGACGCTGCCCGCCGCCGAGTTGGGACCGGACAACCCGCTGCCCCCGCTCCGGCTGCTCGACGAGGTTCACCGCATCGACGACCGCGACCGTGACGCGATGCCCCGGTCCATGGCCCGCCAGCTCGACTACGAGCCGCTGCGCAGCCTGCTGCCGGTGCCCCTCCGCGACGGATACGGAAGAACCCGCACCCCACGCCCCCTCGACGCCCTGGTGATCGAGAACGACCGGCTGCGTGCCACCGTCCTGCCCGGCCTCGGCGGCCGTGTCGCCTCCCTCGTCCACCTGCCCACCGGACGCGAACTCCTCTACCGCAACCCGGTGTTCCAGCCCGCCAACTTCGCCCTCAACGGCGCCTGGTACTCCGGCGGCATCGAATGGAACATCGGCGCCACCGGCCACACCACCCTGTCCTGCGCCCCCCTGCACGCCGCCCGCGTCCCCGCCCCCGACGGATGGGGGCACCGCCCACGCCGTTCAGGCAGTGGGGGAGCCATGCTGCGCCTGTGGGAGTGGGAACGGCTGCGCGACCTGCCCTTCCAGGTCGACCTGTGGCTCCCGGACGGCTCCGACTTCCTCTACGTCGGCGTCCGCGTCCGCAACCCGCACGAGCGCCCGGTGCCCGCCTACTGGTGGTCCAACACCGCCGTACCCGAGGACCGGCGGATCCTCGCCCCCGCCGACGAGGCCTGGTTCCCCCACTGCCTCAAGGGCGTGGGAGGTACCCCCATCGGCTACCAACGCCGCCTGCGCCGCGTCCCTGTCCCCGCCCACGACGGCATCGACCGCACCCACCCCCTCAACAGCCCTTACGCAGCCGACTACTTCTACGAACTGCCCGACGGCCGCCGCCCCTGGATCGCCGCCGTCGACGCCGACGGGCACGGGCTCGTACAGACCTCCACCGACGCACTGCACGGCCGGAAGCTGTTCGTGTGGGGCAGCGGACCCGGCGGACGGCGCTGGCAGGAGTGGCTGACCGAGCCCGGCACCGGCGGCTACTGCGAGATCCAGGCAGGACTCGCCCGCACCCAGCTGGAACACGTCCGCCTCGACGCGGAGAGCGAGGTCTCCTGGCTGGAGGCGTACGGCCCCCTCGACACTCCCCTCGACGCACCCGGCGACGACGGCCGGCGGCCCTGGCCCCAGCTCGTCCGGGCGGCGGAGGAACGCCTGGAGTCCCTCCTGCCCCGCGCCCGCGTCGAGGCGGCGTACCGGGCGTGGCAGCCGCACGCCGACACCGAACCCGGCGAGATCCTGGCCACCGGCTCCGGCTGGGGCGCGCTCGAAGTGCTGCGCGCGGGCTGGAAGTTGCCCGGCACCCCGTTCCCCGAGACCACCCTCGGCGAGGCCCAGGCCCCCTGGCTGCAGCTGCTGCGCACCGGCTCCCTGCCGGAGCCCCGCCGGGTACTGCCCCCGGCTGCGACCCTGGTCGCCCCGCACTGGCGGGACATGCTGGAGACCGCACCCGCCACCCCGCACAGCGAATACCACCTCGGCATCGCCCAATGGCACGCCGGCGACCGCGCCCAGGCCGTCCGCAGCTGGGAGCGCGCTCTCCAACTGGCGCCCTCCCTCTGGCCGTTGCTGCGCTGCCTCGCCGTCGCCGACCAGGAATGCGGCCACCACGAGCGGGCCGCGGAACGGTACGCCGAGGCCTTCGACGACCTGTGCCGCGAGCGGCGCGACGACGGCGAGACCTGGACGGCCGCCCTGGCCGCGCTCGGCCGCGAAACCCTCGAAGCCCTCCTCGCGGCGCGGCGCACGGCCACCGCGCGGGCCGTATGGGAACGGCTCCTGCCCGCCGTGCGCAGCCGCGGCCGGTTCCGGCTGCTGGAGGCCGAACTGCTGCTCGCGGAGGGCCGGCCCACCGACGCCCGGGCCGTCTTCGACGCGGGCTTCGAGCTCGCGGACCTGAGGGAGGGCGCGGACGTGATCGGCCGGCTCTGGGCCCGCCTCACCGACGAGCCCCTGCCCGCCCACCACGATTTCCGGATGCGACCCGACACGCCCTGAGCGCGGGCCGTGGCGCCCCGAGCGGGGGCCGGCGCGCCGGTCGGCCCCCGTCAGTCCTGGTGGTCCACGTACTCGAACACCGACCCGTCCGGATGCACGGCGATCAGATTCCGGCCCACCGGCGTCGGCACCGGACCCGCGATGATCCGTGCGCCGAGCTCCGTGAGCACCCGGTGGGCCTCGTCCACGTCCTTCACCGCGATCGTCGCGGCCACCTTCCGCAGGATCTCCAGCTCCGCCTCCGGGCCGCTCATCAACAGGAAGGAGCCCACCGCGGCGACCTGGACACCACCACGCTCGAAGCGGAGCGCTCTGCCGCCCGCCAGACGCTCGTAGAACGGGATCGCGGCTTCGAGGTCTTCGACGCAGATGCGCAGCGAGGCGCCCAGAATCTCCATACACACGAGCCTAGTTGGGGCACCCGGTCCGGCGCATGCCCCCGTCGCCCCGTCCGGCGCACCGCCCGGCGGCCTCGGTGCGCTGTGCCCTGCCGCGGAACCGCGCCCTGCCCTGGGGCAGTGGCATCCGGGTGACCCGGCGGGCGTTTGGGTGCTCCGCACCCGGATACGCGGAAGACCTCGGAGGAGCCGCACAGCAAGATCCACGTCCCGCCGCCGAAGGAGACCCATGAACACCGCCGAACTCATCGAACTCGGCCAGCAGTTGCGCGTGGACAGCGTGCGCGCCGCCGCCGCGGCCGGCTCCGGGCACCCGACGTCCTCGATGTCCGCCGCCGACCTGATGGCCGTCCTGCTCGCCCACCATCTGCGCTACGACTTCCAACGCCCCGAGCACCCCGCCAACGACCGCTTCGTCCTCTCCAAGGGCCACGCCACACCGCTGCTGTACGCCGCCTACAAGGCGGCCGGCGCCATCGAGGACGGCGAACTGCTCACCTTCCGCAAGCTGGGCAGCCGCCTCGAAGGCCACCCCACGCCCCGCCGGCTGCCCTGGGTCGAGACGGCCACCGGCTCGCTCGGCCAGGGCCTGCCCGTCGCCGTCGGCATCGCCCTGGCCGGACAACGCCTGGACCGCAGCCACGCCCGCGTGTGGGTGCTGTGCGGGGACAGCGAACTGGCCGAGGGTTCGATGTGGGAGGCCGCCGAACACGCCGCCTACGAGCACCTGGACAACCTGACCGCGATCGTCGACGTCAACCGGCTCGGTCAGCGCGGCCCCACCCGGCACGGCCACGACCTGGACGCCTACGCCCGCCGCTTCCAGGCGTTCGGCTGGCACACCATCGAGGTCGACGGGCACGACGTCGACGCCGTCGACCAGGCCCTCGGCCAGGCGCGGTCCGTCACCGGGCAGCCCGCCGTGATCCTCGCCCGCACCCTCAAGGGCAAGGGCGTCGCCGCCGTCCAGGACCGCGAGGGCCTGCACGGCAAGCCGCTGCCCGAACCCGAGGAGGCCATCGCCGAACTCGGCGGCCCCCGCAACCTGCGCGTCAGCGTCAGCGAACCGCCTGCCGCCGCCGTGCTGCACGACACCACCATCGACGTCCTCCAACTCCCGCGCTACGAACGGGGCGAGGAGGTCGCCACCCGGGACGCCTTCGGCAAGGCCCTCGCAGCGCTCGGCACCGCACGCGGCGACGTCGTCGTCCTGGACGGGGAGGTCGGCGACTCCACCCGCACCGAGATCTTCGCCAAGGAACACCCCGAGCGCTTCTTCGAGTGCTACATCGCCGAACAGCAGCTCGTCGCCACCGCCGTCGGCATGGCCACCCGCGGCTGGCTGCCGTACGCCGCCACGTTCGCCGCGTTCCTCACCCGCGCCCACGATTTCGTCCGCATGGCCTCCATCAGCGGTTCCGGCATCAACCTGGTCGGCTCCCACGCGGGCGTCGCCATCGGCCAGGACGGGCCCTCGCAGATGGGCTTGGAGGACCTCGCCATGTTCCGCGCCGTCCACGGCTCGACCGTCCTCTACCCGTGCGACGCCAACCAGACCGCCAGGCTGGTCGCCGCCATGGCCGGCTGCGACGGCATCCGCTATCTGCGCACCTCGCGCGGCAAGACCCCCGTCCTCTACGGCCCCGAGGAGGAGTTCGAGGTGGGCGGCAGCAAGACGCTGCGCTCCAGCGCCGAGGACCGGCTGACCGTCGTCGCCGCCGGAGTGACCGTGCACGAGGCGCTGGCCGCCGCCGACCGGCTCGCCGAGGACGGCATCGCGGTACGGGTGATCGACCTGTACTCGGTCAAGCCCGTCGACGCGGACACCCTGCGCCGGGCTGCCGCCGAGACCGGCTGCCTCCTCACCGTCGAGGACCACCACCCGGAGGGCGGCCTCGCCGACGCCGTCGCGGAGGCGCTCGCGGACGGCCGGCCCATGCCCCGCCTGGCCCGGCTCGCGGTCCGTACCATGCCCGGCTCGGCAGCCCCCGACGAACAGCTGCACGCGGCCGGCATCGACGTCATCGCGATCGCCGCCGCCGCCCGGCAGCTGGTCCAGGAGCCGGTCGCGGACACGGCGGCGGCCGGCTCGACCTGACGTACGCCGCCCGTGGCATCACCCTGTAGGGAGGGAAGAACCTGGCAGGGCGTCGACGGGTGGGAGCCCGGCCCGGAGGGAGGCCCGATGACCCCACGGACCGGACTGCGCTACGTGTACGCCGTGTGCCGCCCGTTCGAAGCGGCACTCCAGTGCCAGCTGTGCGGAGTGGGCGGCGCCCCGCCCGCCCTGCTCAGACATCGCGACCTGGTCGCGGTGGTCAGCATCGTCCCGGAGACGGACTTCTCCGAGGCGCGGCTGCGCGCCCACCTGGCGGACCCGGACTGGCGGACGCAGACCGGCCGCGCCCACGAGCGCGTGATCGACGCGCTCGCCACGGTCACCACCCCGCTGCCGCTCCGGCTCGCCACCGTCCTGCGCGACGACAGCGCCGTACGCACCATGCTGGAGGCCCGCGAGACCGACTTCCTGCGCATCCTGGAGCGGCTGCACGGCCGGGTGGAGTGGGGCGTACAGGTGTACCTGGAATCCCGGGAATCCGCGGAACCCCCTGTATCCCGGGAGGACGACGCCGAGCGGGTCGCGCGCGACGTGCACGGGAGCCTCTCCCGGCACGCCGAGGCCTTCCGCTTGTACGCCCCGCACAGCCCCGCGCTTCCCGGAGCGCCGGGCCGGAACGTGCTGAACGCCTCCTACCTCGTGCCGCGCGCGGACTCCGAGGAATTCGTGGAACTGGTCGACCGTACGAAGGGCGAGCGCACCGGAATGCGGGTGGAACTGGCCGGCCCCCGGGCGCCGTACTCGTTCACGGGCGAAAGTGCCTGATCAGGCCTCCTTACGGCACAGAATCTCCCCGTTCAGGACCGTGAACCAGCCGTCCTCACGCCGGCCCCACTCCCGCCATGCCTCCGCCACGGCCTCCAGCTCCCCGGTGGTCGCGTGGCCACCCTGCGTGGCCTGCTCGGCGTAGGCCGAGGCCAGGGTGCGGTCCGCCCACATCCCGCTCCACCAGGCCCGCTCCTCCGGCGCGGCGAACGTCCATGTGCCGGAGGTGGCGGTGATGTCCGTGAGCCCCGCCGCCAGCGCCCAGGACTTCAGCCGGCGCCCGGCGTCCGGCTCGCCGCCGTTCGCGCGGGCGACCCGCTCGTACAGGTCCAGCCAGTCGTCCAGGCCCGGCAGCTCCGGATACCAGGTCATCGCCGCGTAGTCCGCGTCACGTACGGCGATGAACCCGCCCGGCTTCGTCACCCGGTGCATCTCGCGCAGCGCCCGCACCGGGTCCCCCACGTGCTGGAGCACCTGGTGGGCGTGGACCACGCAGAACGTGTCGTCCGGGTAGTCCAGGGCATGGACGTCGGCGACCGCGAAGCCGACGTTGGCCAGACCGCGGGCGGCGGCGGTGGACCGGGCCTGCTCCAGGATGCCCGGCGCCCGGTCGACACCGGTGACATGGCCGTCCGGGACCAGTTCCGCCAGGTCCGCCGTGATGGTGCCCGGACCGCAGCCGATGTCCAGGATCTTCATGTGGGGCTTGAGCGAACCGAGCAGATAGGCCGCGGAGTTGGCGGCGGTCCGCCAGGTGTGCGAACGCAGCACCGACTCGTGGTGCCCGTGCGTGTAGACGGCGCTCTCCCGCGCTTCCGGCATGACTGTGCCCCCTTGTCGTCCTTCTCGTCGTACCGGCCACGGGGTCCTGCGAGCCCGTCCCGGCGTACCGATCACGGTACCCGTGCATGCCGAATGATGAGACCCGTGTTTTGACATATGGACTGATGCAACGTCAGGCCGGCATCGCGGCCAAGGCGTCCGGTTACGCTGAAGTGCCCGCCGCTCAAGGAGACCTCCGGATGCGTCTGCTCCTCGTCCGCCACGCTCAGACCCCCTCCAACGTGGACCAGCTGCTGGACACCGCCGTACCCGGCCCCGGACTCACCCCCCTCGGCCAGGCACAGGCCGCCGCGCTGCCCGAGGCCCTCGCCGACGAGGACATCGAGGCCCTCTACGTCTCCACCCTGCTGCGCACCCAGCTCACCGCCGCCCCACTCGCCGCCGCCCGCGGCCTGGACATGATCGTCCGCGCCGGCATCCGCGAGCTGTCCGCCGGCGACCTGGAGATGCTGCCCGGCGACTCCCCGCTGGGCCGGACCTACCTGCGCACGGTGTTCGCCTGGGCCGCCGGCGACACCACGCTGCGCATCCCCGGCGGGGAGAGCGGCGAGGAGGCCCTGGCCCGGTACGACGCCGTGGTCGCCGAGGCCGCGGCGAGCGGCGCCCGGACCGTCGCCATGGTCAGCCACGGCGCCGCCATCCGCATGTGGACCGCCGCCCGCGCCGGCAACGTGGACGTGGCCTTCGCCGCCGCCCACTCCCTCGAGAACACCGGCGTCGTGATCCTGGAGGGCTCCCCGTCCGACGGCTGGAAGGCCCTGTCCTGGGCCGGCGCCACCGTGGAGCCCGCGGGGGAGGGCGGCCCGGCGGGCGAGCCCCTGGACGCCGACGCCATGGAATAGCGGCCCCGGGGCACCGCCGGACGGACCTGTGTGTGGCGCAGCGCATATGGGTTTGCCGCGGCCCGCGCCCGGACCGCAGAATGCCTCCTCATGGGACATCTCGAAGCCGCGCACCTGGAGTACCACCTGCCCGACGGGAGGGCCCTGCTCGGCGACGTGTCCTTCAGGGTCGGCGAAGGCGCGGCCGTCGCCCTGGTCGGCCCCAACGGCGCCGGCAAGACGACCCTGCTCCGGCTGATCTCCGGCGAGCTGAAACCGCACGGCGGCACCGTCACCGTCAGCGGCGGCCTCGGCGTGATGCGCCAGTTCGTCGGCTCCGTACGCGACGAGACGACCGTCCGCGACCTGCTCGTCTCCGTCGCCCCGCCCGGCATCCGCGAGGCCGCCCGGACCGTCGACGCCGCCGAGCACGCCATCATGACCGTCGACGACGAGGCCGCCCAGCTCCGCTACGCGCAGGCCCTCGCCGACTGGGCCGAAGTACGCGGCTACGAGGCCGAGACCCTCTGGGACATGTGCACGACGGCCGCGCTCGGCATGCCGTACGAGCGCGCCCAGTGGCGGCAGGTGCGCACCCTCTCCGGCGGCGAGCAGAAGCGCCTCGTCCTGGAGGCCCTGCTGCGCGGCACCGACGAGGTCCTGCTGCTGGACGAGCCCGACAACTACCTCGACGTGCCCGGCAAGCGATGGCTGGAGGAGCAGCTCAGGGAGACCCGCAAGACGGTCCTGTTCGTCTCCCACGACCGCGAACTCCTCTCCCGCTCCGCCGAGAAGATCGTCTCCGTCGAACCGGGACCGGCCGGCGCCGACGCCTGGGTGCACGGCGGCGGCTTCGCCACCTACCACGAGGCCCGCCGCGAACGTTTCGCCCGCTTCGAGGAGTTGCGCCGCCGCTGGGACGAGAAGCACGCCCAGCTGAAGAAGCTCGTCCTGAACCTCCGTCAGGCCGCCGCCGTCAGCCACGAGATGGCCTCCCGGTACGCCGCCGCCCAGACGCGTCTGCGCAAGTTCGAGGAGGCCGGCCCGCCGCCCGAGCCGCCGCGCGAACAGGACATCACCATGCGCCTGAAGGGCGGCCGTACCGGCGTAAGGGCCGTCACCTGCAAGGGACTTGAGCTGACCGGCCTGATGCAGCCCTTCGACCTGGAGGTCTTCTACGGCGAACGGGTCGCCGTCCTCGGCTCCAACGGCTCCGGCAAGTCGCACTTCCTGCGGCTGCTCGCAGGGGAGGACGTGGCGCACACCGGCGAGTGGAAGCTCGGCGCCCGGGTCGTGCCCGGCCACTTCGCGCAGACCCACGCCCACCCCGAACTCCAGGGGCGCACCCTCCTCGACATCCTGTGGAAGGAGCACTCCCAGGACCGCGGTGCGGCCATGTCCCGGCTGCGCCGCTACGAACTGACCGCACAGGCGGAACAGTCCTTCGACCGGCTCTCCGGCGGCCAGCAGGCCCGCTTCCAGATCCTGCTGCTGGAACTGGCCGGTGCCACCGCCCTGCTGCTGGACGAGCCCACCGACAACCTCGACCTGGAGTCCGCCGAGGCCCTCCAGGAAGGCCTGGAAGCCTTCGAGGGCACGGTCCTCGCAGTCACCCACGACCGCTGGTTCGCCCGCTCCTTCGACCGCTTCCTGGTCTTCGGCAGCGACGGCCGCGTCCGCGAGACCCCCGAACCGGTCTGGGACGAACGCAGGGTCGAGCGGGCTCGATAGACCTGCCGGGGTCACGGGCGTCGGCCCGCTGTGGCCAGGGGTTTCGGGCGAGGGGTGGCTGCGCAGGCCCGGGGCCCCGGATGTTCGTACAGTGGAGTGGATGCAGGAACGCGAGCTGCACGGCTCCCTCCCGGGAACCGCTCGGGGGCTGTGCACGCCGGGCGGGCACCCGGACCGGACGACCGACACGACGAGCGGGGCACCACCATGACCGGAGTCGACCCCAGCAAGCTGGACGACCAGCAGCTCATGAAGGAGCTGGAGACCATCCACCGCACGCGTCACGACACCCTCCTGTACGGCTCGAACGACGCCCTGCGGACCCACAACGAGCGCATGGCGCAGCTGGAGGGCGAGTACCTGCGCCGCAACCCGCGCCGCACGGTCAGCGCGGGCCGCACCCGCGAGGGCGCCCGCGAACGCAGCTGCGGCGAGTCGGCGACTCCGGACCTGTCCGGCAGCTGAGGCGGCCCCTACTCCGGCTCCGGCAGGTCCATCGAGGCGAGCCTGGCCGGGTCGGTCTCGATCGCGATGCCGGTGATCCGCCCGTCGGCCACGGTGAACGCCATGACCGAGAGCAGCGTGCCGTCCACACGCCAAGACACCAGCCCGGGAAGCCCGTTGACGAGCACCGAACGCCCCCGCGCGGCTGCGGCGGCGGACAGCCGCGCGCCCGCGGCGACCTCGGTGGCGCCGAGAGTGACGACCACACCGCCCGGGGTGTCGACGGTCAGCCGTACCCCCGGATCCAGCACCCGCAGCAACCCCTCGAAGTCGCCGCCGCGAGCCGCCGCCAGGAACGCCCGGACCACCTCCCGCTGCTCCGGCCCGGCGGCGGCCGGCCGCTCGGTCGCCTGCACCTTCCTGCGGGCCCGGCTCGCGAGCATCTTGGTGGCGGCGGTGGACTTGCCGAGGATCTGGCCGATCTCGGCGAACGGCACCGCGAACAGGTCGTGCAGCACGAACGCCAGCCGCTCGCTCGGCCCCAGCGACTCGAGGACGACAAGGAGCGCGAGCCCGACCGAGTCGGCGAGCGCCACGTCCTCCTCCGGCGCGGGCGCGGACGCGTCGTCGAGCGTCACGACGAACTCGGGCAGCCGGTCGCCGTAGGACGCCTCGGGGCGGGCCTGGCGCGAACGCAGCACGTCGAGGCTGATCCGGCCGACCACCGTGGTCAGCCAGCCGGCCAGGTTGTGGATGCCTGCCGTGTCCTGGCGGGACAGCCGCAGCCAGGCCTCCTGCACCACGTCCTCGGCATCCGCGTGCGATCCGAGCATGCGGTGGGCGACCGCCCGCAGGCGATCGCGCTGGGCCTCGAACGCCTCGGCCACCGGGTCCGTCGGGCTGCTGTCGATCATGGGGTTACCTTCCTCGGATCCGCTCCGTCATGGGGGATGACGGGCCCGGACAGGCTCGGGTAACCGATGAAGGAGCAAGACCGATGGAAGCACGGATCAAGAGCCCGGCGAACCTCGACGTGATCACCGGAATCCAGCACCTCGACAAGGCGATCCACGGCAGCGGTGTCGACCCGCTCGTGCTCGAACTGGTCCACCTGCGGGCCAGCCAGATCAACGGTTGCAGCCCCTGCGTGTTCGGCGGGGTCGAGTCGGCGAAGAAGCACGGGGAAACCGAGCAGCGGCTGCACAACGTGGTCACCTGGCGTGAGACGCCCTTCTTCACCGAGCCGGAGCGGGCAGCGCTCGCGCTCACCGAGGCCGCCACCCGCATCCAGGACGGCGCGCCCGGCGTGACCGACGAGATCTGGAACCAGGCCGCCGCCCACTTCGACGAGAAGCAGCTGTCCGCGATCATCCTGAACATCGCCCTGACCAACTTCTACAACCGCATCAACCGCACGACCCGGGAGCAGGCCGGCAAGACCTGGTGAGCGGGTGGGATCCGGTGGGCGGGCCCGGGGCGGGGTCACCCGTCAGGCCGCTCGCGTCCCGCGAATGGGGCCCGGCCGCGCGCGCTCCGGCGCCCGACGGGCTGTGATGGCAACGAGGGCACGACCCCTCGCCCGCCGCCCCACCGCCGCCGTTCCGCCGAGGAGCCCGCCCCATGCGCAGCACCGCCCGCGCCCTGTCCGCCGCCGTCGTCGCCGGTGCCGCGCTCACCCTGGCCGGCCCCGCCGCGCAGGCCGCCCCTGCCCCCGCCCCCGGCCCCGTCATCACGTCCGGGGACGCGTCCACGTCCACGTCCTGCGGGGACGTCACCGGGGCCATACCGGACCCCCTCGACGCCCCCTCGCAGGGCCTCACGGGCGGCACCGGGAACACCGTGCGGCTGAGCCGGATCCCCGGCAGTGACGGCACGGCCGACGGCGCCTGCCCGGAGGCCCCCGGCACACCCGAGAAGCCGTCCGGCGACACCAACACCGCCCCCCGCACCGAGGACGGCACTCCGTGCGCCGCACCACAGCAGTGCGGCGGCGACGGTGGCATCGGGGGTAACGGCGGCATCGGGGGCACCGGCGGCACCGGCGGCGATGGGGGCAACGGTGGCGACGGACTCCAGCCCCCGCCCGGCGCGCAACATGGAGTGGAGGCCGGGGGAGGAGGCTCCGTCAACGACTCGGTACCGGCCCTGGTGGCCGGCGGCGCACTCATCGCCGCCGCCTGCGCGGGCGCCGTCCACCGGCTGTACGGCAGCAGACGTTCCGCAGACTGCTGACGCTGGGCGCCGACAGCCGACAGCCGACAGCCGACAGCCGACAGCCGACAGCCGACGGTCGACATACGACAGTCGACAACCAACAGCCGACTGCATACAACACACCGGACACGCCCCGAGCGGGAACAGCACACGGCACCACCGACTGCGCGGAGGCGGACATGCGGCGGACGGACCCCGAGGGCCACGGCCCCGTCCGCTACGGGCCGCCCCTGCCCGACGACGGCCTGCCCGTGCTGCCCGAACTCGCCGCCCACCTCGCCGCCGCCGCGACCCGCTCCGACGCACAGCCCGTGGGCGGTGCCCCCGCGCTGCTGGAGGCGGCCTGCGGCTACTGGACGCGGCGCGGACTGCCCTGCGTCCCCGACCGGGTCGTCGCCGGCCCCGGCGCGCCCGCCCTGTTGCTCGCCCTGACCGCCGCGATCGCCGGGGACGGCGGTGACGTCCTCGTCCCCCGCCCCTGCGCCGCCTGGTGGGCGCCGTACGCGCGGCTGCTCGGCCGGCCCGTCTTCCACGTGCCCACGCCTGCCGAGAGCGGCGGCGTCCCCGACCCGTACGCCCTCCTGGAGACCGCCCGGCGGGTCCGCGCGGAGGGCGGCGACCCGCGTCTGCTGGTGCTGTCCGTCGCCGACGATCCCACCGCCACCGTCGCCCCGCCCGAACTCCTGCACGAGACCGTCGAGGCCGCCGCGGCCGAGGGCCTGCACCTGGTCAGCGACGAGACCTGGCGCGACACCGTGCACGACCCCCACCAGACCGTGCTGCTCAGCCCCGCCGAGATGCTGCCCGACCGGGTCACGGTCGTCAGCGACCTGGCCGGCGGCCTGCTGCCCCCCGGCTGGCCCGCGGCCATCGCGCGCTTCCCCGCCGGCGAGCTGGGCCGGCAGCTCCACGCGCGCGTGCTCGACGTGCTCACCGCGCTCGGCGCGCGGATCGCCGGACCGCTCGCCGTCACCGCCGGATACGCGCTCGACGAACCCCCGCCCGTCACCGACCGCCGCGAGGCCGCCGTACGCCTGCACGCGCGCGTGGCCGCCGCCGCGCACGGCGTGGTCGTCGCCGCCGGGGCGCTCGCCCGGCCGCCGCAGGCCGGCCGCCACCTGTACGCCGACCTCGGCCCGCTGCGCGAGGCACTCGGCGAGCACGGCGTCGGCGACGCACAGGAACTGGAGGACTACCTCAGCCCCCGGCTGGGCATGCCCGCGCCCGGCGGCCACCGCTTCGGCGACGACCTCCAGGCGCTGCGCGTACGGCTCGCCACGGGGCCCCTGCTCGGCGGCACGGACGCGGAACGCACGGAATGCCTCACGTCGCCCGCACCGTTGGAACTGCCACACCTGCAACGCGCGTTGACCTCTTTGAGGTCGGTCTTCGACGATCTCCGCGACGGCGCTCGGCGACGGGAGCCCCCTCGATGACGCAGCAGACGCAGCAGTCCGGTCCGCCCGCCACGCCCAGGACGACCACGGAAGCCGACGCCCCCGCGCCCCCGACCCCCATCGCGACCCCGACCCCCAGCCCTCTCGCGCCCCCGTTCCCGCCGCCGGCCGAGCCCCGCCCGCTGGGCGAACCCCGTGTGTGGCCGCGCACGTTCCACGACCGGCTCACCGCCCCGCTCCGGGTCTGAAGGCCCTCGCCCGCTTCGCCCGCGAAGGCGCCATACGCCCCGGCGCCGACGGCCTCACCGACATCCCCCGACTGACCGGCGCACCGGCCCCGTTGCCCCGCGCCGGCGCCCGCACCCTCGCCGTCTCCTGGGCGGGTCACGCCAGTTGGGTGGTGCCGATCGGCGGACTGACCGTCCTCACCGACCCCGTCTGGTCCCACCGCATCCTCGGCACCCCCGCCCGCATCACCCCCATCGGCATCCCCCGGGACACCCTGCCGCCCGTCGACGCGGTCGTCATCAGCCACAACCACTACGACCACCTGGACGCCCCCACCGTGCGCCGACTCCCGTGCGACACACCGGTGTTCGCGCCAGCCGGACTCGCCCGCTGGTTCCGGCGCCGCCGGTTCACCCGCGTCACCGAGCTGGACTGGTGGGAGGGCGCCGAACTCGCGGGCGTCCGCTTCGACTTCGTGCCCGCCCACCACTGGTCCAAGCGCACCCTCACCGACACCTGCCACAGCCTGTGGGGCGGCTGGGTCCTCACCGCATCCGACGGCCTGCGCCTCTACTTCGCCGGCGACACCGGCTACGGCCACTGGTTCGACCGCATCGGCCGCCGCTACCCCGGCATCGACCTCGCCATGATGCCCATAGGTGCCTACGACCCGCGCTGGTGGCTCGGCGACGTCCACTGCGACCCCGAGGAGGCGGTCCAGGCCACCCTCGACCTCGGCGCCCGTCGCATGGCACCGATGCACTGGGGCACCTTCGTCCTCTCGGCGGAACCCGTCCTCGAACCCCTCACCCGCGCACGAGCCGCCTGGGAGAAGGCGGGCCTGGAACGGGAGGACCTGTGGGACCTGCCGGTGGGCGGATCGAGAGTGCTGGAGTGAGGCCGGCGTGAAAGGGGGAGCGGTGCGGCGCTAACCCGCTTCCCCGCGCACGCGTCGCACCACGCCCGGCGCCACACCGATCACCACCGTCAGCGCGACCGCCACCACCACACCCTCCCACGGCTTCGGGAACAGCGAACCGCCGAGGATCCCGATCAACTGGTACGTCACCGCCCACGCCAGACACGCCGGCAGGTTCCCCCGGCTGAACCGGTCGAGCGGCCAGTCGGCCAGCAGGCAGGCGAGCATCACCGGGATGCGGCCCGCCGGCACCAGCCGCGACACCACCAGCACCGCCACCCCGTGCTCGGCCAGCTTCCCCTGCGCCCGCTCCAGCCGGTCCTGCGGCGCCCGGGAACGTATCGCCTCCAGCCACCGCGAGCCGCCGCGCGACCGCATCCCGCGCCGCCCCAGCCAGTACAGCGCCGCGTCCCCGAGGAACGCCGCCAGCGACGCCGTCACAAACACCAGCACCAGTGCGAACGGCGCCGTCTGATGGAACGCCACCACCGCCGCCGAACTCACCAGCGCCCCCGTCGGCACCACCGGCACCAGCGCACCGATCAGCACCAGCAGGAACAGCGACGGATACCCGAGCGCCTGCTGCGTCGACTCCGGCGGCACCGTCGACGTGGACGCCGCGGCCAGCGTCGCGGCCGAGGACAGCCGTATCACCGTACGACCCCCAGCCGCACCCGCTCCCCGTGCCCGAGCCGGTGCACCTCCACCTGGGGCGCCGCGACGGCCGCCAGGCGCACGAACTCGTCGCCCGGCGCATGGAATTCGTGCGGGCGCACCGCGTCCATGCCGATCGGCCAGTACGTCCCGTAGTGCACCGGCACCGCCGCGCGCGGCGCCAGCAGAGCCAGCGCCCGCGCCGCCCGCCCCGCGTCCAGGTGCCCCGCACCGAGATACGGCCCCCAGCCGCCCACCGGCAGCAGCGCCACGTCCACCGGCCCGACCTCCTCGGCCATGGTGTCGAACAGGCCCGTGTCCCCGGCGAAGTAGGTCCGTGCCTCGCCCTCGACGACGTAGCCGAGCGCGGGGGAGCGGTGCGGGCCGACCGGCAGCCGCCGCCCGTCGTGCCGCGCGGACACCGCCCGCACCAGCACGCCCCCGACCCGCACCTCGTCCCCCGGCACCACCTCGCTGATCCGCAGCCCCCGCAGCCTGCGCAGACCCGGCACCGCCCGGGGCGCGCCCCGGGGCACGAGCAGGTGCGCGCCCGGCGCGAGCGCGGCCAGCGACGGCAGATGCAGGTGGTCGGCGTGCAGATGGGAGACGAGCACCACGTCCGCACGGTGCGCCTCGGCGGGCGGCACGGCGCCCCGGCGGCGGCGCAGATGCGCGAGCCGGCGGGCGAACAGAGGATCGGTCAGCACCCGTGTGTCCGCATCCTCCACCGTGCAGGTGGCGTGACCCCACCAGGTGATCTCCACCGGCACTCTCTTCGCCTCCTTCACGCGACTCCCCGAAGCCTACGGGCAGGAGTAGGGTCGGCGGCGAAACCCAGAGGTGAGGGGGGTGCCATGGGACAACTGCGGGGTGCCTGCGGCGGGCTGGGACCGGTGCGGGTCACCGCCATCGCGAGCCTGACACCCCTCCAGGAACTGGAAGCCGACCCCTTCCTGGTGGACTCCCGCACCCAGCACGCCATGTGCGCCCGCTGGGCCGCCGAACGCGGGTACGTCATCGCCCGCGAACTCCTCCTCGGCGGCCTGCGGTTCGACCACAGCGCCCTGTGGGACGGCATCCGGCCCGGAGTCGACGTGTTCGTCGCCCCCAGCCGGCGCGTGCTGGAACGCGCCCTGTCCTCGGTGGAGGAGTTCACCGCCGAGTGCGCACGCCGCGGAGTGCGCGTGGAGACGGTGGGCCGGGCCGAACCGGCGTACGACGCCCAGATGAAGGCCCGCGTACACCGCCGCCTGTCGATGCCGACCGCCGGCTACGACGGCCGCTGACTCGCAGCCGCCGCCTGCCCGCAGCTCCGACACCCCGCGCGGGCACACCCCGTGTGACAAGGTGGAGCGAGGCCTGGGCGTCGAGCGGGCCGGGACGTGAGGTGGGCGGGCGTGCGGGGCGTACGGTGGCGGCGGGCCGCCAGTCAGATCGGACGGAGCGTCACGGTGTGGGCGGTGTCCACGCTCACCATGCTGGTGCTCGCCGGTGTCCTGCCCGACTTCCGGCTCCAGTCCGCCGACGGCGACAGCGCCACCCGCATCGGCATCACCGCCGCCTGCGGCGCCGGCGCCTTCGGCGTGCTCTCGGCCCTGGTCTGGCCCCTCCTCGTACGGCTGCTGCTGCTCGTCCCCGCCCTCGTGCTCGGCCTGCTGGTGTTCTTCCTCAACGGCTCCCTGCTGCTGCTCGCCCTGCGCCTCAACCCCTCCGGCCGGGGCGACGCCGCCCCCGACACCGCCGTCATCGTGGCCGCCGTGATGTCCGCCGTCGCCTCGGCCACCGGCGCCGCCCTCGCCGTACGCGACGACGAGGCCTACCGCCGCCGCCTGCACCGGCTCGCCGCCCGCCGCCGCAGAACCGATCCGCCCTGCCCGGACACACCCGCCCTGGTCTTCCTCCAGCTCGACGGCGTCGGCCACGACGTCCTCACCGCCGCGGTCCGCAAGGGCCTGATGCCGACCGTCGCCCGCTGGCTGTCGACCGGCGACGGTATACAGCCCACCCACCGGCCCACCCACCGGCTCACCCGCTGGCGCACCGACTGGTCCAGCCAGACCGGCGCCAGCCAGCTCGGCATCCTGCACGGCAGCACCTTCGACGTCCCCGCCTTCCGCTGGTACGAGAAGGACCGGGGCGAGGTGATGGTGTGCAATCGCCCGACGAGCGCCGCCGAACTGCAACGCCGCGCCATACTGCATACAGGCGACAGCGGACTGCTCACCGTCGACGGTGCCAGCCGCGGCAACCTGTTCAGCGGCGGCGCCGGCGAACAGGCCCTCGTTCTGTCCATCGCCGCCCGCCGCCGCGGCCGGGAGAACCGTTCCCGCGCCGGCTACTTCGCCTACTTCTCCGACCCCGCCAACGCCGTCCGCACCGCCCTCTCCTTCATCGCCGAGGTCGCCCGCGAGCTCGGCCAGTCCACCCGCGCCCGCATCCGCAGGCAGCGCCCGCGAGTCTCACGCGGCGGCCTCTACCCCTTCGTCCGCGCCTTCGCCACCGTCGTCGAACGCGACGTCGTCGTCGCCGCCGTCATGGGCGACATGCTCGCCGGCCGCACCGCCGTCTACGCCGACCTCGTCGCCTACGACGAGGTCGCCCACCACTCCGGCCCGCACAGCCGCGACGCCGAGAAGGTCCTGCAACGCCTCGACCGCTGCCTCGCGCTCATCGAGAAGGTCGCCGAACACGCCCCCCGCCCCTACCGCCTCGTCGTCCTCTCCGACCACGGCCAGAGCCCCGGCGAAACCTTCCGCGCCCGCTACGGCCTCACCCTCGCCGACCTCGTCCGGGCCGGCTGCGGACTCCCCGTGCCCCGCCGCGCCACGGGGGTCCCCCCAGGCGCTCACCACCGGGGGAGCACCCGCAGCGGCACCGAGGCCCGCGCCGCCGTACGCGCCGCACTGCGCCGCCCGGTCGAGGAGCGCGGCGAACACCACCACCCCTCCCGCCGCTCCGAACCCGTCGTACTGGCCTCCGGCAACCTCGGCCTCGTCTCCTTCCCCGACGTGCCGCACCGCATGACCAAGGAGGAGATCGACGCCCGCCACCCCGCCCTGCTCAGCACCCTCGCCAACCACCCCGGCATCGGCTTCCTGCTGGTACGCAGCGCGGAACACGACGGCGTCGTCCTCGGCCCCCACGGCACCGAGATCCCCCTGGCCGCCCTGCACGACGAGCCCGGCCCGCTCGCCCGCTTCGGCCCCGGCGCCGCCGACGCCGTACGCCGCACCCACAGCTTCCCGCACACCGCCGACATCATGGTGAACTCCGTCCACGACCCCGCCCACGGCGAAGTCCTCGCCTTCGAGGAACAGATCGGCTCCCACGGCGGCCTCGGCGGCGCCCAGTCCCACCCGTTCCTGCTCTCCCCGCTCACCCTGACCCCGCCGGCCGAGGCGGACGAGGAGATGGCCGGCGCCGAACACGTGCACCGCGTACTGCGCCGCTGGCTGCGCGAGCTGAACGGACCCCAGGTACCGCTCACCACCGCAGCGGAGCATCCGGACGAGGCGCAGGACAAGGAAGAAGAACGGGCCGCCTGAACCGCCCCGGACCGCGCCACCTCCCGTTCACCGCTCGTGGACCGGTCTTCCGGGTGCGCCGCGCCCGAATGTGATCGGATGGCCCCGGACCCCGGACCGGACCCCGGCCCCGGAAACTCGGACCCACGTGAAAGGAACAGCCGTGGCAACCACGCGCACCGCACACACCGTCTGGGAAGGCAACCTGCTGGACGGCAGCGGCGTCGTCACCTTCGACACCTCCGGCATCGGCTCGCAGCCGGTGTCGTGGCCGTCGCGCGCCGAGCAGGCCAACGGCAAGACCAGCCCCGAGGAGCTGATCGCCGCAGCCCACTCCAGCTGCTTCTCCATGGCCCTCTCGCACGGCCTGGCCGGCGCCGGCACCCCGCCCACCCGCCTGGAGACCAAGGCCGACGTCACCTTCCAGCCCGGCGAGGGCATCACCGGCATCCACCTCACCGTCCGCGGCGAGGTTCCCGGCCTGGACGCCGAGGGCTTCGCCTCGGCCGCCGAGGACGCCAAGAAGAACTGCCCGGTCAGCCAGGCCCTGACCGGTACGACGATCACCCTCACCGCCGAGCTCGCCTGACCCCGTACATCCCCCCCGATGCCGCGTTCCCGCCCCGGGAGCGCGGCATCGCCGCACCCGCGGGTCGGCCGCCCGGGACCGGGGTACCCGGCGCATTGACAACGCCGCACGCACGTCTTGTGCTGTAAGGGCGGCGGGCGCCCTGGCGGAAGGGGACGGACGATGGCACGTGCGGTCGGTATCGATCTCGGGACGACGAACTCGGTGGTGGCCGTCCTGGAGGGCGGCGAACCCACCGTCGTCACCAACGCGGAGGGCGCCCGGACCACGCCCTCGGTGGTGGCATTCGCGAAGAACGGCGAGGTACTGGTCGGCGAGGTCGCCAAGCGGCAGGCGGTCACGAACGTGGAGCGCACCGCACGCTCCGTGAAACGCCACATGGGCGACGGCGGCTGGCGCTTCCCCGAGCAGGGCAGCATCGACGGCACCCAACTGCGCGCGCAGGAGCTGTCGGCCCGGGTGCTGCAGAAACTGAAGCGGGACGCGGAGGCCTACCTCGGTGAGGACGTCACGGACGCGGTGATCACCGTCCCCGCCTACTTCGACGACGCCCAGCGGCAGGCCACCAAGGAAGCCGGGGAGATCGCCGGCCTGAAGGTGCTCAGGATCATCAACGAGCCCACCGCCGCCGCCCTCGCCTACGGCCTCGACCGCGGCGAGGAACAGACGGTCCTCGTGTTCGACCTGGGCGGCGGCACCTTCGACGTGTCCCTGCTGGAGATCGGCGACGGCGTCATCGAGGTCAAGGCCACCAACGGCGACACCCACCTCGGCGGCGACGACTGGGACCAGCGGATCGTCGAACACCTGGTCAAGCGGTTCAAGGGCCAGTACGGCATCGATCTCGCCGCCGACAAGATGGCGGTCCAGCGCCTGCGGGAGGCCGCCGAGAGAGCCAAGATCGAACTGTCCTCGTCGTCCGAGACCGGCATCAACCTGCCCTACATCACCGCCTCCGCCGAAGGCCCCCTCCACCTGGACGAGAAACTGACCCGCGCCCAGTTCCAGGAGCTGACCGCCGACTTGCTCGACCGCTGCAAGAAGCCCTTCCACCAGGCCGTCGAGGACGCCGGGATCCAGCTGTCCGCGATCGACCACGTCATCCTCGTCGGCGGCTCCACCCGGATGCCCGCCGTCACCGACCTGGTACGCGAACTCACCCACAAGGACCCGCACAAGGGCGTCAACCCCGACGAGGTCGTCGCCGTCGGCGCGACCCTCCAGGCGGGCGTCCTGCGCGGCGACGTCAAGGACGTCCTGCTCCTCGACGTCACCCCGCTGTCCCTCGGCATCGAGACCAAGGGCGGCATCATGACCAAGCTGATCGAACGCAACACCACGATCCCGACCCGCCGCTCCGAGATCTTCACCACCGCCACCGACAACCAGCCCTCCGTCGGCATCCAGGTCTACCAGGGCGAACGCGAGATCGCCGCCTACAACAAGAAGCTCGGCGTCTTCGACCTCACCGGCCTGCCGCCCGCCCCGCGCGGCGTCCCGCAGATCGAGGTCGCCTTCGACATCGACGCCAATGGGATCATGCACGTCTCCGCCAAGGACCTCGCCACCGGCCGGGAACAGAAGATGACCGTCACCGGCGGCTCCGCCCTCCCCAAGGAGGACATCGACCGCATGATGCGGGAGGCCGAACAGTACGCCGAAGAGGACCGCAACCGCCGCGAGGCCGCCGAGACCCGCAACCAGGCCGAACAACTCGTCTACCAGACCGAGAAGTTCATCCGCGACAACGAGGAGCGGGTACCCGAGGGCACCCGCGGCGAGGTGGAGGAGGCGGTCACCGAACTGAAGAACCTGCTGGAGCGGAACGCCGAGACAGCGGCACTGCGCACCGGCGTCGAGAAACTCGCCTCCGTCAGCCAGAAGATGGGGCAGGCCATGTACGAGTCGGCATCGGCGTCCGCCGCCGCCTCCGGCGGCCCGTCCGGCCCGTCCGGCCGTCCGGACACGTCCGACGACGAAGGGGTGGTCGACGCCGAGATCGTCGACGAGGAGAGGGACGAGAAGGGCGGAGCGGCCTGACGCTCAACCACCCAGCCGCTCCCAGCCCCGCCGCTCCGGACGCGGACCCAGCTGCCGGGGTTCCCGTGTGCGGTATACGACATACGGCCGGAACAGATACTGCACCGGTGCGCTGAACATGTGCACCAGCCGGCTGTACGGCACGAACGCGATCAGCACCATGCCGACCACCGCATGCACCTGGTACAGCACCGGCACGCCCTCCATCAGGTGGGTCCTCGGCCGGAGCGTGAACAGGCTGCGCGCCCAGGGGCCGATCGTCTCCCGGTAGTCGTACCCCTCACCGGCGGCGTGCGAGAGCTTCGCGGCCATGCCGAGGGCGATCGCCCCGAGCAGCAGCACGTACATCGCCTTGTCGTTGACCGTCGTCGCCCGGAACACGGGGGCGCGCGTGCGTCGACGGTATACGAGCAACAGGATCCCGGCGACCGTCAGCACCCCGGCCGCCGTACCGCCGTACAGCGAGAACAGATGGTACGTGCGCTCGTCCACACCGACGGCGTCCGTCCATGACCTCGGCACGAACAGGCCCACCAGATGGCCGGCGAGCACGAACAGGATGCCGTAGTGGAAGACCGGTGAGGCGATGTTCAGCAGCCGCGACTCGTACACCTGGGACGAGCGCGTGGTCCAGCCGTACTTGTCGTAGCGGTAGCGCCAGACGAGGCCGGCGACCAGCAGGGCGAAGGCGACATAGGGCAGGGCGCCCCACAGGACTGTGGTCATGGACGCACCCCGGTCCGCCCGGTGTGTACGGTCGGCAGTGTGGCGCATACGGCATCCAGGACGCCGGCATACGGTGTGCCGTACTCGGTCAGCCGGGAACGCAGCTGTTCCAGGCCGTCGCGGTATTCGGTCAGCAGATCCGTGTCGCCCGTCCGGGCGGTGAACTCCAGCACCGCCGGCAGGAAATCGGGCAGTTCCTCCCCGCTGAACTCCAGCCCGTGCGCACGGTAGACGTCCTTGAAACGGACCAGGGACATGCCGCGCCGCCGGGTGTCGCCGTCGTGCCACCAGCTCAGATACAGACTGTGCCGGTTCTTGAAGTCGAAGACCCGCACATAGTGCGCGGCCAGCTCCTGCGGCGGGGTGACAGCCGCGTGGTCGGTGAACACCCGCAGCTGCGGGGCGGCTTGGCGCAGCAGCGGCAGCCGGGCGAAGAAGTCGTCGTCCGGGTAGGTGAGGCAGAGCGCCGCCGCCTGGTACAGCACAGCGTCCGAGGGCATCAGGGCTCCCTCACGTCGTCGGGGGCGTCGGAGGTCTGCCGCTTGCGCAGCACATGGAAGTTCTCCACGGACACCAGAGGCAGGTACCTGCGGCCCGAGTCCCGGCCGAAGGGGCCGTCGCCGCCCATGCCGGGCCCGCCCTCGTAGTCGAGACTGCACCCCTGGGGCAGGGCCGACTCCTCCAGGCGGCGGGCGTCACCGACGGCGGCGGTCGGGATGACGTACCGGTCCTCGTACTTGGCGATGGCCAGCAGCCGGTACATCTCCTCGATCTCCACCGGCTGCATGCCCACGGCGGAGGCGATCGCCGCGTCCGGCACCTCGCCGAGGCTGATCGCCCGCATGTGGGAGCGCATCGCGGCCAGTTTCTCCAGCGCGGCCCGCACGGGCCCGATGTCGCCGGCCGTGAACAGCTCCGCCAGGTACTCCAGCGGGATGCGCAGGGTGTCGATCGCGCCGAAGAGGTTGTGCGCGTCCTCCCCGTCGTGCCCGGTCTCGGCCAGCGCGTCCACCACCGGCGACAGCGGCGGGATGTACCAGACCATGGGCATCGTCCGGTATTCAGGATGCAGCGGCAGCGCCACCCGGTACTTGTCGACCAGCGCGTGCACCGGGGAGCGGCGGGCCGCCTCGATCCAGTCGTACGGGATCCCCGCCTCCTGGCACGCCCGCCGCACCACGGGGTCCTCGGGGTCGAGGAACACCCCCAACTGGGCCTCGTACAGGTCTTTTTCATCCTGGACCGAAGCCGCCGCCGTCACCTTGTCGGCGTCGTAGAGGAGCACGCCCAGGTAGCGCAGCCGGCCCACGCACGTCTCCGAGCAGACCGTCGGCAGGCCGACCCCGATCCGCGGATAACACAGCGTGCACTTCTCGGCCTTGCCGGTGGCGTGGTTGAAGTACACCTTCTTGTACGGGCATCCGGTCACGCACATCCGCCAGCCACGGCAGCGGTCCTGGTCCACCAGCACGACGCCGTCCTCGGTCCGCTTGTACATTGCCCCCGACGGGCAGGACGCCACGCACGACGGGTTGAGACAGTGCTCGCAGATCCGCGGCAGATAGAACATGAACGTCTGCTCGTACGTGAACCTCACCTTGTCCGACACCTGTTGGCGCGTGCGCTCCACCATCGGGTCGAGATCTCCGTAGGCGGGTGCGCCGGCGAGGTTGTCGACCCAGTTCGACGACCACTCGATCTTCATCGGCTTACCGGTGATCGACGACAGCGGACGGGCCACCGGGAAGTCGTCGCCGAGCGGGGCCCCGGTGAGGTTCCTGTAGTCGTAGGTCCAGGGCTCGTAGTAGTCCTTGATCTCCGGCAGCTTCGGGTTGGAGAAGATCCCGGCGAGCTTGTGCAGCCGGCCGCCCGCCTTCAGCCTCAGCGCGCCGCGCCGGTTCAGCTCCCAGCCGCCCCGCCACTTCTCCTGGTCCTCGTAACGGCGCGGATAGCCCTGCCCGGGCCGGGTCTCGACGTTGTTGAACCACACGTACTCCATGCCGCGCCGGTTGGTCCACGCCTGCTTGCAGGTGACCGAACAGGTATGGCAGCCGATGCACTTGTCGAGGTTCATGACCATCGCGATCTGGGCCATGGGACGCATCAGTACTCGACCTCCTGGCTGCGGCGGCGGATCACCGTCACCTCGTCGCGCTGGTTGCCCGTCGGGCCCAGGTAGTTGAACGCCCACGACAACTGGGCGTAACCGCCTATCAGATGGGACGGCTTGAGCAGGAGCCGCGTCAGCGAGTTGTGGATGCCGCCCCGCACACCGGTCGTCTCCGCCTTCGGCACGTTCACCGTGCGCTCCTGCGCGTGGTGCATGTAGACAGTGCCGGCCGGCATGCGGTGGGAGACGACGGCGCGGGCGACGACCACGCCGTTGCGGTTGACCGCCTCGACCCAGTCGTTGTCCCGCGCCCCGATCGCGTCCGCGTCCTCGGGGGACATCCAGATGTTCTGCCCGCCCCGGGAGAGCGCCAGCATGAACAGGTTGTCCTGGTACTCGGAGTGGATCGACCACTTGTCGTGCGGGGTGAGATAGCGGACCGTCACCTCACGCTGGCCGTCCGGGCCGAGCGCGGGTTCCCCGAACAGCTTGTTCATGTCCAGCGGCGGCCGGTACACCGGCAGGGCCTCGCCGAGTTCGTGTATCCAGTCGTGGTCGAGGAAGAAGTGCTGCCGGCCGGTGAGCGTGTGCCACGGCTTGCTGTGTTCGGTGTTCTGCGTGAATGCTGTGTACCGTCGACCGCCGGACTCGCTGCCCGACCACTCCGGCGAGGTGATCACCGGCACCGGCGCGGCCTGCGTGTCCGCGTACGTGACCCGTTTTCCCTCGTGCTCGGCTGCCAGGTGCGCCAGCTCCTGCCCGGTGCGCTGCTCCAGCATGCGGAAACCCTGCGTCGCCAGCCGCCCGTTGGTCGTGCCGGACAGCGCCAGGATCGTGTTCGCGGCCTTCACCGCCGAGTCCAGCGACGGACGCCCGTCGGCCGGCCCGCCGCATATCGCACCGTTCAACTCCCGCAGATACGCAACCTCTTCGCCGGGCATGAGGGTTATCCCCTTGGCAGGCAACCCAAGTTCCTCCACCAGCGGGCCGAGCGCGGTGAACTGGGCGGCGACCGCCGGATAGTCGCGCTCCACCACCGTCAGGTTCGGCATGGTCCTGCCGGGCACCGGATCGCACTCGCCGCGCTTCCAGTCCTGCACCACCCCGCCCGGCTGTGCCGTCTCGCCCGGGGTGTCGTGCTGCAGCGCAGTGGCCACCAGGTCCCTGCGCACACCCAGGTGCTCGACGGCCAGCTCGCTCAGCTTCTCCGCGAGCGCCCGGAACGCGTCGAAGTCGGTGCGCGCCTGCCACGGCGGATCCACGGCCGGGGTGAAGGAGTGCACGTAAGGGTGCATGTCGGTGGAGGACAGATCGTGCTTCTCGTACCAGGTCGCCGCCGGCAGCACCACGTCCGACAGCAGCGTCGACGACGTCTGCCGGAAGTCCAGCGACAGCAGCAGGTCGAGCTTCCCCTCCGGCGCCTCCTCGCGCCATCGCACATCGCGCGGACGCTCGCCCGGCTCCGCCTGCGCCGCCCGCAGCGAGGACTGCGTACCCAGCAGATGCCGGGTGAAGTACTCGGTGCCCTTCGCCGACGACCCCAGCAGATTGGCCCGCCACAACGTCAGCACCCGCGGCCAGTTCTCCGGCGCGTCCGGATCCTCGCACGCGAACTTCAAGGTCCCCGCCCGCAGTTCGGCCACCGCCTTCGCCACCGGGTCGCCGAACGCCTCGCCCAGCTCCAGCGGATTGCGGTCGAACGTCGGATACGACGGCATCCACCCCGAACGGGCCGACAGGGCCACGCAGTCCGCCCCCGTCATCCCCGCGAACCGGCCCTCGCCGAGCGGCGAGGCCAGTACATCGGCGCCGAAGCGGTCGTAACGCCACTGGTCGGAGTTGAGGAACCAGTACGCAGTGCTGATCATCTGCCGCGGGGGCCGCGCCCAGTCGGAAGCGGCGGCCAGCATCGCCCAGCCGGTCACCGGACGGCACTTCTCCTGGCCCACGTAGTGCGCCCAGCCGCCGCCGTTGCGGCCCTGGCAGCCGGTCAGCTGCAGCAGCGCCAGGAACGCACGGTAGATCGTCTCCGAGTGGAACCAGTGGTTCGTGCCCGCGCCCATCAGGATCATGCAGCGGCCCCGGGACCGCTCGGCGGTCCGCGCGAACTCCCTGGCGATCCTGATGCACCTGGCGGCCGGGACCGAGGTGTGGGCCTCCTGCCACGCCGGTGTCGCCGGCATACGGTCGTCCGTGTACGAGGCCGGCCAGCTGCCCCGCATACCGGGCCGCCACACACCGTATTGCGTCAACAGCAGATCGTATACAGTCGTTACGAGACGGCCGTTCGCCCCGCCCAGCCGCGTCGCCGGCACCCCACGCCGCAGCACGTCCCCGCGCCCCTGCCCGTGCTCCCCGCCCTCCGTGCCGAACCGCGGCAGCAGCACCTCCACAGGAGCCGCCATCTCACTGCCGTACAGGCTCAGCTTCGGCCGCACGGCACCGAGCTCGAGGTTCCACCTTCCCTCGCCCTCCTCGGTCCAGCGGAAGCCCAGGGAACCGTTCGGGACCACGGCGCGGCCGGTCGACTCGTCCAGCACCACCGTCTTCCATTCCGCGCCCGCACCGTCCTGCCCCACCTCGGTCGCCCGCAGGAACTTGTCCGGCACATACGCCCCGTCCCGCTCGGCCAGGGTCACCAGGAACGGCAGATCGGTGAACTTCCGTACGTACTCCGCGGAAAACGGCGTCTCGCGGTCGACGAAGAACTCCTTGAGGATCACATGCCCCATGGCCATGGCCAGCGCGCCGTCCGTGCCGGGGTGTGGATGCAGCCACTCGTCGGCGAACTTCGCGCTGTCCGCGTAGTCCGGCGCCACCACCACGACCTTCTGCCCGCGATAGCGCGCCTCCGCCATCCAGTGCGCGTCCGGCGTCCGCGCCACCGGCACGTTCGAGCCCCACATCATCAGATACGCCGCGTCCCACCAGTCCCCGGACTCCGGCACATCCGTCTGGTCGCCGAACACCTGCGGCGAGGCCACCGGAAGGTCGGCGTACCAGTCGTAGAACGACAGCATCGGCGCACCGATCAGCGCGTGGTAGCGGGCACCGGCCGCGTGCGACACCATCGACATCGCCGGGATCGGGGAGAACCCGGCGATCCGGTCCGGTCCGTACGTCTTGATGGTGTACACCTGCGCGGCGGCGACGAGCTCCACCGCCTCGTCCCAACTCGCCCGCACCAGACCGCCCTTGCCACGCGCCTGCTGGTAGCGGCGCCGCCGCTCCGGGTCGCTCTGGATGTCCGCCCAGGCGTCGACAGGATCCTGTAGACGGTTTTTCGCCTCCCGGTACAGCTCCAGCAGCACACGCCGGACGTACGGGTAGCGCACCCGGGTGGGGGAGTAGGTGTACCAGGAGAACGCGGCACCGCGCGGACAGCCGCGCGGCTCGTACTCGGGCCGGTCCGGGCCCACCGACGGATAGTCCGTCTCCTGCGTCTCCCAGGTGATGATCCCGTCCTTGACATAGACCTTCCACCGGCACGAGCCCGTGCAGTTCACCCCGTGCGTGGAACGCACCACCTTGTCGTGGCTCCACCGGTCCCGGTAGAACGCGTCCGCCTCCCGCCCGCCCGTCAGTGTCACGCTGTGCAGGTCGGACGCCGGGGTGCCCGGCCGGAAGAAGCGCCCGGCACTCAGCAGCACGGAGCCTGGCTCCGTGGGCGGTGTCTGCGTGTCGGTCACGTGCGCTCCCTTGGCTCACCCCGTGGTTTCGAACTTAGGGGCGAGCGCGGGAGCGCACCCGTTCAGGCCGCCCGTACGGGTCAGGGCCTCAGTGCAGCGGACGCGCAGCAGGGAAGGAGGTCACAGGTTCGCGCGGTGCTCCCGCAGGAGCTTCCTCGTGCGCTGCGCGGAGGCGGCCTGCGCCGTCATTCGGTCCAGCACCTCCAGATGCGTGGCGACCTCCCGGCGGGAGTCCAGATACAGCGCTCCGGTCAGATACTCGGTGAACACCATGTCCGGCAGCTCGGGCTCGGCGAAGCGGAACAGTGTGAACGGCGCGTACGTCCCCGGATGCGGGCCCGTCGCGAACTCGGCCAGCTGTAGAGTGACCCGGTCCCGGTCCGCGTACTCCAGCAGCCGGTCCAGCTGCTCGCGCATCACCTCGGGACGCACGCTCACCGGACGCCGCAGCACCGTCTCGTCCATGATCACCCACAGGTGCGGAGGATCGTCCCGCTCCAGCAGCCGCTGCCGCTCCATCCGCAGCGACACATGCCGCTCGATCGTGTCCGGACCCGTGTGCCCGATCGTCCCGGCCTCCAGCACCGCCCGCGCGTAGTCCTCCGTCTGCAGCAGGCCGGGTATGAAGTGCGGCTCGTACGAGCGTATGACCCGGGCGGCGCCCTCCAGGCTCACGTACAGGCTGAACCAGTCCGGCAGCACATCGTGGAACCGCTGCCACCACCCCGGCTCGTTCGCCTCCTCGGCCAGCCGCACGAACGCCGCCGCCTCCTCGGCGGGCACCCCGAACGCGTCCAGCAGCACCTGTACATACGGGATCTTCAGCGCGACCTCGGCCATCTCCATCCGCCGTACGGTCGCCGACGCCACCCGCAGGATGCCCGCGGCCTCCTCGCGGCTCAGGCCGGCCGCCTCCCGCAGCTCCTGCAAACGCTTGCCGAGCACCACCTGGCCCACCGTGGGGGCGGGTCGCCGCTCACTCAACGCCACGCCCTCCCCTACGCGCCGACGTACGCGGGCAGTCTGTCATGTGACGCCGTTTCGCACACGCGGCCGACGTCGACTCGTGGGGAGGAAGGGATCAACCGACCAGTGTGTGCAGGTATTTGGTGGTCGCCGGATCGGCCGGCAGGAACGTCTCGATGGCCAGTTCGGCGACCGTGACGTCCATGGGGGTGTTGAACGTGGAGATCGACGACACGAACGACAGCACCCGGCCGTCGTGCTCGATCTGCAGCGGCAGCGCGAAGTACGGTACGGGCTCCGCCGGTTCGTCGCCCGGCGTGTCCTCGGGCACCGGATAGCCGGCGACCTCCTCGTACAGGGCGCGCAACGCGTCCGAGCGGTACAGGGCGATCTCCCGCTCCATCTGGGCCAGCAGATGCCCGCGCCACTCCCGCAGATTGCGGATGCGCGGCGCCAGGCCCTCGGGATGCAGTGTCAGCCGCATCGCGTTCGGCGCCGGCGTCATCAGCTTCTCCGGCACGCCCTCGAGGAGCATCGCGATGCCCCGGTTGGCGGCGACCACCGTGTACCCGGCGTCGACCACCAGCGCCGGATAGGGCTCGTAGCCGCGAATGAGGCGCTCCATGCCGTCGCGCAGCGCATCCAGTGAGGGATCGTCCAGTGGCGTCTCCGGGTAGTGCGGGGCGTAACCGGCAGCCAGGAGCAGGGCGTTGCGCTCCCGCACCGGCACGTCCAGATGCTCGGCCAGCCGCAGCACCATGTCCTCGCTCGGCCGGGAGCGGCCCGTCTCGATGAAACTGATGTGCCGGGCCGAGGAGTCCGCGCGCAGCGCCAACTCCAGCTGGGAGATCCGACGTCGCTCCCGCCAGGCACGCAGCAGCGGGCCGACGCCCTTGTCGGTAGGGGCAGTTGCGGTTGCGGAGGGGGAAGGACCGGTCGCGACAATGCTCATACGGTCGACCGTAGTCGAACTGCACGGCCGGACGACGAGAACGACGACCGAGGCCGAGGGGCGGGCGGCGGGCGCGCCCGGCGCATACGGCATGGTGCATACAGCATGCGACAGCTCGTGCACGGTACGCGGTATACAGCAGACCGGCGACACCGAGAGCCGACCGCGGCAGGCCGTCGGCCGTCCCGCCGTGGCAGGCTGAGCACGGACCCGACCGCCACGAAAGGGAGACAGGCCATGGCCGTCGAACCACTGTCGCAGAAGGAGATCGAGGACCGGCTGGCCGAGCTGCCCGGCTGGTCGGTGGAGGGCGACCGGCTCACCCGCGGCTACCGGCTCGGCTCGCACGTCGCTGCCGCGGCCCTGGTCGCACACATCGCCGCCATCCAGGACGAGCTGGACCACCACTCCGACCTCACCCTCGGCTACAACACCGTCTCCTTCAGCGTGAACACACACTGCGCAGGAGGCGTCCTCACCGAGAAGGACTTCGCGCTCGCCCACAGGGTGGAGGACATCGCCCCAGGTCACGGGGCACACTGACGGGCGTGCTGGACTACGACAAAGAAGCCGAGGCGTACGACGCCTCCCGTGGCGGCGAGCCCCGTGCCGAGGCGGCGGCCGAGGCCGTCCTCGGCCTGCTGCCCGACCGGTCCGGCGACGGGCCGAGCCGACTCCTCGACGTCGCCTGCGGCACCGGGATCGTCACCCGGCGGCTCGTCGCGGCAAGGCCGGAGCTGCGAGTCGCGGGCGCGGACCTCGCCCCCGCCATGACCCGGATGGCCGCGGCCCGCCTGCCCGGCGCGATCCTCAGAGCCGACAGCCGCCGGCTGCCGTTCGCCGACGCCACCTTCGACGTGGTCACCAGCGTCTGGCTGCTGCACCTGCTGGAGGACGACACCGACGTCCGCGCCATCGTCGCCGAGTGCGCCCGCGTGCTGCGGCCCGGCGGGGTGTACGTCACCACCGTCGACAAGGCCGACGCGCACGACGTCGGCAGCGACATCGACGCCGTCCTCGCCCCCCGCCCGCGCCGCCCCGCCCCGGACGCCGGCGACACCGTCACCGGGTATGCCGCCGAGCACGGACTGACCCCCGCGGGACAGGCCGCCTTCCCCGGCGTCGGACAGGGCCGCAGTCCCCGCTCCACCATCGCCGACCTGCGCCGGGGCTGGTTCACCCTCCTGCCGCCCGGTGATCCGCGTACCGAGGATTTCGCCGCCCTCCTGGCCCGCCTCCCGGACCAGGATCGCCCCCGCCCGGACCCCCGGTTCACCATGCGCGCGTTCCGGAAGCCGCCCGCCCGCTGACAGGCGTCGGGCTGCCCGGACCACTGGAGGGCGGAGGGATCTGGTACGCGGAAGCGCTCCACCAGTTCGCCGTCCATCGGGCCAACGCCGGCGACAGACGGGCACAGCCGCACTCGCCGTTCCCCGCCGAGCTTGCCGTTCCCTCACCTCCGCCGGCTCGTTTTTGCCGTACCGGCAACAGAACTGGCCCGCACCCGGTGTGCCGTCGCACGCTGACCGCATCCGGAAGAGAGGCTGAGCACCATGGAGCACGACCACCACCCGCACACGCCGGGCCACGCGAACGAACACCAGCACCAGCTCGGGCACGGCCATGCGCACGCAGACGCGGACGTCGACTGGAACGAACTGGGGCCCCTGCTGGAGGCGCAGGCCGAGCTGTTCACCCCCGTCTACGAGCGGGCCATGGCCTGGCTCGCGCAGGAGGTGACCGAGCCCGGGCTGATCGTGGACGCGGGCAGCGGCCCCGGCGTCGTCGCCTGCCTGTTCGCCGAGGCCTTCCCCGGCGCCAGGGTCGTCGCCGTGGACAGCACCGCGCCACTGCTGGAGCGCGCCAGCGCCCGCGCCGCGCAGTACGGCGTGGCCGACCGCTTCGACGCCCTCGCCGGTGAACTCCCCGCTGTCCTGGGCAAGTTGGACTATCCTGCCGACCTTCTGTGGGCCAGCCGCAGCCTGCACCACCTCGGCGACCAGCAGGCCGCGCTCGCCGCCTTCGCCGCCCACCTGGCCCCCGGTGGCACCCTCGCCCTCCTCGAAGGCGGCCTGCCCACCCGCTGCCTGCCGAGGGACATCGGCATCGGCCGCCCCGGACTCCAGGCCCGGCTCGACGCGCTGGAGGCGGACTGGTTCGCCCGGATGCGGGCCGGCCTGCCCGACTCCGTCCCCGTCACGGAGGACTGGCCGGCACTGCTGACCTCCGCCGGCCTCAAGCACACCCGCACCCGCACCTTCCTCCTGGACCTCCCCGCCCCCGCGACGGACCGCGCCCGCGCCTACGTCGCCGCCTCCCTCGGCCGTCTGCGCGAGGCCTTCCCGGACGAGTTGGACCCCGAGGACCGCGCGACCCTCGACCGCCTGCTCGACCCGGCCGACCCGGCGAGCGTGCACCTCAGGCCGGACGTCTTCGTGCTGGGCGCGTACACGGTGCACACAGCGGTACGGCCGCTCTAGCGGGGCCAGAGAGGCAGGCGCACGTGCCCCACGGCCATCCAGCCGAGGCAGCGTGTGCCGCGCCAGGTCGTACGTCACCGTCTCGTCCCGCGACCGAGTGCCGCCCCGCCGGTCGTCGGTGATCCTCGGCGCGGCCCTCCTCGCGGGAGTCCAGGCGTCGGACCGGGCACACGCAACCCCTGCCGGGCTCACCGGTCAATCGCCGTACGGGCGTTGTTAGCGTGGAGGGTGTTCACAGTCGATGGGGGAGGCGTTGCATGGGGCGCCGGGAGAAGCCGCTCGATCCGGGGGCGGGAGCGGTGCAGCGGTTCGCGTACGCGCTGCGCACGCTGCGCGACGAGGCGGGCACCCCGACCTACCGCGCCATGGCGGCACGGGCCGGCTACTCCGGCCCCACCCTGTCCGCCGCGGCAGCCGGCGAACGGCTGCCCACCCTGCCCGTGCTCCGCGCCTACGTGACCGCTTGCGGCGGCGACACCGAGGACTGGGAACGCCGCTGGCACACGGCCGCCGCCGAAGCCGTCGCCACCCCCGTCCCCGACGACGAGACCGACAGTCCCTATCCGGGGCTCGCCCGGTTCGGCACCGCGGACCGGGAGCACTTCCACGGCCGCGACGACCTTGTCGCCGAACTCGCCGCCCACACCAGCCGCACCCGCGTCTGCGCGGTCGTCGGAGCCTCCGGCAGCGGCAAGTCGTCCCTGCTGCGAGCCGGACTGATTCCCGAACTGAGCAGGAGGACCGACCTCGTTGAGCCGCCGGCCGCGATCCGCGTCCTCACCCCCGGCCCCCACCCGGCCCGTACCCACCAGGCTCTGTTCACCCCGCACGACGGCCCCGGCGACACGATCCTCGTCGTCGACCAGTTCGAGGAGGTCTTCGTGCTCTGCACGGACCCGACCGAACGCGCGCTGTTTCTCGACCGGTTGCTCACCGCACTCGACCCCGCGTCCCGGCTCCGCGTCGTCCTCGCCGTGCGCGCCGACTTCTACGGCCGCTGCGCCGACCACCCCGAACTGGCCCACGCGTTGCGCGGCTCCACACTCCTGCTCGGACCGATGACCGAGCAGCAACTGCGCGAGGCGGTCGTACGGCCCGCCGCCGCACACGGGCTCGTCGTCGAACGCGCACTGAGTGCCCGGATCGTCGCGGACGTCGCCGGCGAGCCGGGCGGACTGCCGCTGATGGCCCACGCCCTGCGCGAGGTCTGGCGCCGCCGCACCGCCAAAACCCTCACCGTCACCGCCTACGATGCCGTCGGCGGGGTCCGCGGCGCCGTCGCCCACACCGCCGAGGACGTCTACTCCCGCTGCACCACCACCGAAGCCGCCACACTCCGCGCCCTGTTGCTGCGCCTGGTCACGCCCGGCGACGGCGCGCAGGACACCCGCCGCCCGGCCGACCGCACCGAGCTCGACACGGACGACACCACCGCACGCGTCCTCGAACGCCTGGTCCGCGCCCGCCTGTTGACCGTCGACGGCAGCACCGTCGACCTCGCCCACGAGGCCCTCCTCCAGGCCTGGCCCCGGCTTCGTCGCTGGATCGACGCCGACCGCGAACGCCTGCGCGCCCATCGCCGCCTCACCGAAGCCGCCTGCGCCTGGGACGAGTTGAAACGGGACCCGGGCGCGCTGTATCGCGGCGTGCGGCTCGCCGAAGCCCGTGAGATGTTCCACGGCCCCGCCGGCTCACCGGACTTGAACCACCTCGAACACGACTTCATCGCGGCGAGCGTCGCGTCGTACGAACACGGTCGGCGCACCGCGGCCCGGGCCGCGCGCCGGCTGCGCGGCCTGATCGCCGCGCTCGCCGTGCTGCTCTGCCTCGCCCTGGTCGCCGGCGCGGTCGCCTGGCGGCAGAGCGGGATCAGCGCCCGGCAGCGCGACGAGGCCGAGGCCCGCCGGGTCGCCGCCCTCGCCGGCACCCTGCGCGCCACCGAACCCGGCACCGCCCTGCGCCTGGCCGTCGCCGCCTGGCACACCGCCGACCTGCCCGAGACCCGCCAGGCCCTGCGCAGCGCCGCGGCGCAGAGCGAGCGGGACGTGTTCGCCGTGCCCGAGGAGGGTGGCCGATTGCTGCACGCGCCTTTCTGGCTCAGCTCCGACGGCCGGATCCTGACGACGTTGGCACACGATCGGGCGGTCCAGTGGGACGTGCGCACCCACCGGCGCATCCGTTCCGTACGGCGCGCCGGGCTGTCCGCGGGCGTGAGCGGGATCAGCGCCGACGGCCGCTTGGTCGCCTACCGGGGCCCGAACGGTGCGGACCTCCTGATCGGCGACCTGACGGACGGCACCACCCACCGGCTCGGCACCGGCAACTGGACCGACACCGACGGCGCGCTCGGGCCGAGTGGCCGCACGTTCCTGGTACGGCGGCAGACGCGGGGTGAGCGCGCGACGCTGGACCTGTGGGACGTACGCAGGCAGCGCCTGCTGTTCCGCTACGACCGCGGGGACCGCGACGGCCCGCTGCCGGTGCTCAGTCCGGACGAGCGTCACCTCGCCTGGTGCACCGGCTACGGCGGTCGGCTGCGTGTCCTCGATGCCGGTCGACAGCGGCTGGTGGCCGTCCCGGTGCCCGCGGCGACCGAACGACTGCTGTGCCGGGGCGACGAGTTGACCTTCACCTCCGACAGTCGGGCCGTGGCGACCGTGGCTTCCGATGCCGTGGTGACCTGGGACTTCCACACCGGCCGTGAACGCCCCCGGCTGCCTCTCCCGGGCGGCACCGCCGTGGAGTTCGCCGGAGACTACGCACTGACCTGGAGCGCGTACACCTCCCTCGCCCTGTGGCGCACGGACCTGCCGGCCCCTGCCGACGACGGCCCGCGCGAACCGCTGCTCACCTTCCCCCTCGCCACGCCGTCGGTCACGGGTCTTCGCCTGGACCTCGCCGACGGCGTGCTGCGGTACCAGGAGCAGACGCGCACGAGTGCCGTGGGCACCCTGGCGCTGAACGGGCTCGTGGGCGGGGCGTGGCGTGCGAAGGCGGCGACCCGGGCCGCGTTCGACCGGCAGGGCCGGCCCGTACGGCCCGCCGTCGCGCCGTCCGCAGGGCGCCTGGCCGTCGATCCGTCCGGTCGTCTCGCGCTGACCGCCGAGGGCGCGCTCGTCGACGACGCCACGGGCAGGCGCAGCAAGGGGGCCCGGGGCGTGGCGGGGGAGGACATCCTGGTGTCCGGGGCTTTCAGCCCCGACGGGAGGTATGCCGCCGTCGCCGACTTCCGGGGCCGGGTCACGCTGTGGGACGCGCGCGCGTGGAGGCGGACGGCCGTGCTGCGGGCGGTCGGCTCGACCACGCGGCGGACAGCCCTGGCCTTCTCCGCCGACGGCTCGCTGCTCGCGGCCGGGGCGCCGGACGGGTCCGTCGAGGTGTGGGAGACCGCGTCCCCCCGCCTGCCGGCGGCGAGACTGCCGGTCGGGGACGGGCCGGTCCTGGCGCTCGGCTTCTCACCGGACAGCGAAGACGTGCATGTCGCGACCGCTCATCTGGCCGACCGTACCAGCCCGTTGGCACCGGCCCGGGCCGCGGCGACCGTGTGCGCGCGGGCCGGGAGGGGACTGACCGAGGCGGAGTGGCACCGCTACCTGACCGCGGTGTCCTACCGCCGTACCTGCAACGGCGCTTGACTTCGAGAGCGCTTCAAGTGATCGACGTCAACACCATGGCCGTACGCCCGCTGGGTCAGCCCAACTGACGTACGTGCCGCCTCAGTTGTTCGCCAGGAACTGCCTGGCGAGCTGGTCCCCGAGAGTCACGGCCACGCTGTGGCTATCGATGGGGGACGCCTTGGAGTTCTTGAACAGGAGGTACGTCACGCCCGAGTCGACGCCGCCGGTCGCCGGGTCGGGGTCGATGCCGAGGGCCTCGGCGGTGGCGTACGACGCCTCGCCGATGATGTTCGTGGGGCCGGTGTCGCCGACGACGGCGTACTCGACCTTGTTGTTGTAGATGACGGCGACGACACCGCCGCCCTCGATGCCGGCGCCCGCGTGGTTCCAGATGCTGCTGGCGCTGGGCACGACGACGTACGGGAGGGACTCCGCCGGCAGCGGCTTGCCGTCGGACTGGTGGAAGGCGGTGTCGTTCTGGAACCAGGGGTCACGGCTCTCGTTGCAGTTGGTGGTGCGCTGGCCGTCGCAGTCGATGTCCATGTCGGCCTTCCAGAACACCGCGCCGTTCTTGCCGCACACGGGGATCGTGGCCGAAGTCTCTTCGTCGGTCCTGTACTTGCCGTTCGATATCTGCGCGCAGGACGTCACCTTGGCGAGCAGGTCGGCCGCGCTGACCGAACCCTCCTGGGCGGAGGCCGGAGCGGAGCCGGCGGAGGCGTTCGCGGGGAGGATGCCGGCGGCGAGCAGCGCGACAACGGAGGCCGCGGCGAGGGTCAGTGTTCGAAGACGCACTGTGGGGGTACCCTTCTGTTAGGAAAGTTTCCTTACCGGATGCCGTACACCGTGGACCCGTCGCCATGTGCCGTCAAGTCCTGGGCTGCGAACGGTTGAACCCCGTGCACATTGCGGTGGTTTGTGACTGAGGCAAGACTGGAGACAGCGAACAGTCCGGGCATGTCCGCCGCTGTTGCCGGGCACGTCCGCGGCTCTCCACGGCCGCAGTCCCGGGAGGCGAGGCGTCATGTTCGTACGCGCGGTGTACTCGACCGGCGATCCGGCCCGGCTCGACACGGCCGTCCGGGCTCTGAACACCGAGGGTCGCGACCTGCTCGAAGAACGGCCCGGCTACCGGGGCGCGGGCGTCTTCGTCGATCGTGACCTCGGCAAACTGTTCGCCATGAGCTGGTGGGAATCGGAGGAGGCCCGGCGCAACAGCGACGAGGTGATGCGCGAGCGCAGACCCGCGCTGCTGGAACCCTTCGCCGGGACCGTGGCGGTCGAGAACTACGAGGCCGTGGTCTTCCACGCGCTGCCGCGGCCCGCCGCCATCGGCGGCGGACTGCGCATCACCCGCGTGGAGTTCGACCCTGTGGACGCGGACCTGTTCGCCGACACCTTCAACGCCACGGAGGTGCCCCGGCTGGAGACGCTGCCCGGACTGTCCAGGACGGCCCTGCTCATCGACCGGGAGCGCGGGCGCGGCCTCGTGGGCGTGATCTTCACCGACCGGCCCTCCCTCGTGGCCTCCCGCGCCGGGCAGGCCGCGGTCCGGCGCGAGAGCGCGACCAAGGGGCACGTCACCGTCGTCGGCCTGGAGGAGTTCGAGGTCGTGCACGCGGACGTGCGGGCCGACTGACCCCAGGGGGCCGCGTCCGGCGGTCCGTCCCGCCGCGGGAACGGACTGCCGCGTGGCCCTCATCCCACGTCGAACGCGGCCGGGTCGGGACCCAGCCGGCGGTCCTCGTTCAGCGCGCTGATCGCCGCGAGGTCCTCGGTGTCCAGGCTGAAGTCGAACACGTCGATGTTCTCCCTGATCCGGGACGGCGTCACGGACTTCGGGATCACGACGTTGCCCAGCTGGATGTGCCAGCGCAACACGATCTGGGCCGGGGTGCGGTTGTGCTTCTGCGCGATCGCCACGATCGCCGGCACCTCCAGCAGCCCCTTGCCCTGGCCGAGCGGCGACCAGGCCTCGGTGCGGATGCCCTGGTCGGCGTGGAACTCGCGGAGCGCGTGCTGCTGCAGATGCGGGTGCAGCTCGATCTGGTTGACCGCCGGGATGACCGACGTCTCGGCGATCAGCCGCTCCAGGTGCTCCGGAAGGAAGTTGGACACGCCGATCGCGCGGACACGGCCGTCCCTGTAGAGCTTCTCGAGCGCCTTGTACGTGTCGACGTAGGTGTCCCGGGACGGCAGCGGCCAGTGGATCAGGTACAGGTCGATGTACTGGAGCCCCAGCTTCTGCAGCGACGTGTCGAAGGCGCGCAGCGTGGAGTCGTACCCCTGGTCGCTGTTCCAGAGCTTGGTGGTGACGAAGACGTCCTCGCGGGGCAGGCCGGAGGCGGCGATCGCCTTGCCGGTGCCCGCTTCGTTGCCGTAGATCGCCGCTGTGTCGACGCTGCGGTACCCGGCCTCCAGGGCCGTCGCGACGGCCTGCTCGGCCTCGTCGTCCGGCACCTGGAAGACGCCGTAGCCCAGCTGGGGCATCTCGACGCCGTTGTTCAGGATGATCGGGGGGACCTTGCTGCTCACGGGCCTCGTGATCCTTCGGTTGCCGACAGGTGATAGCACCATGGTCAACGATCACGCGTCGACGCGCATTCCTGAGCGCGCGGTCCGGGGGAGTCCGGGGGAGTCCGTGGGGGACAGGAGGAGACCGGAGGAGACCGGGGGAGACCGGCCGGCGGGACAGCGGTTCGTCAGGCCTGGTAGAGGGCCTCCACCTCCGCCTCGTACGCCTTCTCGATCGCCTTCCGCTTCAGCTTCAGCGACGGGGTGAGCAGGCCGTGTTCCTCCGTGAACGGCTGGGCCAGTATCCGGAAGGTACGGATCGACTCGGCCTGGGAGACAAGGGTGTTGGCGGCGACCACCGCCCGCCGCACCTCCGTCTCCAGGTCGGGGTCGCGCACCAGCTGACGCGGGGTCAGCTCCGGTTTGCCGCGCATCTGCAGCCAGTGTTCGACGGCATCCTGGTCGAGGGTGACCAGGGCGGCGATGTAGGGGCGGTCGTTGCCGACGACGATGCACTGGTTGACCAGCGGATGGTCGCGGACCCGCTCCTCCAGGACGCCCGGGGAGACGCTCTTGCCGCCGGAGGTCACGAGGATCTCCTTCTTGCGGCCGGTGATGGTCAGATAGCCGTCCTCGTCCAGGGTGCCGAGGTCGCCCGTGGCGAGCCAGCCCTCGTGCAGGGTCTCGTCGGTGGCCTTCTGGTTGTTGAGGTAGCCCTGGAAGACGTTGCCGCCGTGCAGCCAGATCTCCCCGTCGTCCGCGATGTGCACGGTCACACCCGGAATGGCCTGGCCGACCGTGCCGTAGCGGGTGCGCTCGGGCGGGTTCGCGGTCGCCGCGGCCGTCGACTCGGTCAGGCCGTAGCCCTCGTAGATCTGCACACCCGCGCCCGCGAAGAACAGTCCCAGCCGGCGGTCCATCGCCGAACCACCGGACATTGCATTCCGTATACGGCCGCCCATCGCCGCGCGGACTTTTGCATACACGAGCTTGTCGAACAGCTGGTGCTGCATGCGCAGCCCCGCCGACGGGCCGGGCCCGGTGCCCCAGGCCTTGGCCTCCACCGCCTCCGCGTACTTCACCGCGATGCCGACGGCCTTCTCGAACGGTCCCGACTTGCCGTCCTTCTCCGCCTTGCGCCGGGCCGCGTTGAACACCTTCTCGAAGATGTACGGCACCGCGAGGATGAACGTCGGCCGGAACGCGGCGAGGTCGGGCAGCAGCGCGGCGGCGTGCAGCTGCGGCTGGTGCCCGAAGCGGACCCGGCCGCGGATCGCGGCGACCTGCACCATCCGCCCGAAGACGTGCGCGAGCGGCAGGAACAGCAGGGTGGAGGCCTCGTCGCCCTTCTTGGAGTGGAACACCGGCTCCCAGCGGCGGATCACCGTGTCCGCCTCGAACATGAAGTTGCCGTGCGAGATCACACAGCCCTTGGGGCGGCCCGTCGTCCCCGAGGTGTAGATGATCGTGGCGACCGACTCCGGGGTGACCGCCTGCCGGTGCCGGTCCACCACCTCGTCGTCCAGGTGCGCCCCGGCGTCGTACAGCTCCTGCACGCAGCCCGCGTCCAGCTGCCACAGCCGGTGCAGCTGGGGCAGCCGCCCGATGACCGTGGCGATGGTCATCGCGTGGTCCTCGTGCTCCACGACCGCCGCCGAGACCTCGGCGTCGTACAGCATCCAGAAGCACTGCTCGGCCGAGGACGTCGGATAGATGGGCACCACCTGGGCACCGATCGTCCACAGCGCGAAGTCGAAGAGCGTCCACTCGTAGCGGGTGCGGGACATGATCGCGACGCGGTCGCCGAAGCGGATGCCGCTCGCGAGGAGTCCCTTGGCGAGCGCGAGGACCTCGTCGCGGAACTCCGCCGACGTCACGTCCCGCCACTGCCCGGACTCGTCCTTGCGGCCGAGCGCGACGTGCCGGGGGTCCGTCAGGGCATGGTCGAAGACGATGTCGGCCAGACCGCCCACCGGCGGCGCCGACGCCATCGGAGGGTTGGTGAACTCGCGCAAACCCCGCTCCCCGGTCCTCGCTCCTTGATCACGTACGTGACGCTCCCCACAGCGCGGTGAAAGCTACCCCACCTGGTCACTGTGCGGGAGGGGTGCGGAAACCCAGCAAACCTCACGTTTCTCCCGTCCGGTACCCGGAAAATGCGCGCACATGGGGAAGGGCCGGACACAATACTGACGGGTCAGTAAGTTCCGGTGTCGTAATCTCCACCGAATCTGTACGCACCGATTACCGCCTTCGGTGCTGATGCGGGGCGTGTCGGGCCTTCGCCGCAGGCCAAGAGGCGCGACGTGAGCTACGCCGCGAGGTGCTGCGCGAGGTACGCCACGAGGTGCCATGTGAGATACGTCGCAAGGGCGGCCCGCCGGTGCGCCCGGGCCGCCCTCGCCGTACCGCCGCTCACCCGAGCCGCGCCCCCGCCTCCTCGCGCACCGCGCCGGTCTCCGGCGCCGCCGCCTGTGCCGCCGGCCGGCCCGCGCGCACCAGCAGCAGCACCGCGGTGCCCGCCGCGAGGCCCGCGAGCCCGGCGACCACGAGCGCGCCGTTCAGACCCGAGGCGAACGCGGCGCGCAGGGCGTGGTCGCCGATGCTGCCGCGCAGGGCCGCCGCGCCGCCGCCGGCCAGGACGTGGGCGGCCTCGTGGGGGAGCGAGCCGGTCATCCGGGAGGTGAGGACGGTGCCGAAGACGGCCACCCCGAGCGCGTACCCGAGCTGCCGGACCGTGTTCACCGCGCCGCCCGCCATCCCGGCCCGCTCCGCCGGCACCGCGGCCAGCGCCGCCCCGGCCGCCGTCGGCGCGACGAGCCCGGTGCCGAGGCCGACCAGCACGAACCCGGGCAGCAGCGCCGTCCAGTCGGAACCCGCGTCCAGCACCGCCTGGGCCAGCGTGCCCGCGCCGATCAGCAGCAGCCCGCCGCCGATCGTCAGCCAGGCCGGTACCCCGTGCAGCAGCCGCCCCACCAGCACCGCGACCACCATGGACACGGCCGTCATCGGCAGCAGCGTCAGCCCGCCGCGCACCGGCGTCATCCCGAGCAGCGTCTGCATCCAGATCGACAGGTACGCCACCGAGCCGAACGCCACCCCGTTGAACGCGAACGACCCCAGCAGCACCCCGGCGAACGCGGGCCTGCGCAGCAGCGACAGATCCAGCAGCGGATGCGCCGCCCTTCGCTCCACCAGCGCGAACACCGCCAGCGCCAGCGCGGCCAGACCGAACGCCGCGAGCGTCACCGGGTCCGTCCAGCCCTCGTCGCCGGCGCGCACCACCGCGTACGTCGTACCGCCAGCGAACGCCGCGAAGGCCCCCGTACCCGGCCAGTCGACCCGCGCCATACTCGACTGCGCGCCCGCCGGGGAGACCCCCGTCCCGCGCGACTCGGGCACCGTCCGCAGCGTCAGCCACACCGCGACGACGCTCACCGGCAGGTTCACGAAGAAGATCCACCGCCAGCCCGGCCCCTCGGCGAGCAGCCCGCCGACCACCGGCCCGACCGCCGCTGCCGCGCTGCTGACCGCACCCCACACGCCGAACGCCGCCGACCGCTGCCGCCCCTGGTAGGCCGAGCCCAGCAGAGGCAGCGTGGTGGCGAACATCGCCGCCGCGCCCACCCCCTGCACCGCCCGCGCCGCCACCAGCAGCCCCGGCCCCGACGCCAGCCCGCACAGCAGGCTCGCGCCCGCGAACACCACCACGCCCGCCACGTTCACCCGGCGCCGCCCCAGGACGTCGGCCGCGGCACCCACCCCCATCACCAGCGCGGCCAGCGCGAGCGCGTACGCGTCCACCACCCACTGCAGCTCACCCAGTGACGCGTGCAGCGCCCGCGCCATGTCCGGCAGCGCCACCACCACGATCGTCACGTCCAGCAGCAACATGAACGTGCCCAGGCACACGGCCGTGAGCGTCCCCCAGATCCGCATGATTCCTCTCCCTGTCACGACGGCTGCGCATCCACGACGGCTGCACCTCGCTCCGCGTCCATCCGCGTCCGTCTGTATCGGTCCGTATCGATCCGCATCGATCCGTATCGTTCGTGTTGCTCCGTACGATGGCCGTGTCACGACCGATCGGGGCCCAAGAACGCCCAGGGCCGGTGGAATCCGACAGGAGAGCCCGTGCTGGAGCTGAAATCCGACACCTTCGACCAACTGGACCTCCAGTTGCTGTCCGCACTGGAGATCGACGGCCGCGCCTCATTCCGTCGCATTGCCGCGGTGCTCGGTGTCTCCGACCAGACCATCGCCCGCCGCTACCGCCGGCTGTCCGCGGAGGGCGGCCTCAAGATCGTCGCCCTACGGGACGCCGAACGCCTCGGCCAGGACCAGTGGATGCTCCGCCTGCGCTGCGCGCCCGACAGCGCCACCGTCATCGCCGACGCGCTCGCCAAGCGGCCCGACACGTACTGGATCGGGCTCGTCTCCGGCGGCACCGAGATCGCCTGCATGACCCGGCCGCGCAGCCCCTCCGAGCACGACGACCTCCTCCTCGGCAAACTGCCCCGCACCCCGAGCGTCGTGGAGATCCGCGCCCTGCAGCTGCTGCACCGCTTCCACGGCGGCCCGGACGGCTGGCTGCGCAAGTTCCGGGCCCTGACCGACGAGCAGATCGCCGCCCTGCGCCCCGTCCCGGCCGGGACACCGGACGCCCCGGTACGGCTGGAACCCGAGGACGCCCCGCTGCTCGCCGCCCTGGAACGCGACGGCCGCGCCACCTACCCCGAGCTCGAACGCCTCACCGGCCGCTCCGAATCCGCCGTCAAACGCCGCCTGTCCGCCCTGATCGCCTCCGGCGCCGTCTACACCGACGTCGAGTACCACACGGAGATCCTCGGCTACGGCACCGCAGCCATCCTGTGGATCACCACCGCGCCCGGCGCCCTGCATACAGTCGGCGAGACCCTTGCCGGCCACGAAGAGGTCGCCTTCGCCTCCGCCACGGCGGGCCCCTCCCACATCGTCGTCACCGTCGTCGTCCGTGACACCGCGGAGCTGTACGCCTACCTGAGCGGCCCGCTCGGCACCCTGGAGGGCGTCCAGCACGTGGAGGCCACACCGTTCCTGCACCAGGTCAAGCAGCTGACATACCGCGCGGGGCGCTGAGCGGATGGGCGGCTGGGCGGATGCGGGGATGCGGGGATGCGCGGATGCGGGGATGCGCGGCTGAGGGGCCGGCCGCCGGGCTGCCGTCAGCCGGCCTGCCGCCGCAGCCGCTCGCCGCCCGCGAGGATCGCCGCGGCCAGGGCGTTCGCGGCGGCCTCCGCCGAGGCCCGGCGCCGGCCGTGCACAAGGACGAAGTCGACCTTGCCCAGGTCGGGCAGGTCCGCCCGGTCCGGCAGCCGGAACAGGCCGGGCGGGATCAGCCGCCGGGAGTGGGCCATGACGCCGAGCCCGGCACGCGCCGCCGCGATCAGCCCGTTGAGGCTGCCGCTCGTGCAGACGATCCGCCACGGCCGGCCCTGCTCGTCCAGCGTCTCCAGTGCGCGGGCCCGGGTGATGCCGGGCGGGGGATACACGATCAGCGGGACGGGCCGGTCGGCCTCCAGACGCAGCCGCTCCGCGCCGATCCACACCAGGTCGTCGCGCCACACCAGCTCGCCCCGGGGATCCTCCGGGCGCCGCTTGGCCAGCACCAGGTCGAGCTTTCCGGCGGCCAGTTGCTCGTGCAGCGTGCCGGACAGCTCCACCGTCAGCTCCAGGTCGACCTCGGGATGGTCGTAGCGGAAGCCCTCCAGGATCTCCGGCAGCCGGGTGAGGACGAAGTCCTCCGAGGCGCCGAAGCGCAGCCGGCCCCGCACCCGGGTGCCGGTGAAGAACACCGTCGCCTGCTCGTGCACCTCCAGGATCCGGCGGGCGAAACCGAGCATGGCCTCGCCGTCCTCGGTCAGCTCCACCGAGTGCGTGTCCCGGGAGAACAGCTGACGGCCGACCGCGTCCTCCAGCCGGCGCACATGCTGGCTGACCGTCGACTGGCGCAGCCCGAGCCGCCGGGCGGCCTGCGTGAAGCTGAGTGTCTGGGCCACCGCGAGGAACGTGCGCAACTGCGTCGGGTCGTACACGAAATGCAGCATACGTCGTCATCGTCCGTCGTGATGACAGTGAGAGTGGTGTACGGGATTCCCGATCGGCGAGCGGAGAAGGACGATGGAGAGGGCCCTTGCAGGCACCGGACAGGAAAGACCCCGACAGACACGCACAGCACATCGGAGCACCGTGAAACGCCTGAGCTGGCCGAGTTGGATGCCGATCGACCCGTACATCGTGCTGCTGCTCGGGACGGTGGGCCTCGCCGCACTGCTCCCGGCCCGGGGCACCGGCGCCGACGTGGCCTCGGGCGCCTCCACGGCCGCGATCGCGTTCCTCTTCTTCCTCTACGGCGCCCGCCTGTCCACCCGCGAGGCACTGGACGGACTCCGGCACTGGCGGCTCCACGCCACCGTCCTCGCCTGCACGTTCGTCGTCTTTCCCGTGCTGGGGCTGGGCGCGCGCGCTCTCGTACCGGCACTGCTGACCCATCCGCTGTACCAGGGCCTGCTGTTCCTGACCCTCGTGCCGTCGACGATCCAGTCCTCCATCGCCTTCACCTCGATCGCCCGCGGCAACGTGCCCGCCGCGATCTGCGCGGGCTCCTTCTCCTCCCTGGCCGGCATCGTCCTCACCCCGCTGCTCGCCGCGGCCCTCCTCGGCGGCAGCGGCGGCGGGTTCTCCGCCGACTCGCTGGTGAAGATCGTGCTCCAGCTGCTCGTGCCGTTCGTCGCCGGGCAGCTGGCGCGCCGCTGGATCGGCCCCTTCGTCACGCGGCACAAGAAGGTCCTCGGACTGGTCGACCGCGGCTCGATCCTGCTGGTCGTCTACACCGCGTTCAGCGAGGGCATGACCCAGGGCATGTGGCACCAGGTCAGCCCCGCGCGCCTCGCCGCGCTGCTCGCCGTCGAGGCCGTCCTGCTGGCCGTGATGCTCGCGCTGACCTGGTACGGAGGCAAGGCCCTCGGCTTCGGCCGGGCGGACCGGATCTCCATCCAGTTCGCCGGGTCGAAGAAGTCCCTCGCCTCCGGGCTGCCCATGTCGAGCGTCCTGTTCGGCGCCCACGCCTCCCTCGCCGTGCTGCCGCTGATGCTCTTCCACCAGATGCAGCTCATGGTGTGCGCGGTCATCGCCAAGCGGCGCGCCCGCGACCCGGAGGAGGCCACGGACGTGTCAGTCGCCCACCTCGTCCAGGGGCAGCCAGAACACAGTGTCGTGCGGTGAGCGCAGCGCCTTCGGGTCGGACAGCTCCTCGTCGCCGAGCGCCCGGTCCCACAGGTGTACGTCGTCGATCGCGCCGGTGAAGTAGGCCCGGCTGTCCATGCGCTGACCGATGTGCACGCCGAAGGGGGAGTTACGGCTGACCGGCCCCGGTATATCGGCTACGGACCACTGCATACCGTCGACGAACAGCGCGAACCGGCCGCCGCCGCGGCGGAGCGCCAGGTGGTGCCAGCGGCCGTCGTTGTATGCGATATCCGATCGAACGGATACGGTCCGCGGCGGGGTGGCGCCGTTGCGCACGGTGATGAGGGCCTGGACCCGGTTGTTCGCCGGCTCGCCGCGCACCCACACCTGCGGCTGGCTGGTGCCGATGCCGCCCATCCACAGCAGCGGCTGCTCCCCGCTCGTGGCCGTGTACCGGAACCACAGGCTCGCCGTGAAGTCCTTCGAGCTCAGCGGGAGTTCGTCGCGGTACGGCAGGCGTACGGCGTCGTCGGTGCCGTCGAACTCCAGCGCGCCGCCGAGGACGCCGTCCGTCTCCTCGGCGCCACCGAGCACTGCGGCGGGGTGACCGTGTGGGGCGAGGTCGGCGGTGACCGGGTCCGGGCCGCGGCGCGGGGCGAGCCAGTCCTCGGTGAAGCGGGCGAACCGGATCTCGTCACGGGCGTCCACCGCGCCGCCCTCGTACAGCAGGCCCACGGTGTCCTCGTCGGCGCGGACCAGATCGGAATAGCCGGACCAGTCCCGGGTGACGACCGTGCCGCGGTCCACGCTGTCCCAGGTGCGTCCGCCGTCGTAGGAGGAACGGATCATCATCGTGCGGCGCCGGTCCGGGTCGCCGGGGCAGGCCAGCAGGATGCGGTCGTCCAGCCGCAGCATCGAGCCCTGCACCTGCGGCGTGTACAGGTCGGGCAGAGCGCGGAAGGGCGCGGTGAAGCTGGAGCCGCCGTCGCGGCTGAGCGTCTCGGTGCGGTGGCCGAGGTCGGTGCCGTCCTGCTCCCGGCCGCTGACCAGGACCGCACCGTCGTTGCGCTCGACGAGGGTCAGTTCGGAGGGCTTCTGCCGGAAGGTGCCGTCGGCGGCGATCGGCCAGGTGTCGGTGGCTCCGATCCGCCAGTGGCCGCCGTTGTCGTCGCTGATGATGAGCGCCGCGTGGTTGGCGGTGATCCGGCCGTCCCATGTCTCGGCGTTGACGCCGAAGACCAGCCGGCCGGCGTACTGGCCGTGGGTGAGCTGGATGCCGTGTACGGGGCCGGTCGCGTACCAGGAGTTCCACTCTGCGGGCAGGATCTCGGGGCTGAGATCGCGCGGCTCGGACCAGGTCAGGCCGTCGTCGTCGCTGTACTGCAGATGCGGGGTGCGGTCACAGGGCACGGAGCAACTGGCGCTGTCCTTACGGCCCGTGTTGTACGTCTCGGCAAGCCAGATCCGGCCGGTGTCGCGGTCCACGAGCGGTGCCGGATTGCCGTGGGTGTCGCCCGCGCCCTCACTGACGACCCGCAGCGGACCCCAGGTGCGGCCACCGTCGGTGGAGCGCTTGACGACGACGTCGATGTCGGCCGCGTCCCCGCAGTTGAGGACCCGGCCCTCGGCGAACGCCAGCAGCGTCCCGTCGTTCGTCCGCACGATCGCCGGGATGCGGAAGCAGGCGTAGCCGGGATCCTGGGCGGACTTGAACAGGATCTGCTGCTCGAACGGCGCTGGTGCGGCGGCGGGTTGGGCCTCGGCCGGATGCGGCGCGGCGAGCGGCACCAGCAGCAGTGCCGCGGCGGCGACCGCGGGGGCCAGGAGAGATCTGAGACGGGCGCGAAGACCTGACGGCATGGTGCGACCTGCCCTTCGTCGGCCGGGCATCTGGACATCCGGACATCCCACGTCCAACGTGCGCCCCATCGAGGGTAGTTGGGGTCCTTGAACCCGACAAGAAGCGTGCGGCACCTACGGGCGAAGGACCACCTTGCCGAGGTTGGCCCGCGCCTCGATCACCGCGTGCGCCTTCGCCGCGTCCTCCAGCGCGAACTCCCCGTGCACGGCGGGCTTGAGGGTTCCTTCGCCGTGCAGCCGCCACAGCTCCTGCCGCCACTGCTCGTACAGCTCCGGCCGGCCGCGGGCGATCAGCGCCATCTGGAAGCCGATCACCGACTTGGCGCCGACCAGCAGGTCGTACGCCCGGATCGTGCCGCCGCCCGAGCTGTAGGCGACCAGACGGCCGTGTGGGGCGAGTGCGGCGAGGGCGGGGGTGAGCAGGTCACCGCCGACCGCATCCAGTACACAGTCGACGGACTCTCCCCAACTGTCGTCCGCGTACTGTATGCAGTCGTCCGCGCCCAGGGAGCGGACGAAGTCCGCCTTGGCCGGGTCGGAGACCGCACCGATCACCAGGCCCGCGCCCCGCGCCCGCGCCAGTTGCACCGCCAGGTGCCCGACCCCGCTCGCCGCCGCCGTCACCAGGACCGCCTCGCCCGGCGTGAGCCGCGCCGCCTCCAGCGCGCCGAAGGCCACCAGGCCGCTGCGCACCAGCGCGACCGCGTCGACGGCACCGGCCCCCTCCGGTACGGGGGAGGTCATGGCCTCGTGCAGCACGGCGAAGTCGGCGTACCCGTGACCGAAGCACAGCCCGGTGACCAGGTCGCCGGCGCCGAAGCGGGTCACGCCCTCGCCCACCGCCACCACGCGGCCGGCGATCTCGCCGCCGAGCGGGATCGGTTCGGCGGCCTCGGTGACCTTGCGGACCACCGGCAGTGTCACACCGACCGCCTCGCAGCGCACCAGCAGTTCGCCGGGGCCGGGCTCGGGGACGGGGGCCTCTTCCAGGAACAGCGGGCCGCCTGTGGAGTCGTACCGGACCCGGCGCATCGCAACCTCCAGTGGCCGGGCGGACCCGGCCCATCGATCGTTGGGAATCCCCATGAACTCGTTGGTGGCCCCAACGGTAATGGAGGTTCGTGGGGAAGTCCAACGATTCTTCGGTAGGCTGCCGGCATGGCCGAAGCACCCCTGTCCGCGATCCGCTCCCTGCCCAGCTGGCTCCTCGGCCGGGCCGCCGCGCGTGGTCGCGGCCTGGTCGCCGACGCGCTCGCCGCCGAGGGCATGAAGATGTGGCACCACGTGGTGCTCTCCGCCGTCCGTGATCTCGGTCCCGTCGCCCAGGCCGACCTCGGCCGCAGCGTGGGCCTGGACCCGAAGGACGTGGTCGGCGTCCTCAACGACCTGCAGTCCAACGGCCTTGTCGTCCGCTCCCCGGACCCGAGGGACCGCCGCAAGAACGCGGTCACCCTCACCGACGAGGGAGCGCGCCTGCTCACCCGCTGCGAGCAGGCGGCCCGCGCAGCCAACGACGAACTCCTCGCCCCGCTGTCCGCGGCCGAACGCGAGCAGTTCATGGGCCTGTTGATCCGGATTTCCGGCACGGACGGCTGACGACGGCTGACGTTCCGTCATGACCGCAGCTCCCGTGCTCGATCCGCAGCGAACCGCCCTCGTCCTCGTCGACCTGATGGAACGCATCGTCGCGCTGCCCCTGGAACCCCGCAAAGGCACCGAAGTGCTTGAGGCGGCAGAGGAGTTGGCGGTGCACTTCCGCTCCGCCGGCGCGCTCGTCGTCCTCGTCCGCGTCGAACGGCCCGCGGTCGCCGAACAACCGCCCGGCAGCGGGCTGGTGCCGGGCCTGCTGCGGGACGGGGACCTGGAGATCGTCAAGCGGACGATCGGCGGCTTCCAGGACACGGGTCTGCACGAGCGGCTGCGCGAACGCGGCGTCACCACCCTGGTGTTCGGCGGCATCGCCACCAACCTCGGTGTCGAGTCCACCGCCCGCGCCGCCGCCGACCTCGGCTACCAGCTCGTCTTCGCCGAGGACGCCATGACCGCCTTCACCGCCGCCGAGCACGAGGCGTCCACCCGGCTCGACTTCCCGAGGCTCGGCACGGTCGTGACGTCCGCTCAGGTACGCCTCGCGGCCCGCTGACCCCTGCGGCGGGGACGCCGGTCAGCCCTGGGCGGCTTCGGCCCGCAGGGCGACGCGGTCCTCGCCCGCGTACACGTTCATCGAGCTGCCCCGCAGGAAGCCCACCAGGGTCAGACCCGTCTCGGCGGCCAGGTCCACGGCGAGGGACGACGGCGCCGACACCGCCGCGAGCACCGGAATGCCCGCCATCACCGCCTTCTGCACCAGCTCGAACGAAGCCCGGCCGGACACCAGCAGGATGGACCGCGACAGCGGCAGCTCCCCGTTCTGCAGGGCTCGCCCCACGAGCTTGTCGACCGCGTTGTGCCGGCCCACGTCCTCCCGTATGTCCAGCAGCTCCCCGTCCTCGGTGAACAGGGCCGCCGCGTGCAGGCCGCCCGTGCGGTCGAACACCCGCTGGGCCTCCCGCAGCTGGTCCGGCAGGCCGGCCAGCAGCTCCGGCGTGACCCGGACCGGGGGAGTGTCGGCGATGGGCCAGCGGGCCGTCGTCCGCACCGCGTCCAGGCTGGCCTTGCCGCACAGCCCGCAGGACGAGGAGGTGTAGACGTTCCGCTCCAGCGTGAAGTCCGGCAGGACGACACCCGGGGCGGTCTTCACGTCGACCACGTTGTAGGTGTTCGAACCGTCTACAGTCGCCCCGGCACAGTAGACAATGTTCTGCACATCGGATGCAGCGGCCAGGACGCCTTCGCTCACCAGGAAACCGGCCGCCAGCGCGAAGTCGTCACCGGGCGTGCGCATGGTGATCGCGAGGGGCTTGCCGTCGAGCCGGATCTCCAGGGGCTCCTCGGCGACGAGGGTGTCCGGCCGGGTGGAGACCGCCCCGTCCCGGATGCGGAGGACCTTGCGTCGTTCCGTGACTCGTCCCATGTCCTGATCAGCCCCGGTTCTGTACGTGCTGGCAGCCGAAACGGCCCTTGATGCAGAGAGTGCCGTGGGTCACCGGACTGTCTGGCGCAGAGGTGACCTTCGCGACCTATTGTCCTGCACATCGATGGAGAAACCGACCCGGCAGTGGCATGACCTGAGGGAAGCCGACAATCGCAGGGTTCGATTCCTGTGGCTTCACCTGCCCTCGTACCCGTGAGTCACCGAACAGACTGGGGCGTCCCGCTACCCACGGCAACGAGGGAATACGCCTATGAACGGATCGCGCATCACGGCGATCGGTCACTACCAGCCCGCCCGGGTGCTCACCAATGAGGACCTGGCCGGCATGGTGGACACCAGTGACGAGTGGATCCGCAGCCGGGTGGGCATCCGCACGCGGCACATCGCGGGCCCCGACGAACCCGTCGACGAACTCGCCGCGCACGCCGCCGCCAAGGCCCTCGCCGCCGCCGGGCTCACCGCGGACGACATCGACCTGGTGCTGGTCGCCACCTCCACCGCGATCGACCGCTCCCCGAACACCGCCGCCCGGGTCGCGGCCCGGCTCGGCATCCCGCAGCCCGCCGCCATGGACGTCAACGTCGTCTGCGCCGGGTTCACGCATGCCCTCGCCACCGCCGACCACACCGTCCGGGCCGGTGCGGCCACCCGGGCCCTCGTCATCGGCGCCGACAAGATGTCCGAGATCACCGACTGGAGCGACCGCACCACCTGCGTCCTGGTCGGCGACGGGGCCGGGGCCGCTGTGGTCGAGGCCTGCGCGCCGGGGGAGGAGCCCGGGATCGGGCCGGTGCTGTGGGGTTCGGTGCCGGAGATGGGGCACGCCGTGCGGATCGAGGGCACCCCGCCCCGGTTCGCGCAGGAGGGGCAGAGCGTCTACCGCTGGGCCACCACCCGGCTGCCGGCCATCGCCCGCCGCGCCTGCGAGAAGGCCGGCATCGAGCCCGCCGACCTCGCCGCGGTCGTCCTGCACCAGGCCAACCTGCGCATCATCGAGCCCCTCGCCGAGAAGCTCGGCGCCGTCAACGCTGTGGTCGCGCGCGATGTCACCGAATCCGGTAACACCTCCGCCGCCAGCATCCCGCTCGCCCTGTCCAAGCTGATCGAGCGGGGCGCGGTGCGCTCCGGCGACTCGGCGCTGCTGTTCGGCTTCGGCGGGAACCTGTCGTACGCCGGACAGGTCGTCCGCTGCCCCTGAGATGCCCCTGGTGTGAGGCGCCCGAGCGCGGCGCTCGCCGGTACCGTGCGCCGTAGGTTGTGGACGAAAGACAATCCATGGCGGGCGGTCCACTGTGTACTGCATACCGTGCACGGTGTACGGCAGCCCGCCCAGGAGGGGGACCGCGATGTTGTCGACCGGACTGCCGCAGGGGTCCGTGCCCAAGCTGGAGCGCCCCGGCCCGCTGCGTGACCGTGTCTACGAGGCGCTGCTGGAACTCATCACCACCCACGCCCTGCAGCCCGGCCAGCATCTCGTGGAGAGCGAACTCGCCGCCCACCTCGGCGTCTCCCGGCAGCCGGTGCGTGAGGCGCTGCAGCGGCTGAACACCGAGGGCTGGGTCGAACTGCGGCCCGCCCAGGGCGCGTTCGTGCACGAGCCGACCGAGGAGGAGGCCGACCAGCTGCTGGCGGTCCGTACGCTGCTGGAGGCGGAGGCCACCCGCCTGGCCGTCGCCAACGCCGACCGAGCGGGCATCGACGCGCTCCGGGACATCGTGGAGCAGGGGCGTGCGTGCGACGCCGCCGACGACGTCGCCCGGGCCGTGGCCCTCAACGCGGCCTTCCACGCCAAGATCATGGAACTGGCCGGCAACGTGGTCCTCGCAGGACTCGCCGCACAGGTCGACCGCAGGGTCCGCTGGTACCACACCCCGGTGGCCGGCCTGCGCGGCGACACCTCGTGGACGGAGCACCAGGAGCTGATCGACGCGATCATCGACGGGGACGAGCAGCGCGCCTCCCGCCTGATGCGCGAACACACCGAGCACACCCGCCACTCCTACCACCGGCGCAACAGCGCCTGACTCCCAGGTGCCTCAGGCCGCGGTCGGCTGCTCCGCGCCCACCTGCGTCGAGTAATGGCGCGACTCCAGCGCCAGCATGACCACCAACACGGCCACCAGGAGCAGGAGTTCGGCGTACGCCGGAAGTCGGACGGCGACAGGGGCGGTCGCGAGGGCGAGCGGGGCCGTGCCCGCGCGGTGGCGAACGGGCCGCAGCCCCATGACCGTTCGGAAGGCCGCGTCGCCCGCCAGGAACAGGGCCACCCCGCCCGCCAGCACCAACGCCGCTCCCCAGTGCGGGTGTTCGTCCAGGTGCCCCATGGTCTTCTTGACCCCTGTCGCCAGGTAGGCGACGCCCAGGAGCATCGGCAGGAACGCGTAGTAGTAGGCGTTCATCGCCAGCCGCCAGCGCTGCGGGGCCGGTGTGGCACGGAACGCGGCCTCCGCGGCCTCCTCGTCGCGAACGAAGTACGTCCACCACAGCGCGACCGCGAGAGCGAGCGCCAGGAACGCGCCCCCGAACAGGCCCGGCGTGAGCGGCAGATCACCGATGCCGACACCGATGGAGATCACGGACTCGCCGAACGCGATGATCAGCAGCAGTCCGTGGCGCTCCACGAAGTGCGCCGGGTCCAGGCTGCCCAGCTGCACCCGCATCGTCGCCGCGCTGCGCCCGTCCCGGCGGCCGGGCCCGTGCTCCGCGACGTACGGCGTCACGAACTGCAGAGCGAGCGCAAGCAGCCACAGGCCGTCAGCCGCAAGGCCGTGGACCAGGCCCGCACCGGTCACCGACAGGGCGGCCAGGCCGTTGGAGGCGCCGTACCAGACGGAGTCCCAGCCGTGGCTGCGCGTGTACAGCGCCGTGTGCACGACGACCACCAGGAGGAAGCCGAGGCCGAAGACCACGCCGGTGTCGTCGAAGACCCGCGGGATCGCCAGCGCGCACACCAGGAACGCGGCCATGCCGAGCATCAGCAGCAGCCGCCGGGACGGCCGGTCGGGCGGCACCTGATTGGTGAGGTACGCGTAGGCGCCGTACATCCAGAACAGCACGACCAGGATCAGCGCCCCCCGGGCGGCCGTTGCGAACGACAGGTCGTGCGCGAGCAGCACCGTCAGCTGGGTGAGCGTGAAGACGAAGACCAGGTCGAAGAAGAGCTCGAGACTGGTGACCCGGCGCCCCGGTTCCTCGGCGTCCGGGTACGACGGTGTGGCGTCCATACGGTGTTCCCCCTCCGATGATCGGTGAGCAGATCGTAGAGAGAGGGGGAGCCGCATGTGTATGCAGGATCCTGTCTTCAGGATGCGACCGTCCGGTCACTGTTCGTGCAGGCCGGCCGCCGCCCTCGGCAGGCGGATACGCAGGTGAAACGCACTCCGAAAGCTTGGTATTGTTGTCCATGTCGCCGCGGGGAACAGCCCCGGTAAGGCGGCAGACACCTAGTCCGGGTGGCGGAATGGCAGACGCGCTAGCTTGAGGTGCTAGTGCCCTTTATCGGGCGTGGGGGTTCAAGTCCCCCCTCGGACACAACGATTGACGATACGGAGACGAGGGCCTCGACCTTACGGTCGCGGTCCTCGTTGCGTTTTCGTAGGCGATTTCGATCCCGAGGGCTTCGTAGAGCGGGCCTTTCGTGTTTGCGTCCGCTGCATGGATGCGCCGTGCAATGCCTCCAAGGCTCTCAGTGAACTCTCGGATCTGTTGCGCGTCGAGTGGGGATTCCTTCTTGCGAGTGACGGTGGGGAGCGCGTCCAGCTTCGTCCGTGCTGCCTCCTTGTCTTTCTGCGCGTCGTTGATCCACTGGGTGACGACTGCTGGGTCGGCTCCGGCTTCGAGGGCGGCCTGGTAGCGGGCGAGCCGGCGCTCGCAGTCCTTGATCGTCTGGCGTGCTTGGGCCTGCTCGGGTGTCTGCGTTTCTTGGGTGCTTGCTGCGGCGTTTGCGTGGGTGAGGGCTTCGAGGGTGGTGGTGAGCCGGTCGGGGGCGAAGGCCCTGGCGATCCACTGGTCGAGGGCCCGGCAGACGACGTCTTCGCGCAGGTAGACGGTGCGTGGGTGGGTGAGGCCGGGGTAGAGGGCCTGTTCCTGGTCCTTGAATTCGCAGCGGTAGTAGACGCTGTTGTGGATGGTGGCGGGCTGCATCTTGCGCCCGCACAGGCTGCACCGGAGGCGTCCGCGCAAGACGTAGGGGCGTGCGCCTTGCTTTCCGGTACGTTCCTGCTTGGCCTGGGTACGGGCCCGCTGTCTGCGGACGGTTTCGGCGGCCTCGAAGAGGTCCGGGCTGATGATGGCTTCGTGGGCGGGTTCGTTGGAGCGGATCCAGTCCGTGGCGGGGTTGTGGGTCATTGTGTGTGCCGAGAATCACGTCCGTGCAGGTCAAGCGGCGTGATGGTATTCGTGGATCACTCCGCCGAGGCGGTCGTGGCGGCGTATGTCGAGGCGGGCGATCTTCCTGGGGTCGGTGATGGTTTCGGGGAGTGCACGCAGCGGCGCGGCTGCCTGCAGGGAGCGGTGGGTGCGGTGCTCGTTGTAGAACCGCTCATACTCTCGAAGGGCATGGCGCAGGTGGTGAGCGTTCCAGACGAGGGTGCGGTCGAGGAGCTCGCGGCGGAGGCTGAGCACCCATCTCTCCATGATCGAGTTCATCCTTGGCATGCGAACGCCGGTGAACACGCTCTGGATGCCGGCGTCGGCGAGGATCTCGTCGATCAGGGCGGGATACTTCGCGTCACGGTCGCGGATCAGGTAGGCGGCGTGCGCGCCCACGTCCTCAAGGTCCATGACGAGGTTCTTGACCGCCTGGGTCACCCAGCCCGCGGTGGGGTGCGCGGTGGTGCCCAGAACACGGATGCGGCGGGTTGCGTGCTCGATGACGGCCAGGATGTACTGCCGCTGCCCGGTCAGGGTGATGGTTTCGATGAAGTCGATGGCCAGCAGGGCGTCGGCCTGGGAGCGCAGGAAGCCGGCCCAGGTGGTGGCGGTCCGTTCCGGCGCCGGGTCGACGCCCTCGGCCTTGAGGATCTCCCAGACGGTGGACGGGGCGATGGTGATGCCGAGTACGGCGAGTTCCCCGTGGATACGGCGGTAGCCCCAGCCGCTGTTCTCGCGGGCTAGACGCAGGACCAGCGCCCGGATCGAGCGGACGGTGCGGGGTCGTCCGGGCTGCTTGGGGCGGCAGATGCGGGCGTGCCGCCGCTTCACCAGGTTGTGGTGCCACCGCAGCACCGTGTCCGGACGTACCGGAAGCCGGAGACGACGCAGTACCTGGCGCGGCAACGGTGCCAGGAGCGCGGCGAGGAAGGCCCGGTCCTCGGGGGCAAACTTCACCTTTTTCGAGCCGAGTTGCCGTTCAAGGACCCTGATCTGGTGGCGTAGGGCCAGGATCTCGGCGTCCTTGGCACGGTCGCTCTTCGGGAGCAGCCAGAGCGCGGCGAAGGCATTCGACACGGTCAGATAGGCGAGACGCAGGAGCACGAGTGGTCATCATGCCGTGGCAACTCGCAGCGATCACAAGCGGGATGACCTGCGCGGACGAGATTCTCGGCACGCACAGAGCTCGGGCCGGCAGAAGCTCACCGCCTGGGCACCCTCACCGCCGACCTCGTCGCCTCCTTCGCTGCCGACCGGCTCGACAAGGCAGAGCTCGTACCGGCGGAGGCCCGCACCACAGTGCTGCGCGCACAGATCAACGCCTTCATCAACCGCCACCTCGGCGACCCCGATCTCCGGCCGGCCGCCATCGCCGCCCATCACCACATCTCCCTGCGCTCCCTCCACGCTCTGTTCCAGCAGGAACCGGCCACCGTCGCAGCGACGATCCGCCACCGGCGCCTGGAACGCTGCCGCGCCGACCTTGCCGACCCCAGGATGCGCAACCAGCCGATCGCCGCTCTTGCCGCCCGCTGGGGACTGCTCATACCGGCCGAGTTCAGCCGGGCATTCAAGGCCGCGTACGCAATGAGCCCGGGCGAGTACCGCGCCGAGGCGATCCGCCTTCAACAATCCGCACAGAACAACAACCCACCGTGCACGCACCCACAAGCCGAATCACCGCACCGACGGCACGATGAAAGCTCCCGGTCCCAGGCAACTGCCGAGCAACCGGAACCAGCGCCGACGCCGCCCGTACCCGGCCCGTGAACCACATCCGCCTGGGCACAGCCCCCCACAGAGAGGAAGGAAATGCGTTGAAATCCAGCCTTCGAAGGACGGCCACCGCCACGGTACTCGCGATCACCATGGCCCTCGGCATCGGTGGGACCGCCGAAGCCGCACCCGCGTCCGTACCCACCACTCAGATCACCACGGCATCGGCCGCCCAGGCGGCGACATGGCGTTGGTACGGCGTGGGCCAGTACGACGTACGGACCTGCCAGGTTCTCGGCGCGTACTACGTAGGCACTGGCCAGGCGCGCACCTTCCAGTGCATTCCGACGGGAATCTTCACCCGTTACCTCGTCGTACTCATCTGGTACTAGGGGGAATAACCGTGTACTTCGGCGACTGGGAGGAACAGCGGGCATACGACCAGGGGCGTCAGGACGAGCGCGACCGGATCCGGCGCTCGATCGATGGCGACGATGACGGCGGGTGCTTCAGCCTGATCATCATCTGCGTCATCATCTACGTGATCGTCAAGGCGTGCTCGGGCTGACGTCAGGGTTGCCGACTCTTCGCGCGCGGCGGCCTCATCGATTGTCCGGGACGGTTACACCGACCCGCCTTGCCAAGCTCACCGTACGACAGAGATACGTCGTGCGGCCCACGCCGAGTTCACGCGGCGGGGCGTGCGGGGTGACCGTGTCGAGGGGCACCAGCTGCGAGGCGTTGGGGTGGCAGGTGTCCCGGTGCCCGCTCAGAACAGCGCGAGGCCCTCGCCGTCGGTGTCCGCGATGACCGGCCGGAACTGGGCAGGGAGGTCGTCCAAGCGGTCAGGACCGGCCGCGGCGGCCACGGCAGGGGCTGTCTCGGCCAACCAGACGCGAAACCGCTCGGCGGCTTCGCGGTAGGGGACCTGCGCCAGGACGCGGTGCTCGCCGGAGGGGCAGCAGTCGACGGCGACAGTGAGCAGGCAGGAACGGGGCGCGTTCTGGCTGCCCGTCCAGGACACGCGCAGGACACCGCAGGGCTTGCGTCCGCGGGGGGCGCGGTGGGTCGGGCGCAGCGACCGGCAGGCTATGTGGGCGGTCCATGCGGCGAGGTGCGGCAGGGGCAGGGTGGTGCGTGCGCGGCAGCCGGGGCAGCGGTGCCAGTGGCGGAGCCAGTCGTCGGTGTCGGTGTGGAAGAGGCGTGTGTAGCGGTTCGCCACGCGGATGTCGTTGCTGTACAGGTGGTCGGGGCGTTCTTGTGTGTTGCAGGACTGGCAGACGGGGGCGCGGACGTAGCCGTGTTCGTGGCAGTGGTCGAGGACTGCGGCGGGTGCGGTGCGGCAGACGGCGCACGCCCACCCGGCCACCTTGCGGGAGGTACCGGGCTTCCTGCTGAGCACCGAGTACAGCTGGCCTTTCAGCTCTTCGTTGTACGGGCGCAGTGAGGGGGTGGGGTCCTCGGGGTTCGTCGTCTGCCGACCGTCGGCGTCTCGGGCCTGCCGAGGGTGGGAGGGCGGCTCGGCGGCGGCTGCGCCTGCCTGGCGGGTCCGCGCGGCTTGCAGCCACTGCGCTTCGGAGTGCTCGGCCGTGTCGAGCAGCCTGACCACGGCGCGCGGCAGCCACCACGTCCGCTGCGTCCGGTCGCGGGTCTGCTCCACGAGCACCTGTCGCCAGTCGATCCCCGCCAGATGGTACGGCCGGCCGGCTTCACGTCGTGCTGCCCGCTCGGGGCAGCCCGGCTCCTGCAGTTCCCCCGTGATGCGCCGGCGCCAACGCAGCGGTGTTTCCTCGTCGCACCCCTGCCTCGGCGCCCCGCGAAACGGACCGACGCGGACCAGGTCGCGCCGATCCATCCCGACCGCGTTCAGTTCCGCGGCTGCCCGGCGAACCTCGACCTCCGGAACACTCCACTGACCGTCGCTCGCCCTCACCGTCGCCACCGCGCGGCCGCCGAGCAGGACGTACCCCACCCAGGCACGGGCAGGAGAGCAGGTGAACGCCCCAGAAGCCGTCGGCACAGCGCTGCCGACCGTCAGATCGACCCACAGAGCGTCCGCGGCACCCAGGGTGATCAGGCCGTCCGCACGGCCGGGCATGACACGCTCCGACATACCGACAGGCTAGCGGCCTGCAACGCGGCAACGGGTCTCCAAGGGCCTCGGTCCCCGCAGACCGTCGTCCCCGCTCCGAACACGCGAGATCCCCGCCGTCCGACAAGGACTGGCAGGGCCCTCGGGGGCGTACGAGCGTCAGACACGGCAGCTGTAGTCGGCGGCGGTGGCTGGTCCTGGAGAGCGTGTCGGCGCCGGTGGCAGGCTTGCGCGACGGCTTGGTGATGCCGGCGCCAAGCCATCCGGTGCAGGACGTGTTCCGCTTCCCGGACGGGTGGTGTCAGCACGAACGCCCGCAGGACCCGCACGGTTTCGAGGCAGGTCAGCGGGTAAGGCGGGCCGGTCCGGCAGGGGCAGCGCTGGTCGTGGCAGCGACGGTGAGGGCAAGGACGGCGGCGGCGATCAGGGAGAACAGTGACCAGCGCATACAGGAGTTCCAGCAGGTCACCTGGCCTTCGTCCAGGCCGGTGAAGGTCTTGCCGAGCTGGAAGGTTTCCTCGATCCGCCATCTGCGGCAGATCACCTCCACGAGCTGGGCGAGGGCGACGGGCCCAGGTGCCCAGCAGCTGAAGAAGGAGACTTCGCCGGTGTATCGGTGCCGGCGGGCGACCAGGACGCTGACGCCGTCGGGGTGTTTGTCGAGGGTGTCGTCCGCGCGGACGTCCGCCCGGACCCAGTCGTACTCGCGGGTTCCCTCGGTGCCGTGTCCGGTCCGCATGCGCATCCACTGGCCGGCCGCACCTTGTTGATCAGTTGCCGGACCTTCCACCGGCGGCCTGCTCCGTCCGTGACCGGGCGGGCGTGGGACACGCCGACTGTGTAGCCCAGCCCGAACTCCCAGAGATCTCTTCGGAGTACACCTCGTCGCCGGTGAACCACCATCGACCGCAGGCGGCGCGACGCGGAGCTGACCGACCGCATCAAGGAGATTCACACCGATTCCGGCGGGATCTACGGCTCCCCGCGCGTGCACGCGGTGCTCAACCCGAAGTACTTCGGCCGCCGGGGCGGTGCGACCTGGCTCAACCTGATCAACGAGCAGGCGGCAGGGCGCCGGGAACGCGCGATCGCTTGGGGAGAACCGAGCTTTCTCGCCACGGAGTTGGCGCTCCAGCACTGTGATCTGATGGCGTAGGGCGAAGATTTCCGCGTCTTTGTACCGGTCGCTCGGCCACTGGCCACCGGCGGCCGTCTTAGTAGCTCCCCGCTGACCCGTTGCCCACCCTCAGCCTCCTGAGGCAGCGGTGACGTGACTGACCGCCCGGGGAAGCGACTCGGTCAAGCAGCTGCTTCCCCGGATCGGATCTGAATCGGTCCGGGCGCCTACGTCACTGCGGTGAGCGCGGAGTACAGGGCATAAAGCACCGCGGGAAGAGCGCCCACGAGCCCCGTTAGAGCTGCGATCACCAAGGGCAGCCGCTTGTTGGACCTCAACGATTTGACGAGGTAGCCAACCAATACGAAATAGGCCAGAGTCACCACGACTCCAGCCAGCAGCACAGGTGGACTGATTGATTGCATGACAGCGCTCGATCTCCCTATGACTTTGCCCAGTCCGGATCTGTGGCGCGCACCGACAAGCGGACCTTCAGAGGCCCTTGGCAGGGGCCAGTCCACTCGCGGCACGGCGGCACTGGGGTGACGGTAACTCAAAGAGGGCGCAGTAAGCCAGAGTTGGGAAAGGGAGCAGATTGAGCCTCGGTCGCCGCTCCGGGCCGCCGGGGGCCCGGGATGCCACTCCCGGGGCCCCGGCTCAGCGCAGCCCCGGACTGGGCAAGTCGCAGAGCGCGGTCCCCCGATGCTGGCAGCCGCCGATAAACGATCCATATACGTCTGCTAAACGAGTTGATACGCTGACGGGAGGGGAGGCAGCGATGGATGGCGTACCACGGATTCCGGAGCAGCGTTTGACCGCGCCTCCTGACGAACTGCCGCGTTTCAGCGTACTGGGACCTGTGCGTGCCTGGCGCGGGGCGGAGCAACTCCCCACCGGTTCCCCCCAGCAACGCGCCTTGCTGGCCGCTCTGCTCCTCCGTGAAGGCCGTACTGCCACCGCGGAGGAGCTGATCGACGCCCTGTGGGGCGAGGACCGACCGTCGCAGGGTTTGGCCGCTGTACGGACGTACGCCTCTCGCTTGCGCAAAGTCCTGGACCCGGGCGTTCTGGTGAGCGAGTCGGGCGGCTATGCGATCCGTGGCCTGCGTGAGGGCTCGCTGGACCTGGCAGTGGCTCAGGATCTGGCGGCCGAGGCGGAAAAGGCGCGAAGCGCCGGAGACCTATGCCATGCGCGGGAGCTGCTGGGTCGGGCGCTGGCGCTGTGGGACGGCGAGCCGCTGACCGGCGTACCGGGCCCGTATGCGGAGACACAGCGAGTCCGCCTGGAGGAGTGGCGCCTCCGACTCCTCGAATCCCGCGTTGACATGGACCTGGAGCAGGGCTGCCATGCGGAGGTGGTGTCGGAACTGACGGCGCTGACGGCCGCGCATCCGCTGCGGGAGCGGTTGCGCGAGCTGCTGATGCTGGCACTGTACCGTTCCGGCCGCCAGGCAGAGGCACTGGCCGTGTACGCGGACACGCGGCGCCTGCTGGCGGAGGAGCTGGGCGTGGACCCGCGTCCCGGCCTTCGCGAACTCCAGCAGCGGATTCTGCAAGCGGACCCCGGATTGGCGGAGCCGTCGGGGCCGGTGGCGGAACCGGCGGTCGTAACGGAACGTCCCGCGCAGCTGCCCGCGACGGTTCCGGATTTCACCGGCCGCACTGCCTTCGTCGCCGAGCTGAGCGAAATCCTGAACGCCGCCTCGGGAGCGGAGAGCCGGGCGATGGCGGTTTCGGCACTGGCCGGGATCGGAGGCATCGGTAAGACGACACTTGCCGTGCACGTAGCCCACCAGGCGCGATTCGCCTTCCCCGACGGTCAGTTGTACGTGGACCTGCAGGGCTCGGGGGCACGGGCAGCGGAGCCGGAGACGGTGCTGGGGGCTTTCCTGAGGGCGTTGGGCAAGGCGGACTCGGCGATCCCGGACTCGCTGGAGGAACGGGCGGCGCTGTACCGCTCCGTCCTGGACGGTCGCCGGGTCCTGGTCCTGCTGGACAATGCGCGGGACGCGGCGCAGGTGCGGCCCCTGTTGCCGGGGACGGCAGGCTGCGCGGCACTGGTGACGTCCCGCGTCCGCATGGTGGATCTGGCCGGTGCGTACCTGATGGACCTGGATGTGATGTCGCCGGACGAGGCGTTGTCGCTCTTCACGAAGATCGTGGGCGAGGAGCGCGTGGCCGGCGAGCGCGAGGCCGCCCTGGACGTGGTCGCGGCCTGCGGTTTTCTCCCGCTGGCGATCCGCATCGCGGCGTCACGCCTGGCGGCCCGCCGCACCTGGACGGTCTCGGTCCTCGCGGCCAAGCTCGCGGACGAACGCCGCCGTCTGGACGAGCTCCAGGCCGGTGACCTCGCGGTGAAGGCAACCTTCGAACTGGGCTACGGCCAGCTGGAACCGGCCCAGGCCCGGGCCTTCCGCCTGCTGGGTCTGGCTGACGGACCGGATCTCTCTCTGGCGGCGGCTGCGGCGGTCCTCGACCTTCCCGTGGAGGAGACGGAAGACCTGTTGGAGTCCCTGGTCGACGCGTCACTTCTGGAGTCTGCGGCGCCTGGGCGGTATCGGTACCACGATTTGGTGCGTCTCTATGCGCGTGCGTGCGCGGAGCGCGACGAGTGGCCACCGAGCGAGCGGGATGCGGCTGTGTCCCGATTGCTGGACTTCTATCTGGCCACCGCGGCCGAGGTGTACGCGATGGAGCGACCGCGGGACCATCTCGTGGACCACTTGGAGACGACCGAGTGTCCCGGGCTGACGTTTGCCGATCGTGGTTTCGCTCAGGACTGGCTCTACACCGAAGCGAACTGCCTGCTTTCCTGTGCTCGCCAGTCCGGGGGGCGTTCGGGTACTCTCAGACGCGCCATGGACCTGCTGTTGGCCGTGCTCGACCTGTCGGAGTCCGGGGCCAACACCAGGGAGTACGAGGACACGGTAAAGGTCATACTGGAAGCTGCCGTGACCACGGGGGACGTGCGGACCGAGGCACGAGCGCGGGGAATCTTCGCCAAACTGCACCTTTTCATGGGCCGTTTCCAGGAAGCGGACCGAGAAGCAAGCGAGGCGGTGCGGCTCAGCAGAGCGACGGGTGACTCCTGGACCACTGCCGATGCCCTCAACAGCAGCGGGGCCATCGCGCTCTACCAGAATCGGCACGAAGACGGAGAACAGCATCTCTCCGAGGCCATCGAGCACTTCCGCGCTCTGGGCGACTCCCCCGGAGAGGCCGGAGCCTTGTGCAACTTGTCGCGGAATTACCTTGCGACCGGTCGCACGACGAGTGCCGTCGCGCTGGCGCAGCGAGGCATCGACATCTATGACTCCATGGGCAATTCCCTGCGTGGCGCCAACGGCCGTTACGCGCTTGCCCTGGCTCTCACCCAGAGCGGCGAGCTGAGCTCCGCGGCTCGCCACCTCCAGGAGGCCCTGAGGGTGTTCCGCGACAGCCGTCAGCGCCTGTGGGAGGGAATGACGCTCTTCCGCCTGGCCGAGGTCGACCTCGCTGCACGCCGTTCGGCGCAGGCCGCCGGCAACGCAGAGTTGGCCCTGACGATTTTGAGCGGCATCGGCGGGGAATGGCGGCGCGGCAACATCCTCAATGTGCTCGGGCGCGCCCTTCACGGGATCGGTCAGCACGACCGGGCTCAGGCGTGCTGGCGCGAGGCCCTCTACATCTACGAGGGGTTGGGCTCGTCTGAAGCCGAGTCGCTTCGCGCACTGCTCGGCAGCAACGTCCAACAGGCGTACAGCGTGGCTTGATGGAATCGGAGTACAGAGCAGGACACCGCGCCTGCCGAAAACCTCATCCGCCCAGGTCCGGCGGCGTGTCGGTGTTCGTGGAAGATGCGGCCGAGGCGGTCGCGTTTTCGTATGTTGAGGCGGGTGATCTGTTCCGGATCTGTCCTCGGCGTCGGTGGCGGCCGGGTTGGGCGGGTGTTGGCGATGCTTTGGTGGGGGCGGTGCGAGTTGTAGAAGTCCTCGAACTCGCGTAGGGCGTGGAGCAGATGCCGCTGGTTCCAGATCAGGGTGCGGTCCAGAAGCTCGCGCCGACAGGTCTGCACCCATCTCTCCATGATGGAGTTCATGCGGGGCACGCGGACTTTGGTGAGCACGACATCGACACCGGCGTTCATGAGGACGGCGTCGAACAGGGCGGGAACTTCCCGTCCCGGTCCCGGATCAGGAACCTGGCCCGGCAGCCGGCATCTTCGAGGTCCATGACGAGATTCTTCGCGGTTTGCGTGACCCATGTGGCGGTGGGGTGAGCGGTGGTGCCGAGGGTCCTGACTGCCGCGCACCTGCGCGGCGGCCAGGGCGGGTCGCGTGACGTATTCCTTCGTCTCAGGTCAGTGTGCGGATCAACCGTTCAACCCAACCGTATGGCGATCCTCGGGCAACGTCCCCCGATTCACCGCTCGCACTGTTCGCTTCAAAGTCCGCTTCTGGCTGGAATTGTGCTCTTTCGTTACTGAGAATGCTTGCTCACCCTGTGGCCAGGGCGATGGCGATTTGGCGGGGCAAGAGTCCGAGGGGGAGCCGCGATGGTCGAGCCGATCTACGTACCGATCCTGCCGACTCGACCGTGCGCGTGGACCGCGTACGCGGCGCTGGATCCCCGATCACGGAGACGGACAGCACCCCTGCGGGCGATCGTCCCGCGGTCGGGGCCGGAGCGGCCCCGAGGGGAGCGGGCCGTCCCGGATCCCGGCGACGATGGGATCGTGTTGGACCGTTTGGCTTACCCCGCGCGTCGACCGGCTCATCGAAGCCATGGACTGAATGCCGGGATGGATCGATGCCGTCCATGTCGAGGGGCGGATCCGAGGTTCCGCCGTCGCCCTGTGGCGGCTGGCGACCAGGAGCGGCCTGCGGCTGGTCACGGGTCCGGAACGCGACGAGAACCTCCAGCGCTACACCGCCGACCTCGCGTTCCTCAGCGGCCGGGGACTCGGCATACGGTTGCTCGTCGACGAGCGACCGGACGAGCGCTGCTCGGCCGGACTGCCGGGGATGGTCGACCGCCTTTGCCTGGTGCCGTCGCGGACCGACCTCATCCTGGACATGGGCGCGGTCCCGGAAGGCGACGAGAGTGCCGAGAACGCCATCGCCGCGCTCGATGTGCTGGGCACCGTGCTGCCCTCTATCAAACACTGCGCAGGGAACGGCCCTCGTTCCCCCGGACGGTCGTGTATGGCGACTACTCCGTGGAGCACGCCTTCAGTGCCGACATCCCTTCCCGCAAGGACGGGCACGGTCCGCCATGGGGCTTGCTGCGCTACACCACACCGGACAGCTTCCTCATCGCCCGTGCGCCTGCGCGGGGCAGCGAGCGCGCCGACAGGGTTCGTGCCATGGCCCGTTGGATCAAGGAGTCCGGGGAGGTCCGCGGCGCCGACTACGGCGAGGGTGAACGCTGGCTGCACGAGTGCGCGGCAGGAGAGGGGGCAAAGAGATCCGGAACCCCGGAGACATTGGCGTCGCTTCTTCGAGTGCACACGGTCGACCTAGAGTTGGTCTCATGAGCCGTTGGCAGGAGTTGACCGGGG